>JAEZAA010000131.1 GCA_023430625.1 Pseudomonadota bacterium
GTTCTGGGCCGACCAGATCGGGCTGGACAAGATCCTGGCGAGCGTGAAGAAGTTCCACGACACCATCGGCGGTGATCAATGGAAGCCGGCCGCCCTGCTGGAGAAGCTGGTGGCGGAAGGCAAGCGCTTCTCGGATCTCTAAGGCTGTTTAGCTCCTCCCCCTGCCAAGGGGGAGGCCGGGGGGCCCGCCTAGGGAGGGGGTGCCTGCCCCGCAAGGGACAGGCTTGTTCTTAAGGCCGGTTTACTCCGTGCCTGAAAGACGACCCCACCCTAGCCCTCCCCTTGCCAGGGGAGGGAACTACACAGCGCCGGAACCCCTGGCTCAACACTCCCCACCCATCCCAACCGATAACAACAACCGGAGTACCAACCATGTCTGACGCCGTCATCGTTTCCACCGCCCGCACCGGCCTGGGCAAGTCCTACCGGGGCGCACTCAACAATACCCACAGCGTGGATCTGGCTGGCCATGTCATCCAGCACGCGGTGCAGCGCGCTGGCATCGATCCGTCCATCGTCGAGGACGTGATCCTGGGCGCGACCTTCCACGAAGGCGCCCAGGGCAAGAACATGGCGCGCCTGGCCGCTATCCGTGGCGGTCTGCCCGCCACCACCGCCGGCATGTCCATCAACCGCTTCTGCTCGTCGGGCCTGCAGGCCATTGCGCTGGCGTCCCAGCGGGTGCTGTCCGAGAAGATTCCGGCCATCGTCGCCGGTGGGGTGGAGTCCATCAGCCTGGTGCAGAACGACAAGCTCAACTTCTATCGGGCCCAGAACGAGTGGCTGATGAAGCACAAGCCGGAGCTCTATCTGTCCATGATCGAGACCGCCGACATCGTCGCCAAGCGCTACAACGTCAGCCGCGAGTCCCAGGACGAATACGCCCTGATCAGCCAGCAGCGCACGGCGGCGGCTCAGCAGGCGGGTAAGTTCGACGACGAGATCGTGCCCTTCACCACCACCATGCTGATGAAGGACAAGGCCACCGGAGAAGTCAGCGAGCGCGAAGTGACCCTGACCCGCGACGAGTGCAACCGTCCGGACACCACTCTGGAAGGCCTGGCCAAGCTGGAGCCGGTGCGCGGCCCGGATCAGTTCGTCACCGCCGGCAACGCCAGCCAGCTGTCCGACGGTGCGTCGGTCTGTATGGTGATGGATTCCAAATATGCCGAGCAGCACAACATCGAGCCCATGGGCATCTTCCGCGGCTTCGCCGTGGCTGGTTGCGAGCCCGATGAAATGGGCATCGGCCCGGTGTTCGCCATCCCGCGCCTGCTGGAGCGTACCGGCCTGAAGATGGACGACATCGACCTGTGGGAGCTCAACGAAGCCTTCGCCTCCCAGGTGGTCTACTGCCGCGACCGTCTCGGCATTCCCATGGAGAAGCTCAACGTCAACGGCGGCTCCATTGCGGTCGGCCATCCCTATGGCGTCACCGGCTCGCGTCTGACCGGCCATGCCCTGATCGAAGGCAAACGTCGCGGCGCCAAGTTTGTGGTGGTGACCATGTGCATTGGCGGTGGCCAAGGCGCGGCCGGTTTGTTTGAAGTCGTTTAAACGGCCTGCGAGAGACTCGTTATGGACCAGAAAATAATGAATATGAACGACCTGGCGTTCCAGCTCTATGAGCTGCACCAGGTCGAGCGTCAGCTGCGCTTTGCACGTTATGCCGACCACAGCCGGGAAACCCTGGACGCGGCGCTGGAGCTGGCATTGAAAGTGGCGGCGGAAGAGTTTGCACCCCACAACCAATTGGCGGACAAGGACGAGCCCCGCTTCGAGAACGGCAAGGTAGTGACCCGGCCGGAAGTGGGCAAGGCGCTGAAAGTTCTGGCGGAAACCGGCCTGTTCGCGGCCTCCCAGGACTATGACCGGGGTGGTATGCAACTGCCGGTGCCCATCGCCCAGATGTGCGTGGGTCTGCTCAAAGGCGCCAACGTGGGCACCCAGGGCTACGCGGGGCTGACCATCGCCGCCGCCAACCTGATCCTGGCCCACGGCACCGAGGAGCAGAAGGAGCGCTTCGCCAACCACATGCTGGCCGGCCGCTTCTTCGGCACCATGTGCCTGACCGAACCCCATGCGGGCTCGTCCCTGGGCGATCTGCGCACCCGTGCGGTGCCAGCGGAAGATGGCAGTTACCGGATCACCGGCAACAAGATCTTCATCTCCGGTGGTGATCACGAGCTGAGCGAGAACATCGTGCACCTGGTGCTGGCGCGTCTGCCGGATGCGCCAGCGGGCGTGAAGGGCATTTCCCTGTTCATCGTGCCCAAGTTCCTGGTCAACCCGGACGGCAGCCTGGGTGAGCGCAACGACGTGGCGCTGGCCGGTCTGATCCACAAGCTGGGCTACCGGGGCACCACCTCCACCATGCTCAACTTCGGTGAGAACGGCGGCGCGGTAGGCTATCTGGTGGGCAAACCCCATCAGGGCCTGGCCTGCATGTTCCACATGATGAACGAGGCCCGTATCGGCGTCGGCCTGGGTGCGGTGATGCTGGGTTACACCGGCTACCTGCACGCCCTGGATTACGCCCGCGACCGGCGCCAGGGACGTCCCCTGGGCGAGAAGGATCCCGAGTCGCCCCAGGTGCCGTTGATCGAGCATGCGGATATCCGCCGCATGCTGCTGGCCCAGAAAGCCTATGTGGAAGGTGGCTTGTCCCTGTGCCTGTACGCTTCCACTCTGGTGGACGTGAAGAAGTTCGGCGAGTCCGACGCGGAGCGTGCCGCGGCCGGTGGTCTGCTGGATCTGCTGACGCCCATCATCAAGTCCTGGCCGTCCCAGTTCTGCCTGGAGGCCAACAGCCTGGCGATCCAGGTGCACGGCGGCTACGGCTACACCCGGGAATACCCGGTGGAGCAGTTCTTCCGCGACAACCGGCTCAACCCCATCCATGAAGGCACCCACGGCATTCAGGGGCTGGACCTGCTGGGCCGTAAGGTGTCCCAGGATGGCGGCGAGCATTATCGCGCCCTGCTGGCCCGCATCGAGGACAGCATCGCCCAGGCCCGGCAGGTGCCGGAACTGGCCGACAACGCCGAGCGCCTGTCCCACGCCCTGCAGACCCTGAACCAGACCACCGAGGTGCTGCAAAGCCTCAAGCGGAGCGGCGATCAGGCTCGTGCCCTGGCTAATGCCTCGGTCTACCTGGAAGCCTTCGGCCATACGGTGGTGGGCTGGCTCTGGCTGCGCCAGGGCTTGTGCGCCGCGGCCGGACTGGCGGCGGGTGGCCCGCAAACGGCGGCCTTCTACCAGGGCAAGCTCAAGACCTGCGACTACTTCTGCCGCTACGAGCTGCCGAAAGTGGATGCCTGGGTCCGGGTTCTGCAGGACGCCGATACCACCACGCTGGAGATGGCGCAGGACTGGTTCTAACCGTCGGCTCCAGATGGGTATGAAAAAAGCGGAGTCGGCTTCTGGGCCGGCTCCGCTTTTTTGTGTCCAGGGCTTGGGTCAGCTATCCACCGAATACGATAGAATCCGCGACAGGTGGCTATAGGGCAGCCCGGTTTCCCGGTGCCATTCGTTAAACGCCTGCTGGGCCTGTACCAGCGCTTTCTTGGTGCCGGGCGTGGCATCCAGCAGGTGCTCCCGCTGCAGGGCGGTGATGACGTCCTGGGACAGGATAAAGCCGTCCCAACCCACCCGGCGCAGGAAGTACTGGGCGGTGTTGCCTCCCAGCCGGCTGCCGTTGCGCTTGAGCCACAATAACAGGCCCACCTGATCGTCCGCCGGCCACTGCGCCAGCATGGCGCCGAAGCTGCCGTGGTCGCGCGCCGCATCCATGATCATGCGGGCGTTGAGCGGCACCGTGCGGATCTTCTGCAGATTGCGCACGATGCGCTCGTCCTGCGCCAGTTGCTCCAGCACATCCGGCGGCACCTGTTGCCAGTAGGCTGGGAAAAAGCCGTGAAAGGCGGCCTCGAAATCCGCCCATTTGTTGTCGATCACCCGCCACACAAAACCCGCCTTGAACACGCAGCGGGTAATCTCCGACAGATAGCGGTCATCGCCCCGCGCCGCCAGTTCCTGCCGTTCCGTGATTTTGGGCAGCAGCGCCTGCAATGCCTGCTGGCCGCCCTTGCGGGCCGCGGCCTGTTCATAGATGGCGGAAAATCCCATAAGCCCTCGCAGCGGTTTTGTCTGGTGTCGGAATACAAAACGTTAGCAACTAGACAATAGAGTCGGTAACCAGAGAATTTTAACTGATACCGGAATACAGATTCGGGAAGTAATAGTTCAAGGCTCTTGAGGGCAGCCCCAGCATGAGTGGCTGGCGTTGACCTTCAGACGTCAGGAGGCCTTCCTTCAGCAGTTGACCGATGATCTCGTTCGCGGCCCGATCCTTAAGGCCGGTGAGTCTGCGAGCTGTTGCGCGATCGCAGCCGCCGGTGGCCAGAATGTGCATCAGGATGTACTGGGACTGCTCGTGAAGTGGCTCAGAGCTTGCCGCCCGAAAGGCCACGTAGCCCTTGATTCGTTCCGCCAAATTACCAAGGTTCAGCAGGTCGGTCATGTACTGGATCTGGTCAAGACAGGTCTCCAGAAAGAACTTAGTGAACAGACATAGGGCGGACATCGAGAGCTTGCCACGGCCGTCGGTAGCAAAGTGCTTCTTGGCATCGGCGGTAGCCAACAGCTCCTTGTACCGGACGTTTTGTCTGGCCAAGCCACGACTTACGCTCCAGAGCCCGAACGAATCAATGCCCGATCGAATAGCCATTGCAGTGGCCAATAAGCGTGAGACCCGTCCATTGCCGTCGATGAACGGGTGTATGTAAACCAGCCGATGGTGGGCGCAGGCGATGGCCATAACTCGGTTTGCAATTCCATTGAGGCGTTCGTAGCTGTATTGCTCCTCAAAGAACCGAAGTCCGTTGAGAACTTCTTTCGCTTCAGGGGCATAGTGCAGTCCAACTTTTACCTCTTCGCCCGGCTGGCGGATCTGGCCAGGGATAATATCCACGATCTCGCCGTTAGGCCGGGTTACCTTCCTGAATTCCTCGGGAAGTCGCGAGTAGAACTCCTTGTGCAGACCGCAGATGAAGTCTTTCGACGGGACAGCCAGACGTGGGTCACGATGAAGCTGCTGTCGCATGGCCCGCTCGGTTTCAACATGCGCGAAGGACTCATATTGCAGGTTCCGCTTTTGCTGGTCATGGGAGTAGTCGTTTTTCATCGCCCGCTCAATATCAACGAGATGGGTGACATTCCCTTCAATCAGGTTTGAGTAATAACAGTTGAGCAGGGTGAGCATTGTGGCCAGGGGACGTGCCACATGGTCCGGGGCAGCAGCGTGCAGAGCCCTCGCTGAGCTTACAACCTCAATCACAAGGTCATTAAGTTCCTCATACTCCGTCTCTCTCGGAGTGGGTAACACGGGAGTAATAAACTGACCAGATGCAAACATAAATGCAAACTCAGGCGGTGACTCGTAGAAACCATAATTTTCTGTTTATGAAGATAAATTTATAGCCTCTGGACGTTGCAATGCAAGCCGAAATGCAAGCTCGCTTGCAATCCTGATTGCAGTCTGGAGACTCCGCCCTCGTAAGATGTTCTGCAGTGGCATGCGCGTCTGCTCGGTGCCTATAAACCGATGCCACAAGCTGCCAGGCATTTTCGAGCGACCAAAAGCCAGACATAAAAAAACCGGAGCCAGGGCTCCGGTTTCAAGGGACGGGATTGCCTTCCTTGGCAAAGATCCGATTGGCCTAGTCGTTGAAGATCTTGTTGGGCAGGTAGGTCGCGATTTCCGGGAAGATCATGACCAGGATCAGACCCACCAGCGACACGATCACGTAGGGGATGATCGAGGTATAGATATCCCGCATGGTGATACCCGGCGGCACCACGCCCTTCAGATAGAAGAGGTTGAAGCCGAAGGGCGGTGTCATGTAGCCGATTTCCATGTTGATCACGAACAGGATGCCGAACCAGATGGGGTCGAAGCCCAGTGAGGTCACGATCGGCATGAACACCGGCAGGGTGATCATCATGATACCGACCGGATCCAGCACCATGCCCAGCAGGAACACGATGAACATCATGAAGATGATGATGCCCCAGGGACCGCCCGGAATGTAGGTGATCAGGCCTTCGATCAGTGCCTGTGCGCCCATGCCCTGGTAAGCGGCACTGAAGGCGTGGGCGCCGAACAGGATCCAGCCGATCATGCCGGTGAGCTTGAAGGTACGGATCGAGGCTTCATGGAACAGGTTGAGGCTGAGCTTGCGGTACACCGCCGCCGAGATCAGGGCACCCAGCACGCCGATTGCCGCCGCCTCGGTGGGCGTGGCCAGGCCCAGCATGATGGAACCCAGCACCATGACCACGATCATGATGGGCAGGATCACGGCCTTCAGGGCGTCGAACTTCTCTTTCCAACTGGGACGCTGGTCCTTGGGAATGGCCGGGGCCAGTTCCGGTTGCAGCCAGCAGCGGATGATCACGTACGCCGTGACCAGCACCATCAGCAGCACACCCGGCAGAATCCCCGCCACGAACATTTGACCGACCGAGACACCGGTAATCAGCGAGTACAGGATCATCAGGACGCTGGGAGGTACCAACACGCCCCAGCTACCGCCGGTATTGATACAGCCCAGAGCCATTTTCTTGTCGTAGCCCCGCTCCAGCATGGAGGGCAGGGCGATAGTGCCCATGGCTACTACGGCGGCGCCGCTGATGCCGCTCATGGCCGCAAACAGTGCGCAGATTGCCAGCGTCCCGATGGCCAGGCCACCACGAATGCCGCCGCTCCACAGATAGATCATGTGATAGAGGTCTTTCGCGACCCCGGTTCGCTCCAGCAGCATCGCCATCATCACATACAGCGGGATGGCGACGAGGGTAAAGCTTTCCATCGTGCCCCACATCTGGGAGGCCACCATGTAAAAGGCATCCGCGCCCCAGGTGAAGTACAGGAAGATGACCGAGACCCCGCCCAGCACAAAGGCCAGGGAAACGCCCAGGAAAAGGCATAGCAGTAACGACCCGAAGAACAGGAGGGTCAGAACTTCGATACTCATGAATGCTCTCCTGTGGATGCATGCTTATGCTCGGGCGCGGGCATCAGATTCAGGGCAACGCCAATGTCTTCCAGCAGGCGGGCAATTCCCTGCAGCAACAGCAGGAACGCGGCGAGCGGAATGGCGGCCTTGACCGGCCAAACCGGCGCGTTCCAGGCGGAGTAGGAGGTTTCCATGCTCTGGATGGATTCCCAGGCCATGGAAGAACCGAAATAGAGCACCGAACCGACGAACAGGAAAAACAGCGCCGAGGTGAAGATATTCACGGTGGCTTTGGTGCGCTCTGAAAAATGGGAGTAGAAAATGTCGACGTTGACGTGCTCCCGGTGGGCCATCACATAGCCGCCCGACATCACGATATAGAAACCGAACAGCAGCTGGGTCAGCTCATTGGTCCAGACGGTCGGCGATTCCAGGACATAGCGGAAGAACACTTCCAGGATTAGAAAGAAGAACATGCCATAGACCAGGTACGAGACACAGGTTCCGATGGCGTTGTTCAGACGGGTGATCCCGTTGATATAGGCTTGGATTAGACGCATGTCAGCTCCCACAAGCGCTGAGGGGACAAAGTTAAGCGGGCCCGGTAAGGGCCCGCTGTCGGCTAGAGCTTTTCTGACTCTTGTGGAGTGGGATCCCAGGCGATCCGGTTGCAGATCAGAGGTAGCCGAGTTCGGTCAGATAGTTGCGCAGCAGCTTGACGGCTTCCGCGGCGCTGGGGTGACGCTTGGCTTCCACTTCCCAGGATTTCTGGGCGGCCTGGGCCAGGCGCTTCTGAACATCATCAGGAATGGTGTTGACCTGAACGCCATTGTTTTTGATGGCTTTGGCCAGGGCAATCCGCTCCTGGTACTGGTACTCGTTGGTCCGCGCCCAGAACTGCTCGTCGAGGGCCTGAATCACGATGTCGCGGATATCCTTGGGCAGCTTGTCGAGAGCCTTCTGGCTGACGATGATCACGTCGGTTCCGGCAATGTTCAGGGCCGGCTGCACATGGTATTTGGTGAGATCGTACAAGCCCATGCTGGCCGCGCCCTGGGATGCACCCCAGTGAGCCGCGTCAACCACGCCGGTGGACAGAGCCGTGTACAGCTCGCTGCCTGGCAGGTAAGACGCTGCTGCGCCGGCATCGGTCAGGAAGGTCTGCATGGCGCCGGAGGAGCGGATCTTCAGCTTGGTGAAGTCTTCCCAGCTGTTGATGGGCTTCTTGGTGACCATCTCGGTGGGATAGATCTTATCCGTGGAGTAATAGACGCCGTGCTTGGCCGCCTGATCCTGCAGCATTTTCTCGAAACCCAGATGCTTGTGGAAATAGACCGCTTCCCACACGTTACGGAAAGCAAACGGCAGACCGGACGCTACGCCCGCCAGCGGAATTTTGTCCTGGGCGTAGGAGGGCGAGATGGTGCCCATCTGGATGATGCCGCGGCTGACCGCGTTGAAAGTTTCCTTGGCCTTGAACAGCGCGCCGTCTTCATACAGTTGAAGCTCGAGGCGACCGTCCGTGCGTTCTTCAATTACGTTTTTGATCCGCTCCAGGCTGTCTTTGAACGAGCTGCTGGAGGCCGGCCAATGGGATTGGACGCGCCACTTGATGGTGTCTTTGGCCATCGCGGCCGGAGCAAACATGGTAGAAGCGGCCAGCGCGACCGCTGTCGTGGTGATGGTCAGTTTCTTGCGTAATTGGGATAAAGCTTTCATGTAAAACCCCTGTTGTTTTTTTCTGGGTCTGGCGACACTCACTTTAAGTGTATACATCGAATCCCTATTTCGCCAGGCGGTATGAAAGGCTGCACAATGAACCCGTACAACTTGAATTTAACACAGGTTTAGGGTTTTTCAATATGTCTTCTGTAGAGCCTGTCAATTTTGAACCTGTCATCTTGGCGCGCGCATAGCCCCGGAAACAATGCGACTTTGGTCTAAGAGGCGCTGCATTGCTACGCGAGGCCTATCGCTCAGATTAAGGTAAGAGGGTGATGTTGACCGACTCGGCCCAGCCGGCTCGGAAGGGTTTTCATCCGGAGGGACGACATGAAGATTCATCACCTCAGCTGCGGCAGCATGTGCCCCTTGGGCGGCAGGTTAATGGATGGCGTGGGCGATCTGTTGCACCCGGCGACGCTGGTCTGCCACTGCCTGTTGATCGAAACCGAACAGGGGCTGGTGCTGGTGGACACGGGCCTGGGCCTGCAGGACGTGGCGCATCCCCATGAACGGCTTAACGAAGTCTTTCGCGCCACCATGCGGGTGCAATTGCACGAGGAAGAAACAGCGATTGCCCAGATTCGCCGGCTCGGGTTCGACCCGGCGGATGTGCGCCACATCGTCCTCACCCATCTCGATTTCGATCACGCCGGCGGCATCGAGGACTTTCCCCAGGCCAAGGTCCATGTCTACGGCGAGGAGCTGAGGGCAGCCCAGCAGCGTGACACCCTGATTGCCAAGGGCCGGTATCGCCCCCAGCAGTGGGACGAAGATGTTGACTGGCGCCTGTATGAGGACCGCGGCGAGCCCTGGTTCGGCTTCGACAGCATCCGCAACCTGGAAGGATTGCCGCCGGAGATCCTGCTGATCCCGCTCATCGGCCACACCTGGGGTCACTGCGGCGTGGCGGTGGACACGGACCAGGGCTGGCTGCTGCACGCCGGCGACGCCTATTTCTTTCGGGACGAAGTGCATGCGCCGACGCCCCATTGCACCCCCGGGTTGACGGCTTACCAGCGCCTCATGGAGGTCGACCGCCAGGCCCGTTTGCACAACCAGGCGCGACTACATGAGCTGGCGCAGTCCAGGGCAGAGGACGTCACTATTTTTTGCGCCCATGATCGGGTGGAGTTTGAACAGTTGCTGCATTAAGAACGCCGCTTTCGTGACGTACGTTCGCATCTAAAGATATTGCTGATCAGGCCGTTAAGAAATACGAAGCGCAGTAAAGTCGTTTTCGAGGCGGCCATGGATATCAAGCGAATGCCTTTCGTACTGGAACCACTCCGGGTTACCGTCGCGCCCCCCAAGGACGCAGTTCGGTCCTTGCCGGCGACGGACGCAGTGCTCGAGAAGAACGGGGCTCAGCCAGCGGCCTTGCCGTCGGTTGCACTGCAACCGGTGGCCAGCGCCACGACGGATGTAGGGCTGGCATTCTTTTCACCCCTGATGACAGGGTTGTCGGACTGGAGCCAGCGGCCGAACAGTTTTAGGTCCGAGCCAACGCCTGCCTCCTCCAATTCTCCGCACCAGTACGGCGGGAGCTTCTCGCTTCAGATCAAAACCCGGGATGGCGACACGGTCACCCTCCGTTTCGGCGAGTCCCGCGCCATTGGCGAAGATACAGAGCAGACCAGCTCAGCGTTGTACCAAGTCGACGGAGAGCTGTCCGAGGCCGAGCGCAAGGCCCTGGACAAGGTCGTCGCCAAAATGGTGGGGATCGCGGAGACCTACTTTTCCAGCACCATCGGCTTCGGCCGCATGGCGGTGCTGGACGACCTGAGCTTTTTCGATGCCGGCCAACTGGCCAGCTTTGCCCTCGATGCCAGCCAGGCCCGCACCTTTAGTGGCGCGGCGCATACTACGTACAGCAGTCTGTCTCTCGATTATTCGGTTGATCTCAAGTCCAAGAGCCAGCGCCTGAGTTCGGAGTTTGTCATGGGCTACCGGCAGCACGCAGGAGCCGGTCAGCAGCGCTTTGGTTACGACGTGGAAACCGCGCTCAACCCACTCAGCCAGCAGCTTCTAAACGGCATGGATGTGCGCGGCTTTGGCAAGCCGGGGGTGAATCAGAGCGCGCCAACGGCCCTGCCGGCCTATTACCAGGGCGCACTGCAGGCTCTGGCCGGCAATGTGGATCAGCTCGCGAAGCTGGTGGAAGCGCCGAGTGTCCGGTCCGTCAGCGCCAAACCCAAGGATCTGGTCACGGAGCTTTTCAGCGGCTTGATCCGGCACCACCCGGCGTATCGATCCGCGAGCCGACCCGTACGGGAGAGCCTGGACCGCATGCTGGGGCTGCTGCCGTCCTTGCTGGATTATGCCCAACTGCTGAATACCAGCTTCTTTAAGGGTTCAGTGCGGGTGCGGGCTTGAGGCGGGCATGGGACCCGTGAAGTGGTGGTGCCCTGTGGGCATTTCAATTTGAAATCGTCCTATTAAGGAGACTGGCTCTGGCGATCTTCTGTTTTGGTAGGTGACAAAGGATTTCGCTAGATTCTGAATTGTAGATAATTGTTTCGCCGCGATCTGCGCCACATCATTTCTGGCTACACTTTGTTCCCGGCCCACCTGCGAATAGGCCCTCCTACGGGTTCGGCACGTTCTCGAATCAAGCCGCTGAGATCCTCCTCATTATCATGCTTTATACCCGGCGTGGCGGGATTCTGGTGCCGATGAAAGTATTTTACGTTGTTTTTCTGGCCATTTTAGGTCTGTTGTCGACCGTTGAGACGTTTGCTGCCGATCCGGGCCTGCCGTCCTCTGTCGTCGAGGTGACGACGTCGGCAGGAAGCCGTTCCCTGGGCGAAAGCCTGCTCTATTTGCCAGACCCGGAGGGGCGTTTCACTGTCTCCGACTTTCTGGCGTCGCCTCGGGCTGAGTGGCAACACAACGATAAAGCGACCCTGAACTTGGGACTGACGCCTATCCCCTATTGGTTTTCCCTGACGCTCACCAACGATTCGGCTCAGGATGCCTCCAAATTGCTCGAGTTATCTTACGGGCTGCTGGATTACGTCGATTTTTACATTATCCATGACGGCACGCTGGTGCAGACTGTCCAGACGGGCGACCGGCGCGCCATGGGCGAACGCCCCCTGTATCACCGCAATTTCCTGTTTCCGCTCCAGGTCCCGACAGGAGCGGAGATTCAGATTCTAATGCGGGTGCAAACCCAGGGATCCTTGCAACTGCCACTGAAGTTGTGGGATCTGGAAGCCTTCTTCGAGCACGATCAGATCGCGCTCTCCGCCCAAATCCTGTTTGTCGGGATTATGCTGGCGTTGGCGCTTTACAATGCATTCCTGTTACTGGCGACGCGCGATTGGAGCTATCTCTGGTACGTTCTTTCCATCCTGTCGATTACGGTGGTCGTGTTGTCGTTTCACGGCGTCACGGCGCAATTCCTGTGGCCGAATCGTCCTCAGCTCAACAATCCCACGCTGGTGGCTGCGATCAGCACCAATGTTGCCGCAGCATCGCTCTTTGCCTATAGCTTCCTGGGGCTGGCGCGGTACCGCCGATGGATCAGGTTACCGGTTTTGGCCGTGGCAGGTTCGGGGGTTGTGGTGTTCCTGCTAAATTTTGTTGCGCCGTATGAGATCGCGACGCCTCTGGCCGCCTTGATCTCCGTGGCCGGCGCAAGCCTGATGATCCTGATCGGGTCCTATCTCTGGTATCAGGGGGAGATTCTGGCGCGCTTCTATACCACGGCTTGGCTATTGCTCCTGGTTGGCAGTGTGCTCATCACCTTCAGCAAATTCGGCATCCTGCCTCACCATCTTTTGCTGGAACACGCCCAGCAAATGGGTGCCGTGGCCGAGGGACTTCTGTTGTCCTTCGCGCTCGCTTATCGGATGAATCTGGAGCGTAAGCGACGCTTTCTGGCGCAAAGCGAATTGCTGCACGTACAGCGGCAGGCCAATGAAGTCCTGGAGCAGCGAGTCAAGGAAAGGACGCTGGAATTGGAGGTCGCTAATAAAAAGCTGATGGAGGCCAATGCTGTCGACGGCCTGACTCAGGTGAAAAATCGCGCCTACTTCGAACAAATGCTGAGTCACGAATGGAGTAAGAACTCCCGTGGGCCCAGCGAGATCAGTCTATTGATGATTGATGGCGACCACTTCAAGAAGATCAACGACAACCATGGCCACCTCTGTGGCGATGCTTGCCTGCAGCATCTGGCGCAAATCTATCAAGCCGCGGTCCAGCGTGCGGGTGACTTCGTGGCGCGCTACGGTGGCGAAGAGTTCATTGTGCTGCTGTGCAACAGCGACCTCCGAGGCGCGGCGCTGGTCGCCGAACGGATCCGTGCAACCGTAGCCTCGACACCCTTTCTGTGGGAAGGACAAGAAATCTCCTTCACGGTCAGCATTGGTGTGGCCAGCAGTGTCCCTGAGCCCTCTGGCGACATGAGGTCACTGATCAAGGAAGCAGACGAGGCGCTTTATGTCGCCAAGGGCGCAGGCCGTAACCGTGTCATGCTGTATCGCAAAGCCACCAGCGATGGAGACGGACACCAGATCGTGCCGTTTCTCCAGGCCTGTTAGAGGTGCTCTGGTTATTGGTCGATGGTGAGTTGCATCCGATGGGGAAAGAGGGCCCGGAGGCATAGGCAGCGGCATGGCATCCCGCTAGACTGCCGGTTTGGTTGAATCAGGGATCGATCCACCATGCCGCACCTTCTGAAAATTCTCTTGTTGTTGGTCGCTTGCAGCGGATTAGCGGCAGTGCCGGTAACGGCGGCGGAAGTCAATCCGCCACCCTTGCTGCTGGCCACGGTCTATACCGAGCCGGATGATCTGGACGCCTACTGGGTCAGTGAAAAGCTCGATGGTGTCCGGGCCTACTGGAACGGCACGCAGCTGATTTCCCGCCAGGGCAATCCATTCCAGGCGCCGGACTGGTTTACGCGGGACTTCCCCAAAGTACCTCTCGATGGTGAACTCTGGATGGGGCGCGGGACCTTTGAGGCACTCTCCGGCGCCGTGCGTCAGTTCGAGCCGGACCCGGTGCTCTGGCGGCAAATTAGGTTTATGGTGTTCGACCTGCCCGCCGCCGAACAGACCTTCGACCAGCGTCTGGACCAGCTCAAGACATTGCTGGCTTCTTCACCCTCTCCTTATCTGCAGCTCGTTGCTCAATTCAAGGTTGCGGACCAAGCGCAGCTGACCCGGCATCTCCAGCAAGTGGTCAAGGCGGGCGGCGAGGGCCTGATGCTGCATCGGGGCGATTCGGTCTATCGGCAGGGGCGCTCGGACGATCTGCTCAAGCTCAAGACCTATGAGGACGCGGAAGCTGTGGTGATCGATCATCTGCCGGGCAAGGGGAAATATGAGGGCATGCTGGGGGCGTTGCTGGTGACAACACCCGAGGGGCTGCGTTTCCGCATCGGCACCGGTTTCTCCGATGCCGAGCGGGCCGCGCCGCCAGCCATCGGCAGCACCGTGACCTACAAGTACTACGGCAAGACCAGTCGTGGCATTCCCCGTTTCGCCAGCTTTCTGCGGATTCGCAATGACCGAGTCGAGCGATCTGATCGGCAGTAATCGTCCGACTTAGATCGCGCTGCCGGGAACAACGGACTTCCAGGGTCTATAATGACATCAATTAAAGTGCCATTTCTTGATGGTACGGTAGTAGTTGTCATTCTAGATGGCGCCATCGCTGGAGGTCGCTCATGGGTATCCAGATCAATCCCGTCCGCCGCAACTGGAAGTTCGGACTGCCCAAGGACCAGATCACCCGCTGGAACCAGGGCAATCTGCATTTGACCCAGTTCTTCAACACCTTGTCCCTGTTCTTTCCCGTGGGCGAGCGCTTTTTCATCCACACCCTGCGGCATTACCGCGACCAGATCAGCGACGAGCGGCTACAGGCCCAGATCGCCGCCTTCATCGCCCAGGAAGCCTTTCATGGCCGGGAGCATGACGAACACAACGCCGCCATGCGCGAGGCCGGGTTGCCCGCGGCGCGCATGGAGCAGGTGATCACCCAGGTGCTGGAGTGGGCCAAGCGCCTGCCACCCTCGGCGCAGCTGGCGGGCACGGTCTCCCTGGAGCATCTGACGGCGCTGCTGGGCGATATTCTGCTGCGGGAGCCCCGCCTGCTGGAGAACGCCGAGCCGCACTTCAAGGCACTCTGGCAGTGGCACGCCCTGGAGGAAACCGAGCACAAGGCGGTGGCTTTCGATACCTATTGCCAGGTGGTGGGCACCGGGCCCAAGGCCTATGCCTTGCGGGTGGGCATTTTTCTGTTTGCCAACAGTGTGTTCTGGAGTTTGTTTTATCCTTTTTACTTCCAGACGGTGAAAGCAAGCGGTGGCCACCGGGATATTCGCGGCTGGATCGATGTGTTCCGGACCCAGTTCGTGGACCCTGGCGCGTTACGCCGGATCCTGCCGGGCTGGTTGGATTTCTTTCGCCCGGATTTTCACCCCTGGCAGCATGATAATCGTCATCTACTGGCACGGCTGGACAGCTTGCTGCAGGAGCTGGAGGTCGCGCCTGCCCGCTGATCGTTGGGCATAAAGCTGATAGTCGGGCATAAAAAGCCGAACCCGGATGGGTTCGGCCGAACTTGGAGATGCGGCTCCAAAAAACCAAAGGAAAGGGACTGCTGATAACGCCTGATTCGCCTTACTGCGCCATCAGCGCCGGTCTCGGCGGCATGGAGTGGCGCAGGATGCGCTGGACCACGGTCCAGTACTGGCGGGCAAAGCTGCCCGTGTTATAGGGCATGCCATATTTCTCGCAGATCGCCTGTACCCGTGGCGACATCTCCGCATAACGGTGGGCCGGAATATCGGGGAACAGGTGGTGTTCGATCTGATAGCTCAGGTGTCCGCTCATGATGTGCAGCCAGCGGCCGCCGGTGAAGTTGCTGGAGCCGAGCAGCTGGCGATAGTACCAGTGACCTTTGTTCTCGTTTTTGCAGTCATCTTCCGCAAAAGTTTGCGCATTCTCGGTGAAATGGCCGCAAAAGATAATGGTCGAAGCCCAGAGGTTGCGGATCAGGTTGGCCAGGGCGTTGCCTGCCATGACCTTCCAGAAATGAGCGCCGGCCAACAGCGGGAACAGCACATAGTCCTTGCCCGCCTGACGCAGGGCTTTTTTGCCGAAGCGGCGCAGGTAGGGAATCTTGTCCTGCCAGCGGATCTTGCGCTGGCGCAAGTTTTCGGCCTCCAGCTCATGTAGCCCCACGCCCCACTGAAAAAACACGCTCAGGCCCAGATAGCTCAGGAACTGAAACCGGTGCTTGGGCCGCCAGGGCGTGTCGTCGGACAGGCGCAGCACGTCATAGCCGTAGTCACGATCCTTGCCGATGATGTTGGTGTAGGTGTGGTGCTCGAAGTTATGGGTCTTGCGCCAGGAATCGCTGTCCGACACCGTGTCCCATTCATAGGTCTGGGAGTTCAGGGCCGGGTCGTTCATGAAGTCATACTGGCCATGCATCACGTTATGGCCGATCTCCATGTTCTCCAGGATCTTGGCAACGCCGAGCAGCACACTGCCGACCGCCCAAGTCAGCGGGTTATAGCTGAAATGGATCAGCGCCCGGCCGGTGATCTCGCAGTAGCGCTGCTTGCGGACGATGCCCCGGATGTAGTCGGCATCGCGCTGGCCGACGGTACTCAGGACCTCTGCGCGCAGCGCGTCCAGTTCCTGGCCAAAGGCTTCCAGTTGTTGCGTGGTGGGTTGAGTCATTTGTCTTCTCCTTGCCTGCGTCCGAGTGGGGCGCCTTACAGCTCGACTTCGACCGGACCGACCGGGATGGCAATGCAGGTCTGAATTTCTTCCTGATCAGGCGAGGACAGCTTGCCGGTACGGGCATCGATCACCTGGCCGCCCCGCTTGGTGCACTTGCACTCGTGGCAGATGCCGCTGCGGCAGCCGAACTTCGGCGTGAGTCCGGCCGCTTCGGCCATTTCCAGCAGGGTTTTGCTGCCATCTCCCTTGAGCTCGATCCCGGCTTTGGTAAACGCCACCTCGGACTGACGCTGAGACGGATCCAGGCTGACCCGCACATAGGGCGCGCCAAAGCTTTCGCGGATAATCGTGCCGGCGTCGATGCCTTCGGCCGCGAGCAGTTCCGTGGCCTTGTCCATGAAGCCTTGCGGCCCGCACATAAAAGCCGTCCGCTCTGTCAGATCGGGGCAATGCTGCTGCAACTGGGCCTGGCTGATAAAGCCGTCGGTATCGGTCAGCACCAGCGTCAGCTTGAACTGTTCCGGATGCTGGCGCTGCAGCTCAGCCAGGGCCTCTGCGAAGATCACTTCCGACGAATTGCGGCAGTAATACAGCATGCTGATGGCCGGCGTCTTGGGCTGACCCAGATGCTGCTTGAGCATGGAGTAGAACGGCGTAATGCCGCTGCCGGCAGCCAGGAACAGGGGCTTCTTGCCGTTGCTGGCGGCCAGGGTGAATTCGCCGCTGGCGGGCGCGATCTGGATGATGGTGCCCGGCGTCAGGTGGTCAAACAGCCAGTTGGACACCCGTCCGTCCTGAATCCGCTTGGTGGTAAAGCGGATGGTGCCGGTGCGGGCGTACTCCGCCGGCGTCGACGACAGGGTGTAGGTGCGCCGCACCCGGGTGCCGTTGATCTCGACCCCGATCTGGAAATGCTGGCCAGCCTCGAATCCTTTCCAGCGTGCGGGCGGCTTGAGGACATAAGTCTTGGCGTCGCGGGTCTCGCGAATGATTTCGACGACGCGGGCGTTCCAGACCGCTCTGGACAACAGCGGATCGATCTCCGTCAGAATGAAGTCGGCATAGGTCTGGATAAAGCCCTGGCGTTGCCAAAAGGTGGATGCATAGGTCGCCAGAGACTGCTTGGCAGTGGATGCAAAGTTCGAATGTGTGACAGTCATGGAAATCCCTCTTTCTGTGTACGACCGTTCACTCAATATAAAATTAAGACTCGGCGCGGTCAACCGTTAAATGTGGCCTGTTTTGGAGTAAAAGAGCGCCAGAGTGGCCGCTTTGTCCGTTGTTGACGGTTCCGTCCGATGCTGGACGGTGTCGCAACATCTTTGAAAAGACGAGGCGATCATTCGGTTTTATGGTGTACAGATGGACACAATTAAAGTGAGCCGAATGGGCGGGAGCAAGTCGATTGAGACAGGAACGGCCGGTGGCTTTGGCGCCGGTTACGGAGGAGGTGGCGCCAGGTCGCCGGACGGACGCAGGAGAGAGGGCGGGGCGGTTCACCGCCCGTGACGGGCGGTTTTATCGAAGCGGCTGATCAGGACGGAAACAAGCCGAAGGACGGCGGATCAAAGCTTGGCCCGTACCTTCACTTTGGCCTTGGTTTTGGAGGGAGCGGTCGATTGCGTGGCCTGCTGATCGGCCTGATTCATGGTCCGCACGGCGGCCTGACCATCTTCCACGCCTTCAAAGTAGTCGTTGGCAAGCTCGCCCAGAGAGCGATTGACGCGGCGGATGGTCTCGTACACGCCCTGCACCGCCTGGTGGTGCTTCTCCCGGGCACTGGCCAGGGTCTCCGCGCTCCGGCCCTTGGGCGCCAGGTTGAAGGAGGCGTCGGCAATGGCCAAATGGACCTGTTCGACGGTGGTCACCGTACTTTCGACACGTTCCTGTACGAAGTCCTTGGCGACTTCCAGAAAATTCATCAGTTTGCTCATATCGTTCCTCGTGAGCATTCAAAGTTGGGTTCAATCGATCATGCCAGTTGGCTACGGCGTCAGGATACCGGAGCCTGGGCCTGTCGGGAAACAGCCGATGGACGAGCGGGGCAATCAGCCCAGGTTTCGGGGGCCTCGTTGTTCCTGACGATACTGTTGTGGCGTCAGGTCTGTCCAACGCCGGAAGGCCTCGCGGAAGCTGGCCGCGTCACGGAACCCGCAGCGGCTGGCGACCCGGGCGATGGACAGGCGGCGGTCCATGAGCAGCTCCAGCGCCAGTTGCAGCTGATGCTCCTGACACAGATGGCGATAACTGGTGCCGCGCTCCTGCAGCCTGCGGCGCAGGGTACGGCTGGTCACCTGCAAGCGTTGTGCTACCTCCTCCAGGCTGGGCAGGCTGCCTTCGTGGCGCGCGATTTCAGCTCGAGCCAGCCATCTGAAATCGCCGCCCTGAGCCTGCGCCAGGCGCTGTACTTCCTGTTTGCAGACGGCCCGGGCCTGATACTCGGTGACCGGATTCCACAAGGGCAGGGCGCGAGTCATGAGGGTCAGGGGAATGACCAGACAGCTTTGCTCAGAGTTAAACTGCACCGGGCAGCCCAGATGGGCCTGGTAGAGCGCCTGATGGGCGGGCGGCGGATAATTCAGGCGCACTTCGGTAAAGCTGAAGGGTTCGGCCAGCAATTCGCTGATCTGCCGTTGCAGGGAGCCCAGCAGCACTTCATGGGTAAACACGGCGTTGAGTGGGAACTGCATATCTTCGCGGCGCTGCAATCGGACTTCCACCTGGTCGCCCCGAAGGTGCGTCGTCAGGGTAAAGCGGCTGCGCACCAGGGTGCGGAACTCGTGCGCAGTCTGGAGCGCATGGCCCAGGGTCTGGGCGCAGATGAGAGCGGTGGTCAGCACCCCCCAGCGCGACAGGTTGAGGGCTCCGCCCAGGGCCAGGCCGATGTCCGGTCGTGCGACGAGGCGGAAGATATTGCGGTGAATGATGTCGTACTGGCGCAGCGAAACCAGGGTTTCGGGCTGATTGATCTGGGCGTCCGTCAGGCCGGTGCCCAGCAGCCACTGTTTGGGTAGGAAACCTTCCTGAAGCATGAACTGGTTCAGCAGAAACAGTTCTGCCGCAGGGTAGATTGCTTGGTTTTCAAAGTTCGCCATGGCGTGCTCCGAACTCGTGCAGCATTAAATGACATCGGCGTCACGGACAAAAAGCGGGGTAAACCGGCCACAAATTGGTGTCAGTATGGCCGATGGATGAGGGCGGTGGTATTAAAACGTTTTCTAACCATCTTCGCATTACCGGAGCTTTCTCCATGACCGACCATTCCGCGAGCGCTCTGACCGACGAGCAACGGATCGCGCTGATTCAGAGTGCCATCCGCCAGCGTGGCGATGAATTGCGCGCGCGCTATCCGATCCTGGCCCGCAACAACCTGCTGGGCATGAGCATTTTCCTATTCGCCGTGGCCGGCGTTGTGGGGAGCGGTTGGGCCTATTGGCAGGGACTGATCCCGGCCTGGCTCTGCATTCCCCTGGTGGCGATCTTCACGTCGCTGCTGCATGAGCTGGAACACGATCTGATCCACTGGCAGTACTTCAAGAAGAACAAGCGGGTGCACAATTTCATGTTGCTGGTGGGCTGGATCCTGCGTCCCGGCACCATCAATCCCTGGGTGCGCCGGCATTTGCACTTTCTTCACCACAAGACCTCCGGCACGTCCCAGGATATGGAAGAACGCGGGATTGGCAATGGCGCCAACTATGGCCCGCTGCGTTTTCTGGTGATGATGGATACCTTTCTCGGCAACATACTGCGCGTGACGCTGTTTGCGCCGAAAGGGCCCCGCTGGGGCACCGTCAAGCGCCTGTTGTTCTCCAACTTTCCCTTCTCCTGGTTGACCGCGCTGGTCTGGTACGGCTTTCTGCTGTTTCACGCCGCCAACGGCCTGGCGGCCGCGCTGGAGACGAGCATTGCCTGGTCTGAACAGACCCTGGCCTGGATGGATGTGGTGAACAAGCTGGTGGTGGTGCTGATCGCGCCCTTTTACCTGCGCTCGTTCAGCCTCAACTTCATCAGTTCCAACATGCATTACTACGGCGGAGTGGATTCCCTGTTGAAACAGACCCAGGTGCTGAACGCCTGGTATTTCTGGCCCTTCCAGCTGTTCTGCTTCAACTTCGGCAGCACCCATGGCATTCACCATTTCGTGGTGGGCGAGCCTTTCTATATCCGGCAATTGACGGCGTCCGTAGCCCATCGGGTGATGCGGGAGCAGGGCGTGCGCTTCAATGACTTGGGCACCTTTGGCCGGGCGAACCACTATGAGATCCGTCGGGTAGGAAAGACGGCGACAGCCCTGTAGGGCGTCTTCAGGAACAATACAATAAGAGCAAGGTTGGCTTTGGAAGCTCTCATCCCGAAGGATGAGAGCTTTTTTGTTGCCAGTTTCTGGAGCGGTTTCTGCCGGCCGGTCTTAGCCGGGTGTCCGCACCAGGATCAGCCCGGCGTACGTACCACCATCAGGCGTAGCTCCGTCATGTCCTGCATCGCCCAACGAATCCCTTCCCGCCCCAGGCCGCTGTCCTTCACGCCGCCATAGGGCATGTGATCCACCCGCCAGGAGGGGATATCGCCGATCACCACGCCGCCCACTTCCAGCTCGTCCCAGGCTTGCTGCGCCTTGTACAGGTCGCGGGTGAAGATGCCCGCCTGTAGGCCAAAACGGCTGTCGTTGATCGCCTTCAGCACGGCATCGTAGTCGCTGAAAGGTTCAAGCACGGCGACGGGGCCAAAGGCTTCCTCGTCGCAGATCTTCTGGCCCTTGGCCACATTCTCCAGCAGGGTCGCTTCCAGCATGGCGCCATTGCGTTTGCCACCACACAGCAGCGTGCCACCGGCGGCCACGGCCTCATCGATCCAGCCTTGCAGGCGCTGGGCTTCGGACTCGCTGATCATGGGGCCGATAAAGGTCTCGGGGTTATGGGGATCGCCACTTTTCAGGGCCTGAGTGGCCTTGACCAGTTTGTCGCGGAAGCTGGCGTAGATGGATTCGTGCACGTAGATGCGCTGCACGCTGATGCAGCTCTGGCCGGACTGGTAGAAGGCGCCGACGATGATGCGTTTGACGGCGTCGTCGATGTCCCAGTCCTGATCCACCACGCAAGCGGCGTTGCCACCCAGCTCCAGGATCACCGGCTTCTTACCGGCGCGGGCCTTGAGTTCCCAGCCCACAGAGGGGGAACCGGTGAAGCTCAGCAGCTTCAGGCGCTCGTCCTCGGTCAGCAAGTCGGCGCTGTCGCGGCGGCAGGGCAGGATGGAGAAGGCGCCTTCCGGCAGATCGGTCTCTGCCAGGACCTCGCCGATGACGATGGCGCCGATGGGGGTGAGGCTGGCTGGCTTGAGCACGAACGGACAACCCACCGCAATGGCCGGTGCCACCTTGTGGGCGGCCAGGTTCAGTGGGAAGTTGAAGGGGCTAATAAAGGCGCAGGGACCAATCGGCACCCGCTTGCTCATGCCCTGGTAGCCCTTGGCGCGGGCGCTGATATCCAGGGGGATGGTCTCACCATACAGACGGGTGGACTCTTCCGCGGCGATCTTGAAAGTGTCGATCAGGCGGCCCACTTCGCCCTTGGCATCGTTGATGGGCTTGCCGGCTTCCACACAGAGGGCATAGGCCAGTTCATCGGCCCGTTCGCGGAAGCGTTTGACGCAATGCTCCAGAATGGCTTGGCGCTGGTAGGCCGGCATCTTGCGCATGGGCTCGGTGGCCTTCACGGCGGCGGCAATGGCCTGGTCCAGCGCTTGCGGGTCGGCCAGCGCGACATGGGTGGCCAGCTCGCCGCTGTATTTGTCGTACACCGGCAGGTCGCGGTTGGCGAACACCGCCTTGTTGGCCAGGTAGTAGGGGTACTCTTTGGCTAGCATGTCGGGGTTCTCCTGTGAAAGCCGAAATAGGACTCTGTTAGCTCCCTCCCCTGCCAAGGGGAGGGTTGGGGCGCCCGGCTAGGGGTGGGGTCCACGGC
>JAEZAA010000181.1 GCA_023430625.1 Pseudomonadota bacterium
ATCTCCTGATTAGTCATGGCGACAGTGATCATGCGGGCGGGCTGGACTCCCTGCTGGCGTCACTGTCAGTGGGTGTTTTGGTCTCGGGAGAGCCAGCACGGCTGGGTTCGATGTCAGATGCCAAGAGCTGCCATGAGGGCCAGGTATTCCAATGGGAGGGCGCGACCGCGCGGGTCCTGTGGCCACCGCCCGAACTGTCGAGCGTATACGTCGCAAACCGACGCTCCTGTGTGGTACAGGTGCAGGTCCAAGGATGGCGAATGCTGCTGACAGGCGATATCGATGCGGACATTGAACGGCGGCTGGTGCGCCGTTATGGCGAGGAATTGCGCGCCGATGTGTTGGTGCTGGCGCACCATGGGAGCAAATACAGCTCCGCGCCGGCTTTTCTGCGCGCGGTGCAGCCGAAGATCGCCTTGGTCTCCGCAGGGTACCGCAATCGCTTTCGGCATCCGCCGCCAGAGACCCGCCAACGGCTGGCGGACCTGGCGATTCCCTTGCTCAACACGGCGGAACATGGCGCCATTTCCCTGCGTTTTCGCCCGGACCAGTTGGATGTCGAGACAGAGCGTGTAACGAGGTTGGGGTACTGGCGGCAAAGACCCGAGACACCGGGTATCCTGAGCTGGATGCGGAATCCCTGATAAATCAGCGGCCTCTCGCGTATTTTTCGGAAGGGTCTACACTTTGATTCAGGCTTTGCATCGATGCGGGGCCGGAATTTCGGATGCCGACTTGTTCTGCCTTCGTCAAGACTTGTTGGGTGGCAGCAGGGGATGGTGTCGTCGGCGCGCGCCTTTATGAGCGTCTGGCGCTTTTATGGTATCGTAGGCCCACTTTTTTCAGGGCCGATTCTGAAGGTTCTTTTTGCAGGAGAGTAATGCGTGTTCGAGATTTTAAAAGCCGGCGGTTGGGTCATGATTCCCCTGTTGCTTTGTTCGGTACTAGCCCTGGCCATTATCATCGAGCGGGCTTTGGCGTTACGCCCGTCGCGGGTCATTCCCAAGAAAACCGTGAACGATTTGTGGGCTTGGATCAAGAATAAAGAGGTCAATCAAAAGCGTCTGCGTGAGCTGAAGGATTCCACACCCCTTGGCCGCATCATGGCGGCGGGTCTGCTCAATGCCAAACATGGTCGTGAGATCATGAAAGAGAGCATTGAAGAAGAGGCAGGCCATGTGGTGCACGAGCTGGAACGCTTCCTCAACGCCCTGGGCACCATCGCGGTTATTTCACCGCTGCTGGGCCTGCTGGGAACCGTATTCGGGATGATCAATATTTTCTCCATGCTGCAACTTGAAGGCGCGGGTAACGCGGCGCCGCTGGCGGGCGGTATCTCGGAGGCACTGATCACCACCGCAACCGGTCTGACCATTGCCATTCCGACCGTATTCTTCCATCGCTTCTTCCAGCGCCGCGTCGATGAGATGGTGGTGGCCATGGAACAGGAAGCGATCAAGCTGGTGGAAGTAATCCACGGCGATCGTGAAATTGGCACCAACGGGGTCTGATCAACGTGAAGTTTAAACGCCAGACTCGTGATGAAGCCAAGGTGGACCTCACGTCGTTGATCGACGTGGTGTTCATCCTGCTGATCTTTTTCATGGTTTCCACCACGTTCACCAAGCAAAGCCATCTCACGCTCGATTTGCCCAAGGCAAGTGGCGAGGTGGCGTCGGAGCAGGTTGAACGCATTGAGGTGGTGATTGACCGCAATGGGCAGTACGTCGTGAATGAGCGGCCGCTGGTAAACAACCAGTTGGATACCCTGAAGCGCGCCGTGGAGAAACTGTCGAACGGCAATACCTCGTTACCCTTCATCATTACCGCCGATGCCAATGCCGCCCACCAGTATGTGGTGCGTGCCATGGATGCGGCCGGTCAGCTGGGCTTCGTGCACCTCAGCATCACCACTGAGAAGCCTGAGGCGGATCAGTAATCTGGTGTTCAGCGGCGTGCCGTCGTATCCTCGACGGCCGCCGCCGGTTAAAATGCCGACCGGCTCACGCCCGACGAGCACCATCCGACTGGTGCGTACATGATCAAAAGCGCCCATAAGCAATCTGATGAATAATTGGCAAGTCTATAAGCGTCTTCTCGGCTATTTGAAGCCTCTCTGGTTTCTTTTTCTCATCAGCCTGATCGGTAACGGTATTTTCGCACTCGCCAGCGCCGGCATGGCTGCCGCCATGGAGCCAGTGGTCGAGGCGATTCAGAATCCAACTCAGGAATACCGCATCTTTGTTCCCCTGTTGATCATTGGCGTGTTCGCCTTGCGCGGCCTGGGTGCTTTTCTCGGCACCTATTTCATCGCCGTGGTCGCGCGCAACATTGTGCGCGACATGCGCCAGCAGTTGTTCGATCGCATGCTGCATCTGCCTTGCCGGTTCTTTGACCAGAATTCCTCCGGGCATCTGGTGTCCCGTATTACCTTCAACGTTGAGCAGTTAACGGGCGCCGCCACCAATGCCGTCACCGTCATTGCCCGTGAAGGCCTGACGGTTATTTTCCTGCTGGGCTACATGGTGTACACCAACTGGAAGCTTACCCTGATCTTTCTCGCGGTAGGTCCCATCATTGGTTTGGTGATCAGCCAGGTCAGCAAGCGTTTCCGGCGGCTGAGCAAGCGTATTCAGGGTTCCATGGGCGACATTACCCACGTGGCGTCGGAGGCGATCAACGGCTATCGGGTGGTGCGTACCTTCGGCGGCGAGGACTATGAATCCGGTCGCTTCCGCCAGGTCAACGAGCGTAACCTGGAACAGAGCACCAAAATGGCATTGACCCGGGCCATCAACACGCCGGTCATTCAGTTACTGATTTCCGTATCCATCGCGATTCTGGTCTGGCTCGCGCTGGCACCGGAAGTGATCGGTGATATGACCACCGCCGAGTTCATCGCCTTTATTACGGCCTCCACCACCATTGCCAAGCCGGTTCGCCAGCTGACCGATGTTAACTCGATCATCCAGCGGGGCGTGGCTGCGGCCCATGATGTATTCGAGCACCTGGATCAGACGCCGGAGCCAGACAAGGGGCTGTTGGATGTGAAGCGGGTCCGGGGTGATCTCGAAATTCGCCACGTTCATTTCCGTTATCATCCGGAAGGCGACGAGGTGCTGCAGGATATCAACCTGGTCATTCCCGCCGGCAAAACCGTGGCACTGGTGGGACGGTCTGGTAGTGGCAAATCGACCCTGGCAAACCTGATTCCACGCTTTTACGACTATGACAGCGGCGAGATCCTGCTCGACGGTAAACTGCTGAAGGACTACCGCCTGGACGCACTGCGCCGACAGATCGCCCTGGTCAACCAGCAGGTCACCCTGTTCAACGACACCATTGCCAACAACATCGCCTATGGTTCCCGTGAGCTCTATAGCAACGAGGACATCTGCCGCGCGGCCGAGGCGGCCCACGCCATGGAGTTCATCCGTGACTTCCCGGACGGATTGGAAACAATGGTGGGCGACAACGGCATGCGGCTTTCCGGTGGGCAGCGTCAGCGCTTGGCCATAGCCCGCGCCATCCTGAAGGATGCGCCTATTTTGATTCTCGACGAGGCCACGTCGGCCCTTGATACCCAATCCGAGCGCCATATTCAGGACGCATTGGAAGCAGTGATGCGTGGTCGTACCACGCTGGTCATCGCCCATCGGCTGTCGACCATCGAGAATGCCGACCTAATCGTCGTCATGGATAAGGGGCAGGTGGTGGAAACCGGTACCCACGCGGACTTGTTGGCGCGCAACGGCCATTACGCAACGCTGCATCAGATGCAGTTCAAGGAAGAGTAATCCCATGGCCGCGGAACGGCTGCTGCGAGACTGGTATGAGGGCGCACGCTGGCTGCATCTGCTGCGCCCTCTGGCCTGGTTGTTCCGGACCATTGTCAGACGGCGCCGTCGCCAGTATCTGGGTCAGAAAGAGCAACTATGGCAGTCGCCTGCGCCAATCATCATTGTGGGAAACATCACGCTAGGTGGCACCGGTAAATCGCCGCTGGTTGCGACCCTGGTACGTCAGCTTCGTGAGATGGGCTGGCGGCCCGGCATCATCAGCCGCGGATATGGAGGCCGCGCGCCCCAGTACCCCATGCTGGTGACACCCGAATCCGACCCCGATGAAAGTGGTGACGAGCCACTGATGCTGGCCCGCCAATGTGGTTGCCCGGTGGTTGTGGATCCGCTTAGGGTCAATGCCGCCCGGCATTTGCTTGAGCAAACCGATTGCAACCTCATTCTCAGTGACGACGGCCTGCAGCATTATGCCTTGCGCCGCGATCTCGAAATTGTCGTTCTCGACGGCCGTCGCGGATTGGGCAACGGCTGGTGCCTACCTGCCGGACCATTGCGCGAGCCACCGGAGCGACTTGGTTCAGTCGATCTGATTGTGACCAACGGCAAGCTGGAGAGGTCCTTGCCGACCTTTAATGGCGCAGCGTCCGCTAAGGGCGAAGGTTCCGGTTTTCCGGCGACCTGGGAGATGCATTTGCAACCAACGATGCTGGTTCGCTTGATTGATGGCCAGGAGTTATCGGTGGAAGCCATGGCGGGTCAGACTGTTCACGCGGTTGCGGGTATCGGCAATCCGGACCGTTTTTTCAGAACGTTGGAGAGTCTTGGGTTGCGGGTAATTCCCCATGCATTTGCCGATCATCATCGTTACAATCGGCAGGATCTGGCGTACGACGATGACTTACCCATCCTCATGACAGAGAAGGATGCGGTGAAGTGGCGCGAATTTGCGAACGAACGGATGTATGCGTTGCGTGTTGAGGCGCGCCTGGCGCCAGGCTTTTTTCAGCGCCTGGAGTCTCTGTTGGCTACTGTTAGGCCAGAGCACTAGGTACAGGTGTCGCAAACATCAAATAGACCGGGCGTTATGGACCGGTAAGGCCGCTGATGAGGGCTGGCGCCCAATGTGCCAGCCTCGATACAGGTATTCGAGCGAGAATCATGGATAAAAAGCTTCTTTCGATCTTGGTATGCCCCCTTTGCAATAGCACGCTGCAGTACGACAAGGACAAGTCCGAGTTGATCTGCAAGCAGGATGCGGTTGCGTTTCCTATCCGAGATGGGATTCCTGTCATGCTGGATAGCGAAGCTCGCACTCTGACGACGGACGAGCGCTTGAGCAAGTAAGGGGCAGGCGCTATCCATCAGGCCAGGTTTTGGCCGGTCACGGGTCTTTCAGTGTTAAACCACCATTTTTCCAGTTAGAGAACCTATGCCGTTTTCCGTCATTATTCCCGCCCGTTATGCCTCAAGCCGGCTGCCTGGCAAACCTCTGCTCGATATCGCCGGCAAGCCCATGATCCAGCACGTGTATGAACGTGCCTTGCAAAGTGAGGCGAAGGAGGTGGTGATTGCCACCGACGATGCGCGGATCCAGGCGGTTGCTGAGGGATTTGGCGCCAAGGTCATCATGACGTCGCCCAATCATCCATCAGGCACCGATCGCCTGGAAGAGGTGGTGAGCCAACTGGGCTATTACGCCGACGATATCGTGGTCAACGTGCAGGGCGACGAGCCTCTGATCCCGCCACGAGTGATCAATCAGGTGGCCCACAACCTGGCTGCCGAACCCAGCGCCGGTATCGCCACGCTGTGTGAAGACATTACGGACGAAGCCTCGTTGTACAACCCAAACGTGGTGAAAGTGGTAATGAATCATGCCGGCTTTGCCATGTATTTCTCGCGTGCGCCGATTCCATGGCCGCGTGATCATCACCTGAAGGGGCTAGCCGGCCTGCCGGAAGGGATTAACTATTACCGCCACATCGGCATCTACGCCTACCGGGTGAAGCTCCTCAAGAACTTCGTGAAGTGGGTGCCAGCCCCGCTGGAACTTGCCGAAAGTCTCGAACAACTGCGGGCCATGTGGAATGGCGAGAAAATCCATGTGGCGGTGGCCGATGAGCAACCGCCGGCCGGAGTGGATACGGAAGAGGATTTGCGCCGTGTACGGGCCTTGCTGGAGAAGGGGGCATGATGAAGCCGAGCGTTCTCTTTGTCTGTCTCGGAAACATCTGTCGATCGCCCACCGCCCATGCGCTCTTTGAGCACCTGGTTCAGCGTGAAGGTTTGCAAGACCGCATCCAGATCGATTCGGCCGGAACCGGTGGCTGGCACATTGGTAAGGGACCAGATAGCCGTGCCCAAGCCTTTGCAGCCAAGCGCGGTTATGACATGGCTCACCTGCGTGCACGCGAGGTCTCGCCCGAGGATTTCGCCAGTCACGACCTGATTCTCGCCATGGATAAAGACAACAAGGCAAACCTGCTGGCCATTTGTCCGCCTGAACATCGCCACAAGGTCCGGATGTTTCTTGAATTCGCTGAAGGCGTCTCCCATCAGGAAGTGCCTGATCCTTACTATGGCGGCGACGAAGGTTTTGAGTTGGTGCTGGATCTGGTGGAGCGGGCATGCGTGGGTTTGCTGCAGTATCTCCGTGCCCAGTACCTGTAGGTGTCGGCCCTGGAATCCTCTAAAGCTACGCCTGTATGAATCATCCTGACCTGTTGCATAACCAGCCCGCCGGCCTCGAGCAGAACGTCGATCTGACGCCGTTTGTGACGCTGCGTACGCCCGCGAAGGCTCGTTATTACCTTGCCGTGCACCAGGTTGAGCAATTAACAGCAGGGCTGATGTTCGCCCGGGAACAGGGGCTGCCGTACCTCGTTCTTGGGGGTGGCAGCAATCTCGTGTTGAAGGCTGATTTCGACGGGTTGGTGCTGCACATCTGCCTCAAGGGCGTCGCGTTTGATGCGCTCAGTGAGTCGGACTGTATCCTCACGGCTGCTGCGGGTGAAAACTGGCATGAACTGGTGCGGGCGACTGTTGCTCAGGGGTATCGTGGTCTTGAGAACCTGGCGCTCATCCCCGGAACCGTTGGTGCTGCACCGGTGCAGAACATCGGTGCCTACGGCGTTGAGGTCAAAGACACGCTGTTGAGCCTGGACGTGCTCGATACCCGTGATGGCTCGCTTCAGACGCTTACTGTCGCGGACTGCCAGTTTGGCTACCGCCATAGCCTATTTAAGACCCAGGCAGGTCAGCCTTACGTCATTCTCTCCGTGCGGTTTGCACTCAGTAGAACCCGCGCACATCAGCTAGGTTACGCCGAGCTTGCGCAAGCCTTTGCGGGCCGCGAAGCGGCCGTCACTACCGAAGAAATCATGGAATTAGTGATTCGGGTGCGTCAGGCGAAGTTGCCGGACCCGGCTCAGGTTCCTAATGCGGGCAGCTTCTTTAAGAATCCGGTGGTGGATTGTCGACAATTTGAAGCGTTGCAGGCGCAGTTCCCAGAAATAGCCCACTATCCGCTGGCCGATGGCTCCTACAAACTGGCTGCCGCCTGGTTGATCGATCAGGCTGGCTGGCGCGGCTTCCGGGATGGAGCGGTCGGCGTTCACGAGCGCCAGGCTCTGGTGCTGATTAATCCAGGCCAGGGGAGTGGTGATCAGGTTCTGCAGCTCGCTGGTCGTATTCGTGCATCCGTTCTTGAGCGGTACGGGGTGGAGCTTGAAATGGAACCGGTGGTGGTTTGAATTCGGCCCCTGCCAGGCGCATTCGCGCGTTCTTCTTCGCAGCGACTTATCTCTGAAAGCCGAAGCACAATCTAAATTGTCGACAATCCGGTTGACATTCTTTGGCCAATTCCCCTAACGTATAGCCCCATTTCCGAGACCGGCGTTTTGCCGGCAGTCCCGGTTTTTCGGAGCAGTCCGTGACCTTAGCTGATCGTGTTTTCGACCAAATCCAGAATGCCATCGTGCGTGGCGATATCGGTCCTGGCCAGAAGATTGGCGAGGCGGAGTTGTCGTCCCTATTCGGTGTGAGTCGCGGCCCCTTGCGGGAAGCGATCCGGCGCCTGGAAGGGCGCGGCCTGGTAATCAGAAAACCTCATGCGGGCACCAGCGTCGTCGCGCTGTCGCTGGAAGAACTGGTGCAGCTTTACTTTGTCCGCGAGGCCCTGGAAGGAATGGCCTGCCGCCTGGCCGCGCGAAACATGCCCCAGGAGGAGATCGCTGAGCTCCGTTCCTTGTTGACCCAACATCAGGTGCAGATCGAGCAAGACCAGGGTCAAAGCTATTACCAAAGCGAAGGCGACTTCGATTTCCATTACCAGATTGTGCAGGGCAGCCGCAATGAGCAACTCCAGCGGATGCTGTGCGGAGACCTTTATCACCTGGTCCGCATGTACCGCTATCGTTTCAGTACCGCCCAAGGGCGTCCCCAGCTCGCACTGGCCGAGCATCTGCATATTGTCGATGCCATTGCCGAGCGGGATGAGGAGCTGGCGGAACTACTGATGCGGCGTCATATCGCCGCGTCTCGGAAAAATGCCGAGAAAAGACTTCAAGAAAGCTACGTAACTAAATGAATCCAGAGGGTAAGACCATGACTTCAAAACAATCACCGGGTGCACGCTTCCGTCAGGCGCTGGCCAACAACAAGCCGCTGCAGATCGTCGGCACCATCAACGCGTATTCGGCCATGATGGCTGAGCGCATTGGTCACCAGGCGATTTATCTGTCCGGTGGTGGCGTTGCTAACGCATCCTATGGATTGCCCGATCTGGGTATCACTTCGTTGAACGATGTGCTGGAAGATGTCCGCCGTATTACGTCCGCCAGCAAACTGCCGCTGTTGGTGGATATCGATACCGGCTGGGGTGGGGCGTTCAATATTGCGCGCACCATTCAGCAGATGGAAAAAGCCGGCGCCGCCGCTGTCCACATCGAAGACCAGGTGATGCAAAAGCGCTGTGGCCACCGCCCGAACAAGGAAATCGTGTCCCAGGATGAGATGGTCGACCGGATCAAGGCTGCCGTCGATGCCCGCACCGACGAGAGCTTCTTTATCATGGCCCGCACCGACGCCTTCGCTCAGGAAGGTCTGGAAGCGGCCATTGCCCGTGCTCAGGCCTGTGTCGAAGCCGGTGCCGATGGTATCTTTGCCGAGGCGATCAAGACCGAGGAACACTACCGGGCGTTCTCCAAGGCTCTGAACGTGCCCATCCTGGCCAACATCACTGAATTTGGTCAAACCGAACTTTGGAACCGAGAGCAGTTGGGCGAATGGGGTGCTGCCATGGTGCTGTACCCACTGAGCGCCTTCCGCGCCATGAACCGAGCGGCGGAAACGGTCTATAAGAGCATCCTGGCGGAAGGCGATCAGCGTAAGGTGGTCGACATGATGCAGACCCGCATGGAACTCTACGACTACCTGAACTACCACGACTTCGAACAGAAGCTCGATGCCCTGTTCGCGGAAGGCAAGAACAAGTAAGCACCACACCAGGAACAGGTGGTTCAATCGATTTTTAACCTTCATCCGTTGGATAAAAAGTTTCGAGAGGAGAATAACGATGGCAGCAGGAAAACAACTGAGTGGCGCGGGCCTGCGTGGGCAAGTGGCTGGTAAGACCGCCCTGTCGACCGTAGGTAAGTCCGGGTCTGGATTGACCTACCGGGGCTACGACGTAAAGGATCTGGCGGCTCAGTGTCAGTT
>JAEZAA010000206.1 GCA_023430625.1 Pseudomonadota bacterium
CTCGCGGCGGGCGCGGTGATCGTCGCTTGCCACCATGAACAGAACATTTTCCGCATGGGCGGCTTGCGCAAGTCCCTGCCGCTGGCCTACGCCAGCTTTCTGGTGGGGGGCGCGGCACTGGTCGCCCTGCCCTATGTGTCGGCCGGCTTCTACAGTAAGGACGCCATCCTGTTGCAGGCCTGGGCCCGGGGCCATGAGGCGCTGGTCGTGATCGGCCTGATTGGTGCCTTCCTCACTGCGCTCTATACCTTTCGCCTCATCTTCATCGCCTTTCACGGTGAGGCGAAAACCGAGGCTCATCAGGGACACGGCATTGCGCACTGGCTGCCCTTGCTGGTTCTGCTGGTGCTCTCCACCTTCCTCGGCGCCTGGATTCATCCGCCGCTGGCAGAAGTATTGCCCGGCCCGGCCCTGACAGATGTGGAGCACGGCCCCATTGGCTGGATTGCAACGGCAGCCAGCCTGTTGGGAATCGCGCTGGCGGCCATGCTGTTTCTCGGCCCGCGCCAGTTGGGTGCGCGCCTGGTGGACAACCCGCCCGGACGCCTGCTGCATGCCTGGTGGTACCACGCCTGGGGTTTCGACTGGCTGTACCGCTGGCTCTGGGTCCGGCCCTATCTGTTTCTGGTGGCGCTGAACCGGCGGGATTGGATCGACGCCAGCCTGGGACTGGTGGCGCGCCTGGCGGCGGCTTGCCATCGGGCTCTGAGCCTGACCCAGACCGGCCGCCTGCGCTGGTATGCCACCAGTATCGCAGTGGGCGCGGTGGCCATGCTGACCACCTTGGTCTTCCTCTAACCGTGCAAGGAGCCGCACGCCCATGATCCTCGTCTGGCTGATACTGATCCCCTTTCTGGGCGGGCTGCTGTGCTGGCAGGCGGAGCGCTTCGGCACCCGCACGCCACGCTGGATCGCCCTGGCCGCCATGGGGCTGGTGCTGGCCCTGTCGCTGTGGCTCTGGTGGCAGGGCGACTATCGCGGATCGACACCAACCACCGCCGTGCCCGACTGGCAGCTGGAGTTCATCGCGCCCTGGATCGAGCGCTTCGGCATCCGCTTTCATCTGGCGCTGGACGGCCTCTCCCTGCTGATGGTGATGCTGGCCGGCCTGCTCGGCGTGGTGGCGGTGCTCTGCTCCTGGCGCGAGATCCAGCACAACATCGGCTTTTTCCACCTCAACCTGCTGTGGATCCTGGCGGGCGTGGTGGGCGTGTTCCTGGCCCTGGATCTGTTCCTGTTCTTCGTGTTCTGGGAAGTGATGCTGGTGCCCATGTATTTCCTGATCGCGCTCTGGGGCCATAGCTCCTCGCCGGTCCGGACCCGCATCAATGCCGCCACCAAGTTCTTCATCTACACCCAGGCCAGTGGGCTGATCATGCTGATCGCCATTCTCGCCCTGGTCTATACCCATTTCCGCAGCAGCGGGCAGATCACCTTCAGCTACGAAGCCCTGCTGCACACGCCCATGGCGCCCGCGGTGGAGTACATGCTGATGCTGGGCTTTTTTGCCGCCTTTGCCGTTAAGATGCCACTGGTTCCCCTCCACTCCTGGCTGCCGGACGCCCATGCCCAGGCCCCCACCGCCGGCAGTGTCGACCTGGCCGGCATTCTGCTGAAGACCGCCGCTTACGGCCTGCTGCGGTTTGCCCTGCCGCTGTTTCCCAATGCCTCCCAGGAGTTCGCGCCCATCGCCATGGGGCTGGGCCTGCTCGGCATTGTCTACGGCTCGATCCTGGCCATGGCCCAGAACGACATCAAGCGCCTGGTGGCCTACACCAGCATCGCCCACATGGGCTTCATGATCATCGGCATCTATTCCGGCCAGATGCTGGCCCTGCAGGGGGTGGCGGTGCAGATGGTGGCCCATGGCCTGTCGGCGGCGGCGCTCTTCATCCTGTGCGGGCAACTCTATGAACGGCTCCACACCCGGGATCTGCGCAAGATGGGCGGGCTCTGGGGGCGCCTGAATTACGTGCCGGGCGTCAGCCTGTTCTTTGCCGCGGCCACCCTCGGCATGCCGGGCACCGGCAACTTTGTCGGCGAATTCCTGATTCTGCTGGGCGCCTTCAAGGTGGTGCCCATCATCACGGTGATCGCGACCTTCGGCCTGGTGTTGGCTGCCATCTATGCGCTGACCCTGATGCAACGGGCCTACTATGGACCGGCCGCCGACCCGACCCCACTGGCCCGCGTCAACGCCCGCGAGATTGGCCTGCTGCTGAGTCTGCTGGTTCTGCAACTGGCGCTGGGGCTGTATCCGCAGCCGGTACTCGACACCTCGGAGTCCACCATGGCCAGCGTGCGCCAGAGTTATGCACCCGCTCCACCCTTGGCCCTGAAATCGGATTAGAAACGGCATGGAACTGACCCAGCAACACCTGATTGCCATTTTGCCGCTGATCTTGACCGGCGCCACCGCGATTCTGGTCATGGCCTCGGTCGCGGTCTCCCGCAATCACACCCGCAGTTCCTGGATCTGCATCCTCGGCCTGAACCTGGCCCTGTTGTCTATTCTGCTATCGACGGGGCAGCCGCCCCTGGCGGTTACGCCGTTGCTGGTCATCGATGGCTATGCCCGCCTGTATACGGCTTTAGTGCTAATCGCCACACTGGCCTGCGCGACCCTCTGCCGCCCCTATATCAAAGGCTATGAGCGCAACCAGGACGAGATCTACCTGCTCCTGAGCCTGTCCGCCACCGGCGCCATTGTGCTGGTCTCCAGCCACCACCTGGCGTCCTTCTTCATTGGCCTGGAATTGCTCTCGGTGCCCTTGTACGGCCTGGTGGCCTACCGGTTCGAGCTGCGCCATTCGCTGGAGGCAGGACTCAAGTACCTGGTGCTGTCGGCCGCCGCATCTGCTTTCCTGCTGTTCGGCATGGCCCTGCTCTACGCCGAATCGGGCACCCTCGCCTTTGCAGGACTTGGCGCCCGGCTAGCGCCCGGCCACCTGGACAACCTGGTGGTTTTGACCGGTGTTTTGATGATGATGACGGGCATCGGCTTCAAGTTGTCCTTGGTTCCCTTCCACCTCTGGACACCCGACGTGTATGAAGGCGCACCAGCCCCCATTGGCGCCTTCCTGGCCACTACCAGCAAGATCGCCGTGTTCGCGGTGCTGATGCGGTTTTTCATGACCGTGCCCGCCACCACCAGCCTCTGGCTGCATGAACTCTTGGCCGTGCTCGCCGTCGTGTCGATACTGGGCGGCAATCTGCTGGCCCTGCTGCAAAGCAACCTCAAGCGCCTGCTGGCCTACTCGTCCATCGCCCATTTCGGCTATTTGCTGGTGGCCGTGGTGGCCAGCCGCAACTTTGCCATTGAGGCGGTCGGCATTTATCTGCTCACCTACACGGTCACCACCCTGGGTGCCTTCGGTGTCATTGCCCTCATGTCCAGCCCCTGTAAGGAACGGGATGCCGATGCCCTGTTCGAATACCGCGGCCTGTTCTGGAAACGGCCCTACCTGACCGCGGTGCTGACCCTGATGCTGCTCTCCCTGGCGGGCATTCCCCTGACGGCCGGCTTTATCGGCAAGTTCTACGTGTTTGCGGTCGGTGTCGAGAGCAGTCTCTGGTGGCTGCTGGGTGCGGTGGTGGTGGGGAGCGCTATCGGCATCTTCTATTACCTGCGGGTGGTCGTCACCCTGTACATGGCCTCTCCCAGCATGCGCCGCCATGACGCGCCGCTCGACTGGGCCCAAGGCGTCGGCGGCATCATGGTGCTGCTGCTCGGCGCGCTGACGTTGTTCCTGGGCGTCTACCCACAGCCCGCGCTGGACATCATCCGGCTGGCCGAAATGGCGCTGGCGTCCTAGACTCGCTCCCCCCTCGACTGACCCGCCTCCTCTTCACGAATCCATCCAGTCGCGCCACGAGCACGACCGGATGATCGGCTAAGCCCCGTCTTTTCCATTCTCAGTTCGGCTCGCAACTCCTTTCGCAGAGCATGGGCGCATGCTCGCCGATTGACATTTTTAACTTAAGTTTACGTTTTTATATTTGGTTGACGTTTTATGATTTAAGCATAGTATTAATCAGGTAATCTTCCTGTAGGACGCCATCATGTTCCTGACTCCTTCCGAGCTAAAACCCCAACTCACCGACGAACGCATCGACACGGTCGGGCGACTGATCGCCACCGCCCATAACCAGGTGCTGGAACGGGCGGACGAGCGCGATACCGGCTGGTCCATCGGCTGCCGCTCTCACGTCTGGCGCTCCACTGCCATCATCCAGGCGGTCGAGGCGCGCAACTATCCCTGGCTGAAAATCGAAAGCCCCGGCCTGCGCTTCGTGTTTTCCATTGGAGGCGTGCCGGTCAGCATGTATCGCGGCTCCCGTGAGCACCCCAAGAAGAACATCCTCAACCGGGCGGAAAGCTTTCCCGAGCTGCAGCAACTGCCACTGCTCGACGAGCTGGATGCCCAACCGGAACTGGTGTGGAGTTTCGCCCTGGAAACGGCTCCTAACGGTGAGGTGCTCAAGGTGGAATTCATCGGCATCACGCCTGCGGGCGAAACGCTCGCTTACCGGCAAGTGCCCTTGGATGAGCCAGTCACACGCCGTTACAAGATTGAACCGGGACAAGCCGAGCTGATTGACTTACCGCCTGCTAGAGTTAGTCTTATTCAGGACAAACCAGCACGTAAACGGGCGAACAAGAAATGAACAAGAGTCTCTTCGTCGGGGACAATCTTCGGGTGGCCCGGCTGCTGTCGGGCTTCTCCCTGCAGGACCTCGGCACGCGCGTCGGCACCACCCGCCAATATATTCAGCAGCTCGAAACCACGGATAAGAGCCCGGCCGATGACCTGCTCAATGCCCTGGCCTATGAGCTCAAGGTCAACAAGCGATTTTTCCAAAAGCCACTGGGAAGTCTGGTCAAAGACGAAGAGTGTCATTTTCGAAAGCTCGCCACGGTACCCATTTCCTCGGTGCGGGAATGTACCGCCCGCGCGACTCTGGTCAACAAGCTGGCGGAATCCCTGAACCGCCTGCTGGAACTGCCGGACGTCAACTTCCCCAGCATCGACGTGCAGAGCAAGGCCGAGGCCGAGGATGCGGCGCAGGAATGCCGGCGTTACTGGAAACTGGGCCAGGGCCCGATCAAGAGTGTGGCGCGGGTGATCGAGCATGCCGGCGGGGTCATCACCACCTTCGGTTCGGTGTCGGAGAAGGTGGACGCCCTGTCGCTGTTCCGGGAGCGCCCCATCGTGGTGCTGAACCCGAACAAGAGCCGGCCGAGGCTACGCTTCGACCTGGCCCATGAACTCGGCCACATCGTCATGCACAAGGGCATCGAATCCGGCGACCACGGCCAGGAAGACGAAGCCAACCATTTCGCCAGCTGTTTCCTGCTGCCGCGCCACGTCCTGGTCCAGGAATACCAGCCCCAGGAGCGTATCGACTGGCAGAAGATCTACGATCTCAAGGTCACCTGGGGGGTGAGCGCCCGCGCCATTATCTACAGCCTGAACCAGTTGCAGCTGATCACGCCCTCCCAGTTCCGCACCGCCAATGTGTATCTCAGCAAGACCGGCCAGACCAAGTCCGAGGAGCGGGACAGCGAAGTGCATGAGGAGCGTGCCGAATTGCTGGAAAATGCGCTCCAGTTATTGATTCAGGAATACGGCAGCTCGCTGGGCGGACTGCTGGACGACATGGGCATTTCCATGGAGTTTCTGGCGGAACTGACGCAACTGGCCCATCTGCTGGAGCCACTGGCTCCGGATCCTTCGGATCACAAGGTGGTCTCCCTGTTTCGCAATCGCTAGCCTTCCTTCACGCGGCGGATCGTCAATCCGCCGCGATCAGTTCAGCTTCCCCGACCGGGCGCAACAGCTTCGGCGAAGCCACCGGCACCACTTCCAGATCCTGCGCAATGTGCGGCTTCATGAGATCGGCAAAGGCGTCCACCTGATCGAAATCCGGATCCAGCCAGAGATCGAAATCCTGAGGCTGGAGCATCAGCGGGATGCTTTTCGCGTGAATGTGACTAAAGCGGGGATGGGGTGGCAGGGTGATCATGGTGAAGGCGGTGTAGTCCACGCCATCGAAGGTCCAATGATCGTAGAGCCCGGCAAAGGCAATGGCCGCGTTGCGCGGGTGGATCTCCATCACCTGCTTGCGATCGCCCAGCGGTTTCCATTCATGAAAGCCGCTGGCCGGAATAATCGCACGCTTGTGACGGTAACGGCTCTTCCACAGAGGGCTGGAATTTAGGCGCCGCGACTGGGCATTGAAGGTCTGCCACTGCGGATTGGGGCGCACGCCTTCGCCGTCGGGCTTGGGCTCGATCAGCAGCGACCAGACCGCCTCTTCAAGCACGCGGCCGTTACGGGTCTGGTAGACGATTGGCCCCTGCGCACCGGGCGCGATATTGCGCCGTGGCGGCGGGAGCTGGGACAGACCCAGCGTCTGCACCAGATCCAGCAACAGTTGGCTGTCTTCGATATGGTAGCGCCCGCACATTCGTTGCCTCCTGGCTGATGCCGTGTCCAGGGTACCTTTTGCACAGCCTAGCGACGCCGATGGGGCACGCCAAGAAGTTCGTAGCCTGCACATTTTACTCCTCCCCCTTGCCAAGGGGGAGGCCGGGAGGGGGTGCCTGCCCCAAAGGGGCCGGCATGCGGTGTGTGCCTGCTAATTCAGCGCCTGAAAGACGACCCCACCCCTGGCCGGGCGCCCTAACCCTCCCCTTGCCAGGGGAGGGGATAACCGCGGTCAATGCAAATGCGACATTAAGCAGACGCAACCTGCCCGTCCTGCGGCAAGGCCGCCAGCAACGCGGCCTGCTCAGCCGCGCCGGCCCGTTGATAGAGCCGGTTCACGCCCGAGAACAGGGCTTGAATCGAGGCGGTGATGATATTGGCATGAATGCCGATCCCAAACACCGAGCCGGGCACACCGTTCATTCCCAATTCGATGAAGGCCACGGCCGCCGCATCCGCGCCCTGGCCAATGGCATGTTCTTCATAGCCCAGCACATTCACTGGAATGCCGAGCGCCTGCACCGCCGCATCGATGGGGCCATTACCCTGCCCGCGCACTTCCAGGTTGCCGCTCGCGGTCCGTACCGCCAACCGCACACCTTGCGCCTGGTCCGCCTCGAACAAATGATGCTGTTCATAGGCCAGCGGCGCCTGGTGTTCGAGGTATTCGCGTCGGAAGCAGTCCCAGATATCCTGGGCTTTGACTTCGGTGCCAGCCGTGTCCGTCAGGTCTTTCACTGCGGCGCTGAACTCCACCTGCACCCGACGCGGCAACACCAGGCCGTAGGCATGCTCCAGCAAATAGGTAATCCCGCCTTTGCCGGACTGGCTGTTGACCCGGATGATGGCGTCATAGGAACGGCCCAGATCCACCGGATCAATCGGCAAGTACGGCACTTCCCAGAACTCCCGTTCGGCCTGCACCGCAAATCCCTTCTTGATGGCATCCTGATGGGAGCCGGAGAAAGCGGTGAATACCAGGTCGCCCACATAAGGATGGCGGGGATGGATCGGCAACTGGGTGCACTCTTCCACGGTGCGAGCCACCGTATTGATGTTGGAGAAATCCAACCCTGGATGCACGCCCTGGGTATAAAGGTTCAAGGCCAGCGTCACCAGATCCACGTTACCGGTGCGTTCGCCGTTGCCGAACAGGCAGCCTTCCACCCGGTCCGCACCCGCCATCATCGCCAGCTCCGCCGCCGCTACCGCGCAGCCACGGTCGTTGTGCGGGTGCACGCTCAAGATGATGTGCTCGCGCCGCTCCAGGTTGCGGTGCATCCATTCCACCTGGTCCGCATAGACGTTGGGGCTGGACACCTCAACCGTGGCCGGCAAGTTGATGATGACCTTGCGCTCGGGCGTCGGGTCCCATTCCGCCACCACCGCATCACAGACTTCCTTGGCGAAATCCAGCTCGGTGGCGGTGAAGGTTTCGGGGCTGTACTGGAAGGTCCAGTCGGTTTCGGGCTGCTGGGCCGCCAGCACCTTGATCAAACGGGCACTGCTGACCGCCACTTCGATCACGCCGGCGCGATCCAGATTGAACACGGTCTGCCGGAACACCGGCGAGGTCGCGTTGTAGACATGCACGATGGCACGCTTGGCGCCCTGCAAGGACTCCATGGTGCGGCGGATCAAATGATCCCGGGCCTGCGTCAGCACCTCGATGGTGACATCGTCCGGAATATGGTTGCCTTCGATCAGCTCCCGTACGAAATCAAAGTCGGTTTGCGAGGCGGACGGAAACGCCACCTCGATTTCCTTAACGCCAATGCCGACCAGGGTCTTGAACATGCGCATCTTGCGCTCGGCATTCATGGGTTCGAACAGGGCTTGGTTGCCGTCGCGAAGGTCTGTGCTCATCCAGATCGGGGCCTGGGTGATCACCTGATCCGGCCAGGTACGGTCGGGAAGATTCACGGTAGGGAAACGGCGGTATTTGGTCTGAGGCTGCTGCAACATGGTTCATTCTCCAGCGATAACGATGAAATTGACTGCGTGGCTGAAGTCAGGCCGCCGTGCTGCCACAAACGCTAGGCACGGCAACCGCGACGCAGTCGTAGCGCTAGGAGCGAGGAAATCTGGAAGAAGACGCTGAAAGACATTCTGAACTCTCCAAAACCTGAACCCGGGAAGGGCTTTTTACTGCAAATTGATAACCGGAACCGAAGGGGCGAGGTATCAGTGCGCTAGGCGCAGCAGTCGGCCCAAGCTTAGTAGGCCTGTCAGGAGGAGATTGGTGAGAAGCATATTGAATGTCGGCATGAGGCTAAAACTAACCAAACCCGGAGATCGGGTCAATAGGAAAATGAACACTACTCTTTTTTCCAGCGCCCCCAGCGCATGCACTTCTGATCAGCCAGAATCGGTCTCCAACCGCTGTGCCAGGCGCATGCGCGGCCTACTGGGGAGCCCAAAACCCGCTCTGTATACTGGCTGAGAGCAAACGGGAAATACACTCAGCGTAGAGGGGAATTCATGAAGACTCGTAAACCCTTGGTGGTGGCAATCGCTACAGTGGCAACCGGAGCAATCTGGCCACAGCTGGGAATGGCCGGAGGCTATGCCCTCAACGAGCAGGGTGCTCATGCTTCTGGCACGGCGAACGCCGGTGCTGCGGCAAATCCGCAAAACGCTGCAATTCTCTACTTCAACCCAGCCGGAATGACCAAGCTTGAGGGTACCCAGATTTCGTTTGGCGCGGCTGTGCTTGAGATCGATCCGGAGTTCTCCGGCAGCGCTGTAGATAACCTAGAAAATCCAGTCGAAGGGGACGATGGTGGAGACTTCATTGGCACCTCTGTTATTCCGAACCTCTACCTGACCCATACTGCGGATGGCTTCAGCACAGGGATTGGTATCTACGTCCCCTACGGTATCAAAGCTAACTATGATAACGACTTCGAAGGCCGCTATTTCGCGGATAAAACCGAACTACAAGTAATCACATTGCAGCCATCTTTCGCCTTCGAATTGACCGAGCAACTGTCGCTGGGCTTTGGAGTCAATGCCCAATACGCAGAAGGTCGCATCAGTAAATGGGTGGATTACTCTCGGCAAGAGTTGCTCCTCGGCCCTCTGCCCGATGGCTACTTCGATACCGAAGGCGATGATTGGGAATTTGGCTGGACAGCCGGTGTCCTCTTCAGCCCCACCGAATCGACCAACATTGGCCTCACCTATCGATCTGAAACCGACCTTGAGCTGGAAGGCGAGGCTGAGCTGACAGGGCCATTTGGCCCACTCGGCTCATTCGCCAAACTTGAGGAGGACGCGGTAGTTCCTCTTCCCACGCCCGAGACAGCCACTTTGGCTATAAAACATGATTTGAACGATCAATGGACCTTGCTGGCTGGTGCAACCTGGACACGCTGGAGCCGGTTTAAAAACCTGGACATCTGGTCCGATCAAGGCGGAGGCTTTGTCTCCGCCGTCACCAGCCAAAACTATGGCCCACCCGCTACCATTATTGGCCACGTTCCCGAGAACTGGGAAAACAGCTGGTCGGCCGCAATTGGAGCTGCCTATCATCTAAATGAGCAGTGGACGCTGCGAGCAGGCTATGCATGGGATGAATCTCCTGTTCCTGAAGAATTCAGGACGGCACGAATTCCCTCCTCCGATCGACATTGGCTGACAGTAGGCGCTGGCTGGAAAGAACCGCAGTCCGGCTGGGCAGTGGATGCAGCCTTTGGCTACCTCATCATTGATGACATCGAAGTCGACGAGCAGGAATATACGGTTGCCAGCCTGACACCGATTAGCGATGCACGCCTCAACGCGGAGTATGACATCGACGCCTGGGGCCTGGCTCTCCAAGTCAGCAAAGGCTTCTAGGCCGTAAACCGACTATTGCCCTGACAAGGATGTTATGGGCCTTTTATGCAAAACGGGGAGAGTCCTATCGGCTCTCCCCGTGCTGTTTCCAACCTTCCCGCAGTTAACGATCAGCCGTCACAAACGCGATTACGCCCACTGCGTTTGGCTTCATACAAGGCGAAATCACCGCGGCGCATCAACGAATAAAGATCGCCGTCACCCTTGTAGGACGCCACGCCCACGGAAACGGTTACCCGCAACAGCACGCCGGACGCCAACTGCACCACGGAACGCTCCACCGCTGAACGCAGCCGCTCGGCAATCTCCAGCGCCCGGGCCCGACCGGTTTCGGGCAACAGCACGGCAAACTCCTCACCGCCCATGCGTCCCACATGATCCACGTGACGCAGATTTTCCCAGAAGAGCTCGACCAGATGCTGCAAGGTCCGGTCACCGGCATCATGGCCGTGGGTATTGTTGACCTCACCGAAGTGGTCGATATCGACCATCAGGATGGACAATGGATGACTGTAACGCAACGCGCGTGCCAGCTCCTGCTCGGCCTCGGCTAGAAAGTGGCGTCGGGTCAGGGCGCCGGTGATGGCATCAGTCCGGGTCTGGCGCGCCAGTTCCTGCTCCAGTTCACGGCGCTGCGTGACATCTTCAATCAAGCCTGTCAGCTCCCCGTCCTGGCCCTCCTCCCGTGCCAAGTAGATGCCCCGGTCCCGCAACCAGCGGTAGCTGCCGTCCTGGTGCAGAAAACGGTACTCCAGGTCATAACGGGTCCGCTCCTGCCAGGCGTGTTGGCGCAAGCGGCGGGTATCCTCCAGGTCATCGGGATGCACCCGGCTCGCCCACTGTTCCTCGCCATCCGCCATCTCACTGGCCTCATAGCCCAGCAACCTGTCGCTGGGGCCATGCCAGACGATACGCCCTTCGGCCGGCTCACAGTCGTAGGCAAGCAAGCCCATCACATCGATCAGCAACTCGCAGCGCATGTGCCAGTACTCCGCGGCGCTGGTCGATTGCCCTGGCGCACCGGCTGCCGGACCACTGTTATCAGGTGCAGTCACCGCTATTCCTCCATTATTTCTGGTTCAGGCATCCACAGCCTTGTGAGGCAGGCACTTGCCGTCCGCCACAACGCCGTTCACATGGGCCGGCAGCATCGGGCCGCTGCTTATTCCGTGGGGCAATCGCTGGGGCCAAGTTTCTTGGTCCAGATCTCGAAGCCAAAGTCCGATTCACTGCCTGGCCGCATCATTAATGCGAGACTGCCATCGACGTTGAGAATGCCCGTTAAGGCCAAGGTATCATGGGTAACGTCGAGCTGCCCCTCAGGCTGCACACTGTAGCTCATTTCCCATTGGCGCAAGGCGGTCGGGCTCTGGCATTCGATCCGACTCAGGTGACCGGCACCGTCAGCCTTGATCTGGCCATAGGTATGCTCGTAATTAACGCTTGTAGCCTCTTGCGATGCACCAGTCGCCCGGGTATGGAGATACCAGAACTCACCGTTAAGGTCCGCTTCGGTCATGGCGGTTCCACCCTTCAGGCACATCATGAAGCCTGCGGTCTCCACTTCTTCCGGCGGTGGTGACGGCTTGGTGCCCACCGCATCCGAAAGCGAGGGCTGCGACTGGATGTTCATATAAGACAGGAACAGAAACTGTTCCTGCTTCTGGAAAGCCCCGCCACGCAAAGCCTCCTCTTTCTCGAGTGGCGCCAGGAGGGGAACTGACGCATCCTCCGTCAGGCGGAAGCGTCCATTGGCATCCAGTTCATAAAAGGCTGATGATGGCGCCGGCAGCACGCCATCGGTATCCAGCAGCACGTCAAAATCCACCGCAGCCGAGCCTGGCGTAAAGTTTGCCGTCAGCAGTTGCAGGCTGTTTTTATGAAGCGCGCTGGCCTCAGGAGCATTGCCGTCTCGTCTCACCGTCTTTGGCGTGGGAAAGCTGCGAAGACAGGTGTATTCGCCGTTGAGGTCTGCGATATCGAGCGTCTCTCCGCCCTCCGGCATCCGCGCCGAAACGGTGATACCCTTGTTTGGCCCCATCATGAAAAAGACATTACCGTCCGGCTCGGTGCCGCCCCAGACGGAGCGGGCATGACGATAAACCAGACGGCCGTTGGTCGAGCCCCGGACATAGAGATCCAAGGCGCCGGTATAAGCCCGGTTACGGATGTGGTCGTCCCAGCGCCCGAGATTAGTGCCACCCCAGCGTCCGCGACTCGTGACGCCAGTCTCCAGATAGAGTGCATCCGATTTTGCCGGATCATAGGCTCCCGTCAGGAACCCGCCCTGGACGATAAAGCCGCGCCCCTCCTCCTCGGGCACTTCATCGGAGCTGCCTCCGCCTCCGCAACCTGCGACGGCAACGGCCAGAGTCAGACAAAGGACGGCCCGTAACGGCCTGGTTGAAGCGGCTGGGTGCATGATGACTAATCCACGGCGAAAACGGGTGAAAACCGAACTGATGTTCCGTTACATTGTTTAACAATGCATGGTAGCCCGTGGCTTACCCGTAATCCTTGACCGATTTGGCAATTCCTCTCGACACGCAGATGCCGATGCGGTGCACCCCAGCGCCAGGATGGGTTCTAATTGAGCATACGCACGTGGTCGTAAATCGCCGTGACGGCCTCGAACCGCAGGATCAGGGTATGAACCCGGTTCGTCTGGGCGTCGTGCAGGTGATATTTGAAGCGTTGCTGCGGCTCGCCTTGCAGGAACTGGTCATATTCCCGGAACAGTTCCCGCACGTCGCTTTTCGACTCCGTGCTCCAGGTGGCATGAAAGGGACCAAGCACCGCGCCTCCCTGCAGACAGATCGTGACCTCATGGTTGGTTAGGGCATCTTCGGGCAATTGCACGGCGGTCCTCCTTTCTCTTATCTCTTACGTCCTGCCATTTATGTCCTGCAATGTTTCGCAGGGCTGATCCCGGCTAGGTCGCCCCAGTCAGGTCCCGTCCTGCACCCGATAGCGTTAACTTGCAGACTGGGCCCGGTCTGATGCAGACTCCAGGGGCTTGACAGTCCTCAGAGGCCGTCCGGATGCGACATCGACCTTTTTCTGAATCATGGACACTCCATAATAGAAATCAAAGGCTACAAAAAATAACACGAGGACGAGAACGTGCATCTATACTCAAGATCAAGGAGATGCAGTCGGTTTTTCCAGTGCGTTCTCAGTGCTAGATTGGCACCATGCGATCAAGGGAGGTTGGCGCTACAGAACCACCGGCAACACCAGGATTGATAAGAAACGTACTGAGAATTCATTTCGATTTGGATCAGTCGATTTGTGACGGGTTTTCTGGCAAAAGTACACAAGAAAGCACGTTGATTGCGTATACAAGTCTCGACAGGAAGTCCGTTTAGCCCCGCTCCTGGGCTGAGACCAGACTTGGCAGTCACCTGCGACGGGAGACGAAGTCAAATGAAAGCAATCCATGCCCGCAAACTGATCAAACCTATTGAGCAGTCCTATACGGAGATGTTCTCCGGACGCGTATACACGGTCGGTAAAGGCGCCGTCTCGATTCGTAATCACAGCGCCCGCGCGCGGCATACGGTCATCGGGGTCCATGGTTTTTTGGAAAACCACTGTTACTTCACCCAGACCTATAAAGCACCGGACACCGAACTGATTCTGCTCACCTGCAGCAATTATCACATCCCCGTCAGCGGTCCTTGTCCCGAAGCCGCCCCCTGGGAAGTGCCGATCAAGCATCTGGAAGGCACCATCGAATACGACGCCTGCATCCTGCTCCAGGTCCTGCAGAATGTTCCGTCCACCGACCGCATCCGGATTCATGGCCATTCACGTGGCGGCGCGGTGATTATCGAAGCCATTCGGCAACGCCCGGAACTGTTTGAACACATCGATGTGGTACTGGAAGCGCCGGTGCTGCCCCAAGGGCAACTCCACCCGCTGGTTACGGCCCTGCTGGAACCGGTCAGTCACGGCATGTGGCCCTGGCTGATCCGCCTGATCAACAGCGCGCCCTCCTCGTCCTACAGCCAGACGTTTTTTGGCCGCATGAACGCCCGCAAGCGCCAGTTGCTGGACAAGCTGTTCCACGCAACCAAGGATCATCTGACCATCGTGCGCAACATCGAGAACATCATTGCCTGGACGGAAAAAACACCGTTCGATGTCTATCAGCACATGCGCCACGGCACCATTCTGATTCCCAAGGTGGACCGGATCCTGTGCCGTAACACCATGCTCAGAAGCGCGGAGCAGACATCCAATGCCATCCGCATCGTCGAGACCACGGCCAGCAGCCATTTCATCACTCTCGACAGCGACGAATGGGTGCCATCCCTCGACCTGATGCCCGTTCAGGTCAGCGTCGCGGCCTGAATCGCCTGCAACGAAGCTAAAACGGCGGGTCTTCCGTCCGTTTTAGCCGTAAGTTCTCAGCCCGTAAT
>JAEZAA010000179.1 GCA_023430625.1 Pseudomonadota bacterium
CTGGTGCTCGATGGGCGCAACCTGATGACCGGTGAAGAGGTTCTCGTGACCCTGAAGCGCGTGACCCTGTCGCCCAACGGTGAACTGGACTTCCTCAGTGCCGATCCCATCACGGCAGCCTTTGCGGGAACCCTGGAAACGCCGAACATCGGCGAGTCTCCGATGGAAATCCTCTACGGCATCCAGTAAGCCGCCCCTGCACTGAAGCAAGAGACCAATCAGGGGCCAACGGGCCCCTGATTTTTGCCCGGAGTTTTCGTCATGGCCATGAAAGACTTTGTTGCCAGCATCATCCTCAAGGGTCGCGATCTGCTGAGCCCTGCTGCTAAGTCGTCACGGGAAAGCGTGTCGCAGCTGCAGGATGAGCTGCAGGACGTCAACGCCACAGCCGCCGGTACTGAAAGCGGGTTACAGGGAACCGCTGGCGCCGCCACCGATCTGGGTGCTAATGCCCGTGAGGCGGCGGAGGGTCTCGGTCAGACCCGTGACGAGCTGGAAGAAACCGGCGATGCAGCCGAGGATGCAGAAAAGAATCTAGATAAGGCGTTCAAAACACTGGGCGTCATGTCGAATTCTAAGATCGCTGAGAAAATCAGGGAGATCCAGGACGCGTATGATGCCCTCTCGCGCTCGGGTACGCTGTCGAGCAGTGAGCTAGAGCAGGCATCGCAGAAGGCTGCAAGTAAGATCTCCGATCTGCAAAGCAAACTTGCGGGTACCGCCAAGGAAGCTGATTCAGCGTCAGATGAACTCATGGAAGCTGGCCAAGCTGCGGAACAGGCTGGCGATGGTATTGATGCGGCCAATGATGCTGCAGGCAATGCCAATTCGAGATTCGGCAGCCTGTTCACACGGCTGAAGAACCTGGTCACCGGTGGGTATAAGCCTGTAGGTGATTCGGCCAAGCAGGCCAGCCAAAGCATCAAGGAATCAGATGCTGCCGCTCGTGGCGCTGATAACGGCATTTCTCAACTCACCCGCCGCTTGGCTGCGCTAGCTGGTACTTATCTCACCCTGCAGGGACTAAAGAATGCAGTGATGGGGGTTCTGGGTACTGGCGATGAACTGGAGCGGTACCGCAAGCAGCTTGATTCAGTCATGGGATCCATTGAGGGCGGCGCCACCGCCACCGAATGGCTACGTGACTTCCAGAGCCAGGTGCCCGCCAAGCTGGGCGAACTGACCCAGGGATTTATTGCCCTGAAGAACTTTGGTCTGGATCCGATGGACGGCTCCTATCAGGCCATCATCGACCAGGCCGCCAAATTGGGTGGCTCTCAGGAAACACTAAGCGGCATCACCCTGGCTCTTGGCCAGGCGTGGTCAAAGCAGAAGCTGCAGGGTGAAGAGATCCTGCAGTTGGTCGAACGTGGTGTGCCGGTGTGGGATTTGCTGTCGAAGGCCACCGGCAAGAATACCGTTGAGCTGCAGAAAATGAGCGAGGCTGGCCAGCTCGGCCGGCGTGAGATATCGGCGCTGATCGCCGAGATGGGAGCTGCTGCAAAAGGCGCCGCGGCTGATCAACTGAACAGCCTCTCTGGGCTCGGTACCCGGCTATCCAACATCTGGACCGAAGCCCTCGGCATGATTGCCGACTCTGGCTTGCTGGACTACGCAAAGCAGCAACTCAAGGAATTGATCGGCGTCTTCACTCAGCTGAAGGACGACGGCACCCTGCAGCGCTGGGCGTCCCAGATCTCCAGTACCTTTGTGTCCATGGGCGAGGCAGTCAAAAACAGTCTGACCACAACCTTTGGATCCATTGAGGGCTTTAAGACCTCGATGTCCAACACGATGACGACGATCGGCACGACCGTTACCCTGACTGGCGGTGCCATCTCTCTCTTCGCCAAAGGCATCGCCAGTTCCTACAACCTGGCTCTGATCACGGTCACCGGGTTCACATCGTCCCTGGCTCAACTTGCTGAACGTACCTATCGAGCACTGGGCAAAACCGATGCCGCCAATGAGCTGCGCCCGTTCATCATGGCCGTGAATTCCATGTATGACGAAAGCGTTGTGCGCCTGGGTCAGCATGGTGCGGACATCCAGGCCACCTTGTCCAGCATGTGGGACGCGATCGGCGCTCAGACAAAGGCGGGTGCCAGCAATGTAGCTGCAGGCACCGAGGCGGCTGTTGCCGGTACCAAGCAATCTCTTGAAGAAATGGTTGCGGCCGCACAGGAACAGCAGGCAAAGCTGAGTGCGCAGGTGGCCGGATTGGATGCGCAAATTGCCAAGGCTGCATCCAGCACCACAGCGGCATGGCAAGCATTCTACGCAGCCAAAGGAGCAGCTGAGTCCGACGCCTTAGCCAAGCTGAACGCGGCGATCGCCCAGGAAAACAACCTGCGTGTGCAGCAGGCTGCAGTTGCAGAGGCACTGGCAGCAGCCGAAGTCCAGGCGAATGAACTGGTGGCCACGGCGGCAAAGCAGAAACTTGAAGAGCAGGCAAAGGCCACGGATGAGGCTCGTGGTGCCCTGGCTCGCCTGGGTGTTGACGTCAACCTGGCAATGGACGAAATCAGCACCGGAGCCAAGACAGCAATAGACTCTCTGGACCAGGTGGCGGACAGCATCAACCAGCTCGGCCCGAACGCCACCCAAAGCTCCGCCGCATTCAAACAGGCAATTACCGGCGCCCTGGGCGAGATCAGCAGCAGCAAGGAATTGGATGCGCTCCAAACGAAACTGCGTGAACTGTTGGCCGGGGACCAGATCAACGCAGGCCAATTTGCTGCTGCCATGGACCTGGTCCGGATCAAGGCGCAAGAAATTGCCAATACGGACTTGGCCTCTCCATTTAGAGCCGCGACCGATGCAGCCGTGTCTTTGGGCGACGTACAACAGCGCCTGATCGATCAGCGCCCTGGTGAGCAGTTGGCGATCGGCTATACCTCTGCCATCACGGCAACAGATGCACTGCATAGCCAAGTGGAGGCAGTACGCTCCGCGCTGGAAGGCCTATCTGCACAAACTCTCGCAGCATTTGATGCTGGCTTTCTCGGCCAGACAGCAGTCAATGAGCTGGATGCCGCACGGGCCAAACTGGGCGAGATGGCACAGAAGGTGTCCGATATCGAGCAGCAATCCATGCGCTTGAATGCGGGTGGCATCGGCAGGTGGATGAATGACATGCAGCTCGCCGCCGCCCAGGCATCCCAAGCCTTCTATGAACAAAAGGTAGAGTTGCTGTCCCTGGTGCAGGCGGTCGAGTCCGGTGGTGCCAGTCTCGATAAGCTCAACAACTTGAGCCGGAAGGCTAAAGACCAATTCGACCTGCTCGATGACACCGACCTTTCGCGCCTGAATGCGGCGATCGACACGGCCCGGCGCAACATCGAATCCCTCAACTCCAGTGCGGCCTCAACTCTGGCCAGCTTGCGTAATGAACTCGACCAGCTCAACGGTGAGACCGACCGGGTTCAGCAGCGCAACTATGACCAGCAGCGCAAGCAGCTGGAAGAGCAGCTGAAACAGGCCCGTGATGCCGGCGCTAAGGACGCTGCCAGAGACCTGGAAGAGGCCTTGAAAGCCGCAGAAGAGTTGCACCGCACGAAGATGAAGCAGCTCCGCGATGAAGAAGCGGCACGACGCCAGGCGGCAACGGAACAACAGGCCCGGCAGACAGAAACGACAACCAGCAACCAACGCACCCAAGCACCAGGTCAGCGGATCGTGCTGCAGGCGCCGAACGGCCGTGATGTGGAGGTGCAGACAGCAGACCCTGGCGGCTTCCTAAGCGCACTGGAGGCAGCAGGCTTGAGGAGTGCTTCATGACAATTTCGTTGGCGTATGGCAGCACGACGATTCAGCTGCCGCCGGATCTGCAATGGCGAGATGAGTTTGACTGGGATCCGGTCGAGCAGTCGGCCGATTACTCATTGACGGGCGCACTGATCGTGCAGGAAGGGGTGAAGATCGGCGGCCGCCCGATCACGCTCTTTGGCGGAGAAGATACCGCGTGGGTTACGCGGGCCACGGTCACGGCTCTGTTCCAGTCCACCGCTGTAGCCGGCAGAAAAATGACTCTGACCTATCACGACCGGGTGTTCACAGTCATGTGGCGGCGCCCTAAGCCTATCGAGGCGACCGAGATCCGACGGGTTGCGAATCCGGGCCCCGATGACTGGTACAACATCACCATCAATCTAATGGAGGTCCAAGCGTGACCATTACCAGCAATCAAATCGTACTTGCCGAAGCCGAAGTCATGGCTGATACCCCGGATGGCGGCGGGCGCATGAGTGGGCGCATTGTAGCCAGTGGCCAGGTCAATAACACCTTTCCGGATATCAGTCGGGTGGATCGGGTCTATGGGCGCGTGCAGCTGCGCAAGCTGTTTCTGGCCATTCAGGCCGCAAACCAGGACACGCTGCTCGGTGCTCATACAATCCTGAGCCAACGTCCGGCGGATCCGAACGTGCACGTGCTGCTGTTCAGCACCGGCAGCCACACTGACCGCCGGGCCGATGCCCAGGACCGGATCGAAAGCTATGTGGTGGCCAGCAGCGAGGCCCCGTTCTGGCTCTGGGGCAAGCAACTGGCTGGCCAGCGCGCGATTCAGGCGCTGGCGCAGATAAACAACCGGCAGGATCCTGAGCCGGGGCAGATTTTCGTGCTAACCGACACCACCAGCGGCGTTGAGCAGTATGTACGCGTCACCGGCGTAGAGCAGGCCATCCAGGACTTCACGATCGATCGATCGAACAGCTTTTATAATTTCCGCCTGAAAACCTATGTGATCGAGCTTGCCGCCCCGCTGCAGTACGACTTCAACGGCAGCGAGCCAAGCCCGACCGGCAATACCCAGAAAACAATCAAGATCCTGAAAACCCAAGTCGCGGACGCCGCTCGCTACTACGGCGCCAGCCCCCTGATGGCTGCCGCCGAAGCTGGTGACCGAACGATCCGTGTCGCTTCCGTTTACGCGCCCCTGGTACCCAGCGCCCAGAGCGAAAACGCCCTGGCGGACATTAACGCCGGCGCGGGTGCTGTGACCATTTTCCCGGCCGCGACCGGCACCCTGAGCGTAACCGTAAGCGGGGTGAGCACCGACCCCAACGGCGCCGGCATCTACTACGCCGGCCGTGCCATTGTGCCCGGCACCCTGGAGATTACCGGCAGCAACGGCAACTACCGGGACAATGGCGGCCGCCTGGTGCATACCGGGGGCAATAAGTACCTAAACGAAGAACTGAGCACTGTGGACTATGCCGCCGGCGAGATCCGCGCGTTCTACAGCGGCAGTGGCAACCGGAACAACAGCACGACTCTGACCTTTCAGCCTGGCGCAGCCGTGAACCAGCAGAGCGACCAGGCGGCCCTGGAGGTGAACCAGCAGACCCGCAGCCTAACCTGGGTTTACCAGACCGAGCCGAAGGCGGCCCCAGGCACCCTGACGGTCGAATACCGCGCACAGGGGAACTGGTACCTGCTGCGAGACACCGGCAACGGCGAACTGAGCGGCGACGGTACCGGAACCATCGACTACACCACCGGCACCGCCAGCTTTACCCTGGCCGCCCTGCCGGACGCCGGCACCGATCTGATTATCGCCTGGGGCCAGAACCGCCCCGCATTTATCGAGGTAGGCGCCACGGTACCCGACCGCGCCACCGTTCGCCTGGAAGTGGGCCAAACCGTGACCGAGAGTAATTGACGATGGGATACGCAAACAACGATTGGCCCAAAAGCCCGGAGATCAAGCGCAACCTAGCCCCCGGCAGCGTAAAGGTGAGCTGGACAACCGGCGGGCAGACCTACCAGCTAACCGACGACGGCGCCGGCAAACTGGCGGGCGCCGGCAGCGGCGAGGTGAGCTATGCCACCGGGGCGCTGATATTCAACCCGCAGCCGACGCCAGCGCCGGCGGACGGCGACTATACCGTGGAGTTCGAGGACTGGCAGGGCGAACACAAGCGCACCGACAGCGTTACCCTGGCCACCACCGGCCCTACCAGCTTTACCCCGAGTGCACCCATGCGCGAAGGTTCCGTTCGCGTCGATGTGAAGCTGCGCCGCCTGACGACCACGCGCACACCCGACGGCGGGACACCGGCCCACACCTACACCACCGAGGATGTAACCCTAACCGACGACGGCGCCGGCAACCTGAGCCGGGGCAAGGGCGGGGCCGTGCTGGGCACCGTGAACTATGCGACAGGTGAACTAAGTTTTGATCCGCGCCAGGTTCGCAGCTATACGATCTGGAGCCAGAAAAACGGCCTACGCGGCCTGTACTGGGACCAGGACACCGCCAGCGCCCCCGAGGAGTACGCCGACACTACCGCCAGCATTGAATGGACCGATCCCGCCGACCCCGTAGCCGTGCGGATCGACCAGTTCCCGATCCCAGGCCTTGCCATCAACCTGACGCCAACCAGCGCGCGGGCCATTGTGCCCGGCAGCCTGATTTTTAGCGTGGGCAGCACCGAGTACCGGGATCAGAACGGCGCCATCATCAAAGACTGGAACCCCGTTACCAACGCCGGCACAGCCGTCGGCAGCATCGACTACACCACCGGCCAGGCCACCTTGACCGACTACCCCGCCAACACCCCGACCAATACGCCGGTCACGCTGATCGCCTGCACCACCACCGCCAGCGAGAAGCCCGCCAGCCGTACCGTATTCCGAACCGCCGGCGCGCCCCTGCGCGAGGGTAGCCTGATCGTGAACGCAACCGATATCGACGGCAACCCAGTGACCGGCCGCGCCCAAACCGACGGCAGCATCACCGGAACCGGCATTGAGAGTGGTCAGGTAGACACCCAAACCGGCCTGGTTTACCTGGAGTGGACGCGCGGCATCATGCCCAGCAGCGCCCGTTACAGCGCCGTGGCCTACACCTACCTGCCCCTGGATGCCGATCTGGTGGGCCTGGACGCCACCCGCCTGCCCAGTGATGGCCGCGTGCCCCAGTTCAACCTGGGCGATGTAGTGGTGCTGACCCACACCAACACGCACCCGGTACCCACCGCCACCCCTGGCCAGACCGTGTCGTTTGACCGCCAGAATCAGGCAGAAATCTGGGTCGAAGGCGCCAACGGCCGCCGTCTGAGCGCGGAGCAGTACACCACCGACCCGGAGGCGGGCACCCTGACCTTTAGCGAAAGCCTGGCACTGCTGGACGATGACGCCAACGCGGTCACAGAACCATTGACCGTTTACGAACGGATCGAGGACATGGGCCTTGCGACCGATGTGCAGATCGGCGGCCAGATTAGCCTGAATATCCCACTAAGCCAGGATTACCCGGCCGGCTCCATTGCCAGCGCCGCGATTCTGTATGGTGATATACGCGCCCGCGTGCATACGCAGTTCCATCAAGCCAGTTGGACCGGCACCTGGAGCGACGACCGCATCGGCAACGACACCACCGCGAAATACAACTGGCTGGCCCACCCGTTTGAAATCACCAACCAGGGCGGCATCAAAGAGCGCTGGGCGATACGCTTTACCAGTTCCAGCGCCTTCGAAGTGATCGGCGAAACCGTGGGCGTAGTGGCTTCCGGCAATACCGCCACCGATTGCGCGCCCGTAAACGGCGCCACCGGCGCGCCCTATTTCATGATCCGGAAGGAAGGCTGGGGCAGTGGATGGGTGAGCGGAAATACTTTGCGTTTCAACTCGGACGGCGGGCAGGCACCATTCTGGATTGCGCGCACCGTGGTAGCGGGGCGGGCCACTGAGGAAAACGACCAGTTTTCGACCCAAAACCGAGGGGATGCAGACTAATGGCGGATCAGACATCGACGGTGGCCGGGATTGTGCAGATCGCGGGGCAACCAGCCGCTCGCACCGTTCGCGCCTTTTCCTATGACGCCATCGCACACCAGATCGACGGCGCTGAGGTGGCCCTGGCCAAATCACTGGGACACGCCAAAAGCGACCCAGCCACCGGAACCTATGAAATAAGCCTGCTGGGCGGCTATGCCGACGACGTTTTTGTGGTGGCCTTTGACGACTACGGCAAGCCCTTTACCCCTAACCTGGCCCTGGCGCCAGGCGAGCGGATCCACCCCAGCACCCCGAGCGGCTACGTTTACGAATGCGACGCCGCTGGCAACCTGCCGACAGAAGAACCGGCCTGGGTCAACGACACCGGCACCAGCCAGCTATATGGCCCCGCCTCGATGATCGCC
>JAEZAA010000280.1 GCA_023430625.1 Pseudomonadota bacterium
GGAAGGCGAGAGCAGTGTGCAGACCATGGTGACGAGCCTGGAGAAATTGAAAGGGCTGGGTCTGGCGGTGACGCTGGGGCGCGCCATTCCCGGCTCCAACGGCCAGAACTGAGTTGAGCGGAATTAAAAAGCGATGAGCGATGCGTTGTATTCGAAGCGCTCGGCGGGCAACAGCGACGACAATCTGATTCCGCTGATCAATATTGTGTTCCTGCTGCTGGTGTTTTTCATGGTGGCCGGCCAGATCAGCAGCATCTCCGATCCGGGGATCGATGCGCCGCTGTCCGAAAGTCAGAAGCCGGTCGAGGCAGCGGAATTGGAGTTGGTGATGAAGGCGGATGGCTCGCTGATCCTGGGTGGTCAGCCGCTGGTTCTGGATGGGCTGCAGCCTGCGGTGCAGGACGCAATAGTCACTGCGTCCGAGGTGCGGGTCGCGCTGAAGGCGGACCGTAGCGTCAAGGCCTCCGATCTTGATCCGGTGCTGACGGTGTTCCGGGAACAGGGCGTTAGCACCATCACACTGCATACGGTGCAGGCGGAGCAACTCTGATGCGTTGGTATCAATGGCTGATTGCCCTGGTATTGGCGGTTGGGATGCATCTTGCCCTGGCCGTGGCTCTCGGCATGCAGCCGAAAGTAGAAGCCAGCACGGCCGCGGACGTAGGCGAGTTCGGTGTGGAAGTGGGTCTGGGTAGCGAAGGCGCGTATCAGGACCAGGCTGAGCAAAAAGTTGCCGAAGTGGAAGCACCGGTGGAACCCGAGCCCAAGCCCGAGCCGAAACCGGAGCCGCCAAAACCCGAAGTGAAGCCGAAGCCTAAGCCGATTGTTCCAGAGGTGGCAGTCGTTAAGCCGCCCGTTGTGAAGGAAAACGATGTTCAGGTAGCGAAGCAGGAGCCGGAAAAAAAGCCGGAACCGGAGCCAGAACCAGAACAACCGGAACCAACGCCCGAGCCTGATGTCGCCAAACCAGTCGAGCCTCAGGCGCCTGCGCCAGAGACTGCACGCGTCGCAGAGACGCCACAGGAGGCGATGGTCAAGGCATCCGGACGCGCCAACAGCCGGACCGCCGGCGGGCGCAAGGGTGGCGCGAAAAGCTACTTCGCCGATTTGATGGCCTGGCTCAACCAGCACAAGGAATACCCGTCGAATCTGAAGAAAGCCAAGATCGAGGGAACGGTGATGCTGCAGTTTTCCATCAACCGGAACGGTGAGGTGCTGGATGCATCCATCAAGACCAGTTCCGGCAATGCGCAACTGGATCAGGCCGCGCTGGAAATGTTGAAAAAGGCCAATCCCTTGCCGGCAATCCCGGACTTTATGGACAAGGACCGTATTTCAATTGCCGTACCCGTGGAATATTCGCTGATTACGAAATAGCCGATTTGTTTCAAAAATAACCGCAACGTTTGACCCATACTTTGAAGTAAGGACTCACTAGAATGTCTAAGAATAATTCGACCCGACTGCAACCTCTGAGTTTGCGCAGTGGCAAGGCACTGGGAAGTGCTCGTAATGCCCTGGCACTGGGTATCTCCGCCTCGCTGATGGGCTCCATGGCCATGGCGCAGGAAGAGGAAACCTATGAGCTGGATACGCTGCAGATTGAAGAGCGTACCATTGATACCAACCCTTATGCTGAGCCGGGTGTACCCTACAAGGCCAAAGTGTCCGGTGATAGCCGTAAGGTTAAGCCGCTAGCGGAAACTCCTCAGACCATCACCGTTTTGACGCAAACCCAGATCAAGGACTCCGGCAAGTCCGATCTGCGGGACATTCTTGCCGCTCAGCCGGGGATTTCTCTGGGTACCGGCGAAAACGGTAACGCGTTCGGCGACCGCTACATTATCCGCGGCCATGAAGCCCGTAGTGACGTGTTCGTCGACGGCCTGCGCGATCCTGGTATGACCATTCGTGAAAGTTTCGCCGTTGAGCAGGTTGAAATCACCAAGGGGCCCAGCTCCACGTTCGCCGGCCGTGGTTCTACCGGTGGTGCCATCAACAGCATTACCAAGCAGGCTAGCTCCGAATATAACTTTAACCGGGTGGAAGCAGGTGTCGGCACCGACGACTATCGCCGGATCACGCTTGATAGCAATCTGCCTGTCAATGATGACGTAGCGGTGCGTCTAAACCTGCTGCACGCCTATGAAGAAGTTCCCGACCGGGAGCCAGCCGACCGTGAACGGAACGGCGTGGCCTTGTCTGGTGCATTGCAGGCAACTGACCGTTTGGATTTCAAGGCAGACGTCTATTATCTGGAAGCTGAAGATAAGCCAGATATGGGTGCATACATCGATGGTAACAACCGCGTCGTCCGCAATGTTCCTGTCTATCTGCAGGACGAAGACTTTTTGGAATCGGAAGTAAAAACCTTTACCTTCCAGGTCGGCTACGAATTTGCGAACAACGTCCGCCTGCAAAACGCCACCCGTTATGGCACGACGGATAATGGTTATGTGACGACAGGCGCTCGTGGTGCAACCGGAGGTGGTCTGTCCCTGAGCACCCATGATGGTTGGCAAGAAGTCGAGTACTTCGCGAACCAGACGAACCTCTATTGGGATACCCAGCTGGCTGAGCAGAAACACCAGTTCGTATTCAGCGCCGAATACTCTAACCATAATGTCTTAAATGGCCGCTATCTCGCCGATCCCAGGTCACTTACTGTTGATCCCTCGACGGTTGGAGATCTTGGCGATGCAATGAATCGCCAGATCAGCAAGGGCGATTGGGATTCAGACTATGGGATTGACACTTGGTCCTTGGCTGTAATGGATACCATTGATTTCAACGAACGCTGGAGCCTGTTCCTCGGTGTTCGGATGGATCATTTCGACTACAAAAACAGTTACTTTGCCAGTGGAGATCCGGCAAAACTCTCTTATTCAGACACCCTTTGGAACGGGCATGCAGGTGTTGTATTTAACATCAACCAGGATGCCAATATTTATCTGACCTACAGCACCTCTGCCAACATCAATGGTGGCGAGTCTGATGTCGGTGGAAGCTGTGGTTATGGCGGTGTGTGTGGTACTGGCACCAAGCCGGAAAAAACGCAGAACTTCGAGCTTGGCACCAAGTGGGAGTTACTGCACGACAAGCTGTTGTTAACTGCTGCTATTTTCCGAATCACCAAGGATGATGTGATGGAAAGCGTTGGTGACCGCTATTCATCCGATGGTAGCCTGAATAGCGGTAAGAACCGCGTGGAAGGGGTTGAGGTTTCCTTGGTTGGTAATATCACCGACGAGCTGAGTGCCCAGTTTGGTGCCGCTCTGATGAATGCAAAAGTGCTTGAGTCCTTTAACGATGGGGTCAACTTGACGACTAATCGTCAGGGAGAAACGGTACCCTCTACTGACATGATCGGTAATACTCTTGCCAACTTTGCGGACAAAAGCCTGTTCCTGCAGTTGCGTTATCAGCTGACGGATGCATTTGGCTTCGGTGCAATTGCTACCTACTCCAGTGAAGCATTCCTTGGCCAGCCGGATGCCGGTTCCAATGAAGCCCGTAGCGTTCCCAGTTACACCGTTTATGACGTGTTTGCGGATTATCGCTTCAATAAGGATTTGTCGGTTCGTCTGAACGTGGGTAACGTGACTGATGAGGACTTCTATCTGGCAGGTTATCAGAGCGGTGCGTTCGCCTACATCGGTGATCGCCGTAACGCACAGCTGACAGTAGCCTACGACTTCTGATGATGAGATCTGGGGGGCGGCAAATTTGCCGCCCCCTGCAACACTCGGACGTTGTGACCAGGGCGGGCCGCGCAAGCGAACCCGCCCTGGTTTTGTTTGAACTGGGACTCATCGTTTAACTGGCTCCATCTGTAGAAGGGCATATGAATCCTCGCAAACCACCTCTGGAGCGGATTCCAGCCGATCTTCTATCGGCGGCGGACTATGAACGTTTGGCCGCTGACTTTCTCGACCCCGCAACCTTGGCGTACATCGCCGGCGGTAGCGGCGATGAACAAAGCGTGCGGGATAATCTGCAGGCTTTTACCGAACTTCGAATCCAACCGCGCCTCCTGGCGGATTGCCATGCCGGTAATACCCGGCTTCCACTGTTCGGCCATACGCTCCGTCATCCCATTTTGTTGGCGCCGGTCGGTAACCAGAAACTGGCGCATCCCAACGGTGAGCTGGCAGTCGCCCAGGCCGCGGCGGCCACCGATAGTTGCCTGATCGCCAGTACGGTGGCGTCCTGCAGCCTGGAGGACATTGCTGCCGCGACGGACGGCCCTAAATGGTTTCAGCTGTATTTTCAGCCGCGCCGCGAGCAGACGCTTGCCCTGCTGCGGCGGGCGGAAGCTGTCGGCTACGGCGCAATCGTGGTGACGCTGGATACGCCGATCCAACCGGTCAGCCGGCGTGCGCAGCGGGCGGGATTTCGCCTGCCGCCAGAATTGGCGCCTGCCAATCTGCGAGGCTTGTCGACAGCGGGGCAGGTCCTGTTGGAGCCGGGCGACAGTCTGGTGTTTCAAGGCATGATGCGCGATGCGCCGAGCTGGGCCGATCTGGAATGGCTGCTGGAGCAGACCCAACTGCCGGTGATTGCCAAGGGCGTGCTGAATCCAAGGGACGCGCGTCGGTTGCAAGAATTGGGC
>JAEZAA010000281.1 GCA_023430625.1 Pseudomonadota bacterium
TTCATGAAGATTGCGTTGCTGGAAGATGATACAACCCTCGCCAATGCGCTATGCCAGCTGCTGCGCGCCGAACATCACGCCTGCCACTGGTTCGCCACGGGCCAGGAATTCGCCTATGCCGTCACCCATGACAGCTTCGATGTACTCATCATGGATTGGCAACTGCCCGACGCCGATGGCCTGGAATTATTGCAACAACTGCGCAGCCAACTGACCTGGCCGGTCCCGGTGCTGTTCCTGACCCAGCGTGACAGCGAGCAGGATATTGTGGCGGCGCTGAATGCCGGGGCCGATGATTACCTGGTCACACCCGCCCGCCCCGGCGAGCTGATGGCCCGCCTGAACGCCTTGCTACGGCGCCAGCGCCCGCCCGAGGCGCAGGACGAAACCCAGCAGTTCGGCCCCTTCACCGTCAACAAGAAGAAGCGCACGGTGGTGCTGCACGGCGAGCCGCTGACCCTCACCGACAAAGACTTCGACCTGACGGTGTTCCTGTTCGAGAACCTGGGACGCTTGCTGTCCCGAAAATTTTTGCTGGAGCGGATCTGGGGCGTCTCCAGCGACATCAATACCCGTACCGTGGACACCCACATGAGCCGCCTGCGTCGCAAGCTGGGAATCAAGCCGGAGAACGGGTACCGTATACGAACTATTTATCAGCATGGGTATCGCCTGGAAGAAGTCGGCCCAGACGCAAGTTAAGTAACGATCTCATAACCGTTACGAGCGGATTCTGGGCAAGGCGGACTGAGCACCGGAGCGCAATGTATAGGTCATACATGAGCACCGGAGCGCAAGGACAACGCAGCCCAGGAGCCGCGCAGTAGGTTGTGAGATCGTTACTAAGCGCCACACGAGGTTGTTTATGTTGTCAACGACGTGGCACGCCCATCCACAGCGCACCAGCCGGCCCCAAACCAGCTGGCTGCTGGCGCTGCTGGTGGGACTGAGCCTGACAGCGCCGGTGAACGCCGAGCCGAATTCTGCCAGTGACTGGCTCTACAGCGTGCGCCCCAACGAAACCCTGGGAAGCATCAGCGACGCTTATCTGGACCCTCGTCATTCCTGGCACGAGCTGGTTCGCTACAACCAGCTGGCACAGCCTGCACAGCTGACGCCGGGCACGGTGATCCGCATCCCGGTCGCCTGGCTTAAGCAGCAACCGGCGCCGGCCACGGCGGTAACGGTCCAGGGCGATGTGCTGGTGCGTCGTGCCCAGCAAGCGCAATTGCAGCCACTGAGTAGCGGCCAGCCCCTCAATGTCGGCGATGAAATCCAGTCCCGCCAAGGGTCGGTCAGCATCCGCTTTGCCGATGGCTCCAGCCTGCGGCTCAACGAGCACTCCAACCTGTTGTTCAATACCCTCACCCGCTTTGGCGATTCCGGCATGGTCGACACCCGCACCCGCCTGCTGAAGGGCGACCTGTCGACCCGGGTTCAGCCATTGCAAGGGAGCAAGTCGCGCTACGAAATCGCCACGCCGTCCGCGGTTGCAGCCGTTCGCGGCACCCGTTTCCGGCTGCAGACGACGGGCAGCTCCACCCAAATTGAGGTCACCGAAGGCCAGGTGCAACTGCAGGACAACCTTCAGCAGAAAACCCTGCAGGCAGGCTTCGGTACTCGCACTGGCGGCTCGACCGCTACCCGCGAGCCCGTGCGTTTATTGCCAGCACCACAGCTGGAGCAACCCTTACAACGGGTGGAGCAACTGCCCCATGCGGTTGCGTGGCAGCCTGTCCCGCAGGCCCGCCAGTATGTTGCCGAACTTTACGCTGAAAACGACTTGGGACCGCGTCTGCGGCGCCAGCAATCGACCCAGGCCCAGCTGCAGCTGGACCAGTTGAACAACGGTCATTATCTGCTCGCGCTGCGGGCGGTCGATGCCCAGGGCTTCCAGGGTCAAATCCAGACCCTTCCCTTTGAGGTCAAGCTCCAGTCCCAGCCGGCACAACTGATCGCGCCCAACAGCCAGGCCATCCTGGCGCCAGGAGAGGTCCAGTTTAGCTGGACGATCCAGCGTGGCGGCGATCTCGCCAGTGTACAGATTGCCGCGACGGCGGACTTTCAGGAGGTGCTGGCGCAATCGCCCTTCTCCTCCGAAACCGCTACCGGTATACCCACGGGGCTACAGCCCGGCCATTATTTCTGGCGCGTGGCCACGCAGGCCGGTGGCACCAGTTACAGCCATAGCGAAGTACGCCCCTTCACCTTGCTCGGTGTGCTACCGGAAACCAGTATTGCCGCGGTGCATTATCGGCAAAATCAAGCCCGCCTCTATTGGACGGGTTTGACCGAGACCGAGCATTTCCTGGTTCAGGTGGCGCGGGATCCCGAATTCAAAGAGATTCTGCGGGAGGAACGGGTGCAGGGCACACAGGCAACCATCAAGCTACCGGACCGGCAGGTTTATTATGCCCGGGTGCGCGGAGTTGCTTCCGATCTGTACCAATCCGAGTTCGGCCCAGGGCGGGAGATCGCCTTGCCTTGATGCCATCCATGCCTAAACGCCCATGACCCGCCGTTCCCTGCCCGGCCCGGAGCGCCTGTTGTTTGGCGGCCTGTTGCTGCTTGGCCTGCTGCTCCTGCTTGCCAGCGACGGGCTACGCCGGCTCGATAACGTCCTCTACGACAGCCTGCTGCGCCTCTACCCCAGCAGCGCGCCCGACGACATTGCCATTATCGCCATCGACGAAGCTTCCCTGGCGGAACTGGGCCACTGGCCCTGGCCGCGGGCAACCCATGCCCGCCTGCTCGATCAGCTCCAGGCCAGCCAGGCCCGTGCGTTGGTGTTCGATGTTCTGTTTGCCGAAGCGGACCTGCGTCAACCGGAAAACGACCAAGCCCTGGTGGACTCCCTGCGCCGATACCGCCCGGTCATCTTGCCACTGCACATCGACCAGCGCGGGCCGGGCGCACCCTTCAGTGAAATCCTGCCATTGCCCAGCCTGGTGGAGGCAGCGTCCCGTCTCGGCCACGCCCATGTGGAACTGGACGAAGACGGCATCGCCCGCGGCCTGTTCCTGCACCAGGGTGTTGGCACCGCACACTGGCCCGGCCTGAGTCTGGCACTGTTGCAGGAGCTGGAGCCAGCGCTGGCCAAAGGGTATGAGCCAGCCAGGGCAGCGGATGGGTCACCACCCGGGACTAGCAGCCCCTGGCTCAACCAACACCATGATTTTCGTCGTATCCGCTTTGCGGGTCCCGCCGGAACCATCACCACTTATTCCTATGCCGATGTCCTGAATGGCCGCCTGCCTGCGAACAGCCTGCAGAACAAGATCCTGTTCGTGGGCGCGACGGCGGCGGGCCTGGGTGATTTCCTACCCACGCCCCTGTCGGGCCTGGCGGCGCCCATGCCCGGGGTGGAGGTCCATGCTGCCATCTTCCAGGGCCTGCGCACGGGTTCTTTGATTTCGCCGCTGGCCACGCCCTGGCAAATCTTCATCTCCCTGCTGTGGGTCGCCCTGCCCATTCTGCTGTTTCCCCGGCTGACGCCCGCGCAAAACCTGGCGCTGATCCTGGGGCTGCAAGGCGCCCTGGTGGGTGCAAGCACACTGTTGCTCACCCAACTCAGTGTCTGGTTCGCACCGGCCGCCACCATGGCGGTCCTCCTGATGGCCTATCCGCTTTGGAGCTGGCGCCGGCTGGCCAGCCTCAACCGGTTTCTCAACCAGGAACTACAACGCCTTTCCCAGGAGCCAACCCTGCAAGCGGCCGACCAACCGCCACGACTGGAAAACTGGTACCGCCAGTTATTGGAATTGCTCCAACCCGACCGCCATGCCCTGTTCCTAGACGACCGCCTGATCAGGGGCAGCACACCGGCCTTGGCACCGCGTCAGGATCTACCAACCGGGCACTGGCTCGATCTAGGGGATGAATGGCGTTACCGCTTCCGGCGCGAACAACAGTGGTACCAGATCGCTCTTGCCTGGTCCGCTCACACGCCAAACGATGAGGCTCGACATGAGCTCCTACGCAACCTCGTGCCGCCTGGTCAGATGCAGGCGGCCGCATCGGCGCGAGCACCAAGTGAAGTGATCGAGCATCGGATCGCGCAGGTTCAGGCCGCCATTGCCGCCATGCGCAGCATGCGCCGCTTCATTGGCGACAGCTTTGAGCACATGCCCGATGGCATTCTGGTGACCGACAGCCTCGGCCAGGTCATTTTCGTCAACGCTCACTGCCGGGCTTGGTTACCGACTGGCGAAGATGCGGGGCACCCTGGCTTTCTGCTGGACTGGCTGCGCCCCTTCCCGCCTCAAGGCCAGGCCAGCTGGAGTCAGGTGCTGCAGACAGTTCTACTGCAAGGCCAGACGGTCAGCCTGAACCTGAGCGTTGGGGAGCGAGATCTACTGGTACAGTTGGCGCCGTTTGCCGCCAGTGCCAATGCCAGCGACAGCGACAGCCACGACCGCGGCCTTATCGCCAGCTTTGCCGACATCACCCAGGTGCGGGAGGAGCAGCGCCGGCGCCTGGAGGTGGTGGATTTCGTCTCCCATGACCTGCGTGCGCCTCTGGTGTCGCAACTGGCTCTACTGGAGCAGTGGGCGCGGGAACGTCCGGACGATCCTTCTGAGATGATTGCGCGGGCGCGCCGCTACACCGAGAAGAGTTTGGATATGGCGGACCAGTTTCTCCGTCTGAGCCGGGTGGAGGCCGCCGAGGACATCTCCCTGTACGACTGCGATCTGCTGGCGATCTTGGAAAATGCCGTGGATCAGGTTCAGGACCAGGCGCGGGAGCGCAACATCGCCGTGGACATTGCAGACGACGCAAGCGAGATCTGGATTCAGGGCAACGCCGAACTGCTGGAACGGGCCGCCCTGAACCTGCTCACCAACGCCATCAAATACAGCCCGGACGAGACTCGGATTCTCGGCAAGGTTTATGAAGGCAGCGGCGGCCCGGTGCTGGAAATCGTCGACCAGGGCCAGGGCATCGCGAGCGATCGGGTCGATCAGATCTTTCAGCGCTACCGCCAGGCACCGGATTTGGAGCGGCAACGGGTCACCAGCGCCGGGCTGGGTCTTCGCTTCGTGAAGATCGCCATGGAGCGCCATCAGGGCCAGGTGAAGGTGGACAGTGTTCCCGGCCAGGGCACCAGCTTTCGCCTCTGCTTTCCGCCAGGGGATTCGGCTTCAGCCGCGCTCCCCCACTAACCGATGCCCTGCAAGGGCCACTCCTTGGCGCGCTTCAGAAGCCGCCGGCGAAACAGCACCTCATGGGCGTGACAGTGGCGCCCCAGCAGGCGCTCCATGGCCGCCACCTGCAACCCGACCTCCCGCCGGGTCCGCCCATGCACCATCACCATCAGGTTGTAAGGCCAGTCGGGGCGGTAACGGGGCCGCAGGCTGCACTGACTCACCGCCGGCAATTCGCTGAACAGGGCGCCGTATTCGCTGACGGCGTCGTCCGCCACATCCCACACCGTCAGCGCGCTGGCACGCAATCCCATGCGGCAATAATTGGGCGAGGCAGCGATCCGCTGCAGGATGCCCCACTCCGTCAGGCGCTGGAAGCGCAGATACAGCTCATCCAGACTCACCGCCAGGATGTTGGCCCATTCCCGATAGGGCTCCGGCAGCAGGGGCAAGCCTGGGGATGTCAGCTCGATCAGGCGCCAGTCCAGTTCCGACAGGACAGCCTGGGCCGGCTCACAGGTCCGCTCACGGCGCGCGTGGCCAAAAAACTCGGCCTGACTCGGCAGATGAAAAACCGGATAACCCAGGTTCGCCTCAATTGCCCGACAATTCTGCGCCTTGGCCTGTTCGCCATTACCCGCCACCGTAAACCAAAGATTGAAAGGATGACGAAAGGTGCCCAGATGCACCACGACAGGGTTGGCCTGCAGCCGCGCATTCACGGCGTCCAGAGCGTTCTCCGGTACCTGCATACCGGCCAGGGACAGACCCTGACCAAAGGCTTCGTTGAAGTAAATCGGCCCCAGGTGGTGCAACACCCGTCGTCGCAGCATCGCCCGCAAGCATTGCAGCACCTGCTCTTCGGAGAGATCCAGCTCCTGCGCAAGCTGCAGGAAGGGTCGGTCGGTTAACCCAAGCCCTTGCCGGGCCCGCCACAAAATTCGCAGTTCAAGCTCATTGACGCCGCTCAACTGCCGGCCCCAGTCCATGACGACACCGCAACACCTGGCAAGATCATCGCTGCCGCTCCGTGCCTTGGACGCAACTCCAATTGCCTTGCTACCTACCACTGAAGCCACCATCACCGCCCCCTACAGGATTAAGCCGAACGGTACCGCCAGACCCTTGCCATGAACGGAGGCACTGGCGAACAAGCGCCGGTGCGTCGCAAATCATCCACAGTGGGATCTTAGGAGATTATAGGGAGAGGGCGTTGTCGTGTTTTAAGAGGCTCAGAAGCCAGCGTTCTTGCTCACCGGTAGACAAGATAAGCGTTCAGGCTTGCAACCTCCCCCCTGCCAAGGGGGGATAGAGGGGGGTCGACGGCCGTGTAGGCCGGCGTTATTGAGACGCGACTGAAATAGACCCCACCCCCGCCCTCCCCTTGGCAGGGGAGGGAGAAAGCTATCTCAGGCCGGATTCTGCAACGTCAGCAACAACTTGGTGACAGCCTTGCTCAGATCCTCGGCCACCTGTTGGTCATCGCCCAGCACCAGCCATTCCCGATGCTGGTCCTGCGGATCGTAGATCCAGCAGGCGCGGCGCTGTTGATCACAGCCGAACCGGACATAGGGATCGATGCCGAACACCTCACGCCGCTCCAGGTTGACCTGGGCGTTACCGGCATTGTCGTAGCGGGTCTCCTGCACCAGCAGCACACCTTGGCCGCCAAGGCTGACGCTGTAGCGCAGGCCTTCACGCTGCTCCGGCGTCACCAGCCGCTAGGGACGGAATGGCTTGGTCGCCAGCAGGCTGTTGATGTGTTCCACCAGGGCATCCTTGGCCTGATCCTTGAGATAAAGCTTACGCAGCCGCTCCACGTACTCGTCGGAGTGAACTCCCTGACGCTGCCATTGGATGTTGGCCTCACCGGCACTGGCCGGCGTGCCGGTCTCGGCACTGAATTCTTCAATCTCGGTCAACAGCACCAGCGCCTTTTGGTAATACTCGCCTTCCCGACCGGCCCTCTGAACATACTCCTCCAGGGCACTGCGTGCCGCGGCGGACTCCTTGCCGTGCCAGGCAACCTGGCCTTTATAGAAGAAATACTCGGCCGGCAGTTCGGTTTTCAGCTGCTCCATCTTCTCCAGGCTTTGTGCCGCCCGCGACACATTACCCTGATCCAGGTAAGTCCGCGTCGCCAGGACCAGCCGGTCCGCCTCGATTTCCGGACTCAACGCGGCTGCTGGCAGTGCCATCATGCCCAGCAGCAGCGCCGCCCCTAATTGCTGACGAACCACGGATCGCTGTCGAAAACCGGACTGGTGCCGAAAAACGGGCCGAATCAGTCTTGCGCTGATGCCTTTCATGTCGCTGTCCCCCGTTGACGTTCCTTTATTCAGATATGTTCCAGCAGGATCGGTTTGCCCAGGTGATAGCCCTGCACATGATCCACCCCAAGCCGTCTCAAGACATCCAGAACCTGTTGGTTTTCAACATACTCTGCAATGGTTTCAATGCCCATGAAGCGTGCCAATTCCGAGATGGACCGCACGAGTGCCTGGTCTTTGGGATTATCCACCAGATTGCGCACAAAAACGCCATCAATTTTCACGTAATCCACCGGCAACTGCTGCAGATACGCATAGGACGACAGGCCCGTGCCAAAATCATCCAGCGACAGCCTGCAGCCGCACTGTTTGACCTGACGGACGAAGTCGGCGGCCGTGCTCAAGCTGGTTACCGCAGCGGTTTCGGTTACCTCGAAGCAGACCTTACGGCTCAATTCGGGATAACGCTGCAGCAATTCCAGCAAGCTACTCAAAAATTGCTCATCGTTCAGCGAATTTCCCGACAAATTGATGGAAAAGCCATCAAGTTGCGCGAGTTTTTGCGGATTCTTTCTCAACCAGCGGAAGATCTGCTCGATCACCCAGCGGTCAACCCGGGTCATGCGGTTAAACTTTTCCGCCGCCTCGATCAGGGGAACCGGTGACAACAGGGTATCGCCTTCCCCACGGATGGCCAACAGCACTTCGTAATGGGCATGGTCCTGACCAGCGGCATTCGGCCGCAACGGCACGATGGGCTGGCAGCGCAGCGTGACGAGCTCGTCCAGGGGGCGCTCGAGCCGTGGCAACCAGCTCATCAGCTCCTGCTGACGCGCCTGGTCACGACTGGACGGCTGGTAGGCCCGGACCCGGTTGCCGCCCTGCTCCTTGGCCGCCAGACAGGCGAGGCTGGCACGCTTGAGCATTTCGCTCATGTTGTCGACCTGATCGCTCAGGGTGGCCACGCCGATGCTGAGCGTGACCTTCAGCGGCTGCCCTTCGAACTGGAAGGTCTGCTCCTCCACCGCCGTACGCAATTGCTCCGCCAGATCCTGTCCCAGACGCTTGGGGCAATCCGGCAGCAGCGCGCCGTATTCATTGCCGCCCAGGCGGGCCAGGATGACATTGGCGGCGCTCTGCTGACGCAGAAAATCGGCAATGGTCTTCAGCAGCCAGTCGCCGGCCTGCACACCAAGCGTGTTGTTCACGACCCGGAAGCGGTCGATGTCGATGTAGCAGAGCGTGTGGCGAGAACCGTCGGCGCGGGCGCGCGCAATATAACGCTCCAGTTGCATCTCAAATTCATGACGGGTGACAAGGCCGGTCAGGGGATCGCGGTTGACCTTGGTCAGCACATCCTCATAGACCGCGTGGACCACCCGATAAAGGCCCTGCTCCACCAGCGCCCAGTCGCGCTCATCGAGACGCCGCGCCAGGTCCAGTTCCAGCCATTGGGACACCTCGCCGGCGCTGTGATTGGCATTCTGAACGCCCTGGTCGTCCAGATACGCGAAGCGGAAGCTGGTGCCATCGGTCCAGGCCAGTGTCAGATAGCGCTCGGCAATGCCTGTCCGGCGCAACAGCAACCAGTCGCCCTGCCGCAGCCCCGCCAGGGGACCACGCTTTTCGGCATCGGCCGACGCAACGGGATTCGGCGCCAGTTCATTGTCCTTGGCGGCAAAGGGCGCCTCCAGCGATTTCAGGCGCTCGGGATCCACCAGAACCGGCGTCGGTGTATGCCGGCTCTGCAACCATTCATCGAAGGATTCGCGCCAGGCCTGAAGACCGGCATTCGCTGGCAGCAGGGACAACTCGGCGTTCACCAGCGCACGGACATTGTCTGCACTCAGGCCGCCCGCAGCCGCCTGCCCCGGGAACGCAGCCCGTTTCAGTAACAGGTCGATGATCGCCAACGCCTTGCGATACAGGCGTTCTTCCTTGAGCAGGCTCACCAACAGATGTTGGCGCCACCCCAGGTTATACAAGAGTTGCAGCACCAGCTCCGGCACCTTACGGCCAAGCAGCCGCTTACGCACATCGCCCGCAACCTGGCGGCGCGCCACCTTCAGGCGACGCTGACCATCGGCTGCCTTGGCAATGCGCTCAACCGCACGCTGCAGCCCCAGTTCCTGGCGCTGCAGCTGATTTTGAACCTTGGCCAGCAACGAGCCATGCACCTGTGCCGAATCGGGTTCTGCCGCCAGCTGCTCGATCATCTGTTCCAACAGGGTTTCCAGTTGCGCCGGCGCAAGCCGCCCCGCCGCCAGACGCCCCAGCAGGTTCAACAGCTGGCGCAGCGGGTGTTGATCATTGGCGAAGAAAACCTGGTCCTTGAGGACGGTTTGCAGAACCACATACTGCAACCGGGCCAGAGAACGCTTCAGAATCGGATGAACGGCAGGATTGGCCTCGATGGCCTGGAACAGGCGCTCGGTGACCTCAATCAGTTCCGCCTCGGGCCCCGGCAGCGGCCGGTCTTCGGCGCCATTGAAGCCTCGTAGCGAGCGCATGATCTCCTGCTTGAGATTGGCCGGAGGTGCCTTCTGCCGCAAGGCGGACAGGGCTAGACCACCCACCACCTGCTGCAGTTCGCCCAAGCTGATTTCCGGCAACCCGGTTGTGTCTCCAGTCGCCTCGCCCGCCTCACCCAACACATCGTTGCGAAGCGATAACAAGGAACGCAAGGTTCCCACCGTGTCGGCACCAGCCGGGCGCCCACCGATTACCAGAGTCTGGCCGGAGCTATTGGATGACTGGGCCGGGGCCTCTGTCTCCGGCTGCCCGACCGCCGAAGCTGCACCTTGCGCCGCATTTGGAGCGGCCGCCGGCGAGCGGATCGGTCGAATGATGGCGGAGGGCGTCACGTCCCACAGTGCCGCGCCATAGGCCTCTTTCAGGTGCACGGCGAGTACCGGGCCGAGAAAGCGATGCAGGTAGGTCAGTTCGTCGTCGCCGAACTCCAGCACCTTCAGCTCCAGGTGCAGTTGATGGACCACCGCACCGGGCGCGACGGGAAGCAATTCGGCGGGAATCGGTCGTTTCAGCGCCTGCTGAAACAGGGTCGCCAGCTTATGCAGCGTCACATCCATGCGGGCCTCGACCGCACGTGCCGCGATATTCGCCACCAGCCAGCTTTCAAATTGGGTCCGCTCGACCAGAGCCAGGCGATCCAACGCACTTGTGGCGTTGGTGTAGGACGCCTTACCCCGCTCGGACACGAAATCGGCGAGATTGCTCTCCAATTGGCGCCGCACGGCGGAGGCGAGTTCAGCGCCGCGCTTGTTCAAGGCATGGTGCAGGCGCGCCACCGTATTATCCCTGGGCGCATCCTGCGGACGCGTTTCGTCGGCCTTCAGCAGGTCGCGATCAGTGTCCATCAGGGCTTCCGCCACGGCCTCTTCCAACCGGACAAAAAACCGCTCGCGGAATTGGTCCAGAGGCGCCTTTGCCGCATCGGTGGACGCTTGCGCAATCTCAACCTGGGGTGCCGCGCAGCGGTGCAGGTGTTGCAGCGCGGCAAACGCCGGCTGCACGAATGCCGCGCCGATATAGGGCGGATCGGAATGCCGCACTTCCAGATCGAAACTGAGCCCCGCGCCGCTCTGTCCGGAATCTACCTGGACTTCGACCCGCAAGCGCATGCCGCTTTTAAGCTCCGCCGCGCTGCTGCTCTCCAGGAGCATACCGCCGGAACAAAAATTACGGACATGAGATGCGTATCGCCGCTCACCACGGCAAAGGATGGCATCCAGATCAACTGGGATACGGGAAAACCGCCTGCGGTTCTGAATCACAAAGGAACCATAAATTCGATGGGTGCTCCGGTCGCAACATTCCTATCGCGATCATCGGCCGTCAGCAGGCACCAACCCGCTGCGCCAGAATTGTTAACTAACGAAAAAAGCTTAGTCCGCAAACCGGATTTGAGCCAGTCACCACAGCCGGATATCTGCTTAATCAGCGCGCCCCATGAAGCGACGTTCCTGGGTGTGGATCCGCACCCGCTCGCCGGCTTCCAGATACTCCGGAACCTGAATCACCAGGCCGGTTACGAACTTGGCTGGTTTGGTGCGGGCACTGGCGGAGGCGCCCTTCATCGCGGGTGCCGCCTCGATGATCTCAAGTTCAATGGACTGGGGCAGCTCCAGGCCGATAACGTCGTCATTCACCTTCAGCACCTGCAGCCCCTGAATGGCTTCCGTGATGAACAGCAGCTCATCTTCCAGGTCATCCTGCTTGAAGCTGTACTGACTGAAATCCTCCGCATCCATGAAGATGTAATCATCGCCATCGATGTAGGAAAAGGTGACCGGGTGACGGGTCAACTCCACCGTGTTCAGGATCTCGTCGCCCTTGAAGCGCTCCTCGGCCTTGAGCTTGGTCTTGATGTTGGTAAAACGCATTTTGTACAGCGTCGCGGCACCGCGGGCACTGGGGTTGTTGACCTCAATATCCTTGATCAACAGCAACTGGCCGTTGTGCTCGACCACATCACCGCGCTTCAATTCGTTGGCTTTTGGCATGGACGTTCCTCTGGTTGGGGTTGGAGGGGTTTAGGTTTGAGAGGCTGGAGCGGAGGAGGATTTTAAGGCAACCATCGGAAACCAACTACACTTTCCTGTAGGTGTAGCCGCGACATTCAGTGGCTACGAGGCGATTGCCTCTCGCCCCAGATACAAACGATGCCGTGGAGATTTCATGCCCCATCCCATCACAACCGGACTCGTACTCACCGGCGGCGGTGCCCGCGCCGCCTATCAGGTCGGCGTGCTCAAGGGACTGTCCGACCTGATGCCGGACTTCCATGACCCGTTCCGGGTGATCTGCGGCACCTCGGCGGGTGCCATCAATGCCGTGGGGCTCGCCAGCGGCGACAGCATCTTTCGCCATAACGTGGCGCACCTGGAGCACTTGTGGTCGCACCTGCAGGTCAGCGACATCTATCGAGCCGATGCCTTTGGCATGACACGCTGGTTCTCCCACTTCGTGCAAAGCCTGGTACGTGGCCAGAGCGAGGAGATGCCCGCCTCTCTGTTGGATAACCGCCCGCTGCGGGGCTTCCTGGAAAAGGAGCTCAAGGTGGGCGTGATCAGCCGCAACATCGCAGAAGGCCGACTAGATGCGGTCGGGGTCAATGCCTGCGGCTATTCCGGCGGTCAAAGCATCTGTTTTTTTGAAGGACGGCCAGACATTCCAACCTGGCATCTTGGGCAGCGGGTCGGTGCCCGCTGTGAACTTCATATTGATCACCTGATGGCGTCATCCGCCATCCCGACCCTGTTTCCGCCGGTGCACATCAACCGTGAATACTTTGGCGACGGCGCAACCCGCCAAATGGCCCACATCAGCCCGGCGCTCCACTTAGGCGCTAATCGAGTACTGGTGATTGGCGTCAGCGCCAACCGGGTCTGCACCCCCACCCGCAAGAAAGTGAGCGGCATCCCGACCATTGCCCAAGTCATGGAGCATTTGCTGAACGGCCTGTTTCTCGACACCCTGGAGCACGACATCGACCGCCTGCTGGTGATCAACCGCCTGCTCGGTTTGATTCCCGCCGAGAAGCTGGAAGCGGAAGGGTTGGGACTGCGCCCCGTGAAATTGCTGGAGATTTCCCCCAGCCAGCCCATCGATGAGATGGCGGCACGCCATGTCGAGGCACTGCCGGTCATGCTGCGTCGGCTCATCGGCAAAAGCATGGCTCAGGGATCGGGGGGTGCCAGTTTGGCCAGCTATTTGCTATTTGACCGGGCGTTCTGCCGAGACCTGATTGCACTCGGTTACGCCGACGCCCAGAGTCATGCCAAGCAGCTCACGGACTTCTTCAACGACAAGCGATCCATGTGATTTGGCCCGCACGGATGCGGAAGCCCCCCAAAAGCCCTTCCGGAAGAGGCAACGTGCGCGCTATCACAGGGCTATGGCGATAGTGTTTGCCTTTTTTACACTACAAGCATCAAGAACGGTCCTCAAAACAAAGCTAACAGTTTGTTTCGATTAACCGTTGCAATGGTTATTCGAGAGATATCGTCGCTTTTTTCGAAGCAAAATAGGTCGCTGTTCTGTATCAGATTCGATACAAAGTCCGTCAGTTTTTTTGACACAACTTTTTCTCTCGCCCATTCGCCGCCCCCTCAAAAAGCCGCGTTGATCAGTAGCTTGTGGCCGGTTGGCCCGGTTTTTGACTAAATTCTCACGTTTGGCTTCGGACCAACACCTTCTTGATTTCCAAGAACGGAAAAACTGGACGTTTTTCACCAAGCAAAGGATGGTAATTACATGAAGAACAAACTGAGAATGACCGCTCTTGCGACGCTCCTCGCGACTGGTGCGGTCCAGCATGCAACGGCGGCACTCATCGATACGCCGCTGCCGGACAATGCCTACATCACGGCAAATGGTCTGGACTGGGCCTGGGCAAGCCCTCGCCCCGCGAGCGACCCTGACTCGACGTTCACTTTGGACGGACAAAGCGATGACGGCTGGCGCTTGCCCACAGACGAAGAGTTGGCACTTGCCCCTACCCCCTTTGATTTCGCCTTTGACGGTGCCAACGTCCCGCTTGGTGGCGTAGCGCCCGATGGCGCACAGGTTCAACCGGGCTCCGAGAACGCACTGCTCGACACAGATCTGGCTTGCGCCACGCCCTATTTCAACAGCACCCTGAGCATCTGCCAGTGGGGCGACATGGTGGATGCGGAAGGAAATATCTTCCCCTGGGCCGGTCAGCCAGGTTTCGATGAATTCTCCGAACAGCTTGTGGTCCGGGTCACACCGGGCGAGCCCGGCCCTGGACCTGGCCCTGGCCCAGGTCCGGAACCTGAGCCGCCCGTTGGCGTCCCCGAGCCGGCCAGCTGGGCACTGTTGGGTCTGGCACTGGCTGGATTCGGCATCCGTCGCCGGCGCCGTTAAGGCAAGCGTGCGCGAAAGTCCCGAGGCCGGGGCTTTCGCCCAACCAGATCTTATCCGCTCGCTCCCCGCCTTCTTTTCCCCGCCCTTGCCATGCTTTTGCGTTCCTCCATATAGGATGCTGGTCGCTTTGGGCTAACCCTCTCACTCTACAATGTGGGTCAGAACCACTGGCTGTTTCGCCTGGAGGTAGCCGTCACAGTGGAATGGCTTGCTCAGAATCCTGCAGACCTGACCTATCATCTTTTGGCGCGTCATGGCCTGGCGCCGCAGTCGGGCGATGACCGCCGACGCCTGCTGCTCTGTGGCGAGTCTGGCAGCGGCAAATCCACGCTCGCAATGGCGTTGGCCCAGCAGGCAGCCAAGGAGGATGTACCGGTTTACTGCCTGAGCGCCGATCCTGGCTCGCCAGCCTTTGGCGTCCCCGGTAGCGTCGGGCTCGCACGCTATGGCTCTCACGGCTGGACGTTGCTGGCACTGGATGCGCTGTGCAGTCTCGATGCCGCCCGCTTTCGCCTGCCCCTGGCGCAGGCTGTTGGGCGCCTCGCACACCACATGAACCAGGGTTGGCTGATCATCGACACGCCCGGCATTGTCCAGGGCGTTGCGGGCGCCGAACTCCTGATCGCCCTGCAGGAGGCGACCGCTGCGGATGGCCTGTTGATGCTGGTGGACCCGGCGCAACCCATGCCGCTGGCGGCAGAGGCTGAGTCTCTGCCGGTGCCCGCTTATGCCGCTGCCCGTTCGCCCCTGGCCCGGCATCCGGGTTCCCTGGCGCGCCGGGAAGCTCGCACCGCATTGTGGGACCGGTACCTGTCCGACGCCATCGAGCAGGCGTTGGACCGCCAAACGCTGCGGGTTCTGGGCACACCACCGCCAGCCCAGGCGCATCAGGCCTGGATCGGTCGCCAAATCGCGCTGCTGCATCAGGGCGACACGCAGGCTCTGGGTGAAATCCTTGGGTGCGACGAGCGATATTTGCGAATCCGCTATAAAACACTGAGCGCAGGGCTCAATCAGCGGGTACCGCAACAACTGCTGATCCGCGATGCTCAACGTCAGGACAACTGTCTGCTGGCGACCAGCCCACGCCTACGGCGCCCCTCCCTCCCGGCCCCACTGGAATCCAAGTCAGCCAACGCCGGCGCGCGGCGACATTCGTCCGGAGCCACCCTGTCCCTGGGCCCCATGAGTGCCTCTCTGGTCAACGGCACCTTTGGTGATCCGCTCCTGCTGGTCCAGTTCAAGAACCGCAAGCGTTGCCTGCTGTTCGACCTGGGCGACCTGAGCCGGCTCCAGACCCAGGCCGTTCACCGCACCACGGATGTCTTTATCACCCACGCCCATTTGGATCATATCTTTGGCTTTCTGGCGTTTCTGCGCGCCCGCATGGGCGGCTATCCGGCTTGTAGGCTGTACGGCCCACCGGGTCTGGCGGCTCATCTGCAGGCCTTTCTCAACGGCGTGCACTGGGACCGGATCGGCGACGAAGGGCCGCGCTTTCTGGTCGGCGAAGTTCATCCAGATGAAGTGCGCTGGCACCGGTTGCAGGCGGGTCATGGGGTTCCAACGCCCGACCACGCCGAACCGCTGGTGGACGGAGTGCTGCGGCGCGAGGCGGATTTTACGGTGCGGGTCACCACCCTTGAGCACGGCATTCCCGTGCTGGCCTTTGCCCTGACCACGCCCAGCAGTATTCATGTGGAGGCGGAGCAGCTCGCGGCCCTGAACATCCAGCCGGGTCCCTGGGTCGGTGAATTCAAGCGACGCCTGCTGCAGGATTCGGACGGCCTCATCGACATTCCGGGTCTGGGCCAGGTGGCCGTCAGAACACTGGCTGAGACGCCGGGGCTTATCCGGCGCGAACCCGGCACGACCCTGGCCTATGCCACGGACTTCAGCGGCCACGCCGCAAACCGCAAGCGTCTCGCGCGGCTGGCATGGCATGCCGATGCACTGGTGTGTGAGGCGTCCTTCATGCTGCGCGATGAGGCCCAGGCGCGCAGCACGGGGCACCTGACCACCCGCGACTGTATCGACATCGCCTGTGCGGCACAGGTCAAGCGTCTCCTCCCCTTTCACTTCTCCCGCCGTTACGAGCAGACGCCCCAGGCGCCCTGGCAGGAACTCAGCGACAGGCTCTCCACCAAGACCGGCACAGCATTACAGCTGCTGGCGCCATCTTCCTGATAAGACTTCGAATTTTGTACTGAACCTGCGACAACAGTTTAATTGCCTTATGCCCGATTTATTAGACGGTCGTACTATTTACGGCCGCTTGGATTGCCGTATCCGTTCAGCCGAACAATAACAAAGCGTTGCGTCGTTTAGACCTACAACGTCAACATGATCACCACAGGGACAGTCCATGGCCCCCACCCACACCGGCTCAGGGATGTCGATCGGCGACCGCTTGCTCGCGGCGAACCAAATAATCGCCGAACGCTGGGCGCGCCGTGTGCATGAGGATTCCGGCAATCCGCAGGACTCTCCGACACCCCCCATACTCAGCCGTAACATGCCGCATTTCATCGCCTCGCTCGGCGAACTCCTCAATCGGCACGCCGAGCACTTGCCGGGGCAGATCCTGGCTGCCAATTTCAGCCTTCTGACCAATGAAGCGCCCCAGGCCAATGACATCCCGCTGGCTGCTATCCTGCGGGAATACATGCTGGCGCGGGAGGTGATCTTTGAGCACTTGGAAGCCACGCAGCCACTGGATAAACAGGACCGGGACCGTCTCTATCGCTACATCGAAGAGGCCAGCTGCCAGGCCGCAACCCATTACACCCAGCTCAACCAACAGCACCAGCAGGCCCTGATCGAATCGATCCAGCGGCAGAAGGAGCAAATCGAGTTCATCCTCGACAGTGCCAAAATCGGGCTCTGGAGCTGGGATCTGGCCACCAACACCAGCTATATCTCCGCCACGGCCAAGGCCCAGGTCGGTTTTGCCGCGACCGAAATGGAAGACAACTTTACCGACTGGCAGCGGCGTATTCATCCCGATGACCTTCGTCAGGTTCGCGCACTCTGGAAGCAGACCGTTCATAGCCGGAAGACCCACTACGAGATCGAGTACCGGGTCCAGCACAAGAACGGCAGCTACCGCCATATCCTGTCCCGAGGCGGCTGGCTGCGATCCCGTCACATGCCCGCCGGCGTGTTGATGGGGATCCACCTGGACATCACCGAGCGCAAGCAGGCCGAACAGGAACGCATCCGGCTCAGCGAACAGCTGGCGACCGAACACCGGCAGTTGGAAGCCATTCTCGAACGTATGCCAACTGGCATTATCATCGCCGAGCAAGGCACCAACCGGCTCACCTATCACAACCAGATGGCCGAGCGGCTGCTCGGGCACAAGTTCGACGGCCCCTTGGGAAGCGCCCCGGCCGATCAGTCACGGATGATCGGCGCCCTGCATCCGGACGGCACCGTCTATCGCCCGGATGAATACCCGCTGGCGCGGGCGGCCTTGCGTAAGGAAATCCTCACCGGCGAAGAAATGCTGTATCGGCGGGGTGACGGCTCAGTCATCTGTGTCTCGGTCAATGCCGCGCCCCTGCAGGTAGATGGCCTCCGTCCAGGCCTGGCCATCAGCGTGTTCAACGACATTTCCAACCTGAAGGAAATACAGCGGGCGTTGACCCGGGAGAAGGAACTGGCCCAGGTAACTTTGCGCTCGATCGGTGATGGCGTCATCACCACCAACGCGGAGGGCTTAGTCGAACAGATGAATCCGGCTGCGGAACGGTTGACCGGCTGGAGCGAAGCGGAAGCACACGGCCGGCCGCTGGACGAGGTGGTGCAGGTGCTCGACGAGCGCGACCACCGTCCCATGCACTTTCCATTGGAAGACTGCCTGGAGCTGAATCGTCAGGTGGAGTCCCAGACCCACGCCATGCTGCGGGACCGGGCCGGCAACAGCTGTCCCATCGACAGCACGTCAGCCCCCATTCATGACGCCGACGGCAAGATCATCGGCGCCGTCATCATCCTCCATGATATTTCCGAGCAATACCGGATCCTGGGCGAGATGGCGTACCAGGCCCGCCACGATGCCCTCACCGGCTTAGTCAACCGGCGCGAGTTCGAGCGCCGGTTGAACCGGACCATCAGCGACCGCAGCGAAGGCCGCCCGCCTGCGGCGCTGCTGTTCATGGATCTGGACCGTTTCAAGCTGATCAACGATACCTGCGGCCACTCCGCCGGCGACGAGCTGTTGCGCCAGCTGACGGATTTGTTCAACAGCCAGGTGCGCGACCGCGACACCCTCGCCCGCCTCGGTGGCGACGAATTCGGCGTGATCCTGGAGCACTGCGACGTGGAACAGGCCAAGCGCGTGGCCGAATCCCTGCGCCAGGCCGTGCAGGATTTCCGCTTCATCTATGATGGCCAGGCCTTCCAGGTCGGCGTCAGCATCGGGTTGGTGCCCATCGATCACCACGCCCGTACCCTGGAACAGGTTCTTACCCAGGCCGACAACGCCTGTTATGCCGCCAAGGAGGCAGGCCGCAACCGGGTGCATCTGGTGGAGAGCCATGACTGGATGCTGTCGGCGCGTAAACAGGAGGTCAATTGGATCAACCGGATCCGCCATGCCCTGGCCCATGAGGGCTTCGAGCTGTTTCTCCAGAAGATCATTCCGCTGACATCGGATCAGCCGCCGGGCGAGCGTTTCGAAGTTCTGCTGCGCCTGCGCGCAGAAGATGGAAGCAGGGTCACGCCGGCCACCTTCCTGCCGGTGGCTGAGCGCTATGACCTGATGCCAGCGCTGGATTACTGGGTGGTTGAGCATGTGCTGCAATGGCTGCAAGCCCATCCCAAGGAGACACGCAAACTGCAGCTCTGCACCGTGAATATTTCCGCCCGCACCATTGCCGACGAACAGGCCCAGGCAGATCTGCGGGCATTGCTGTCCCGCTACCGGGTGCCGGTCGAAAAAATCTGCTTCGAAATCACCGAGGCCGCGGCCGTGGCCAGCCTGCCCAAAGCCTCCAAGTTTATTCGTGAGCTCAAGGAGCTTGGCTTCCGGTTCGCCCTGGACGATTTTGGCACCGGCATGGCGTCCTTCACCTACCTGAAGATGTTGCCCGTGGATTACCTCAAGATCGACGGCTCCTTCGTGGAGAACGTGCTGGATGACGGCGACAACCTGGCGATCGTGCGCTCCATCAACGAGATCGGCCACATCATGGGCAAGCAGACCATTGCCGAGTTCGCGGGCACCGAAGCCGTGGTGGACCGCCTGCGGGACATCGGGGTCGACTACGCCCAGGGCTACCACATTGGCACGCCGCGCCTGATGTAAATCGTTATCGGCATTACCCTACTAGCTTCCAAACGTAAGAAAATCTATCTTTCTGTATAACAAAGACATTCAGTTTTTGACGAACTTATCGTTTGCAGCCGACACCAGAGGCGCCCGCTGAAACGAGCATCAGGAAGCTATGAAACGCGCAGCAGTCGATTCAATTCATAACGAGGAAGATGCGGAACGTCAGTTCATTCGCCTGCACGGGCCCTGGACCATTGATCACCTGCAGGAGCTGGAGCGCGCCTTGCGAGACCTGATCCTGCATCCCCACAAACAGATCCGGATCGACACCCAGGGTGTGACCGACATGGACCTGTCCGGGGGCTGGCTGATCATCCGGATTCTGCACCGGGCCCAGGCGCGTGGACTGCAGGTCGAGCTAACAGCGGACGAGCGACTTGAATTCCTCCGTGAAGTGACGGGCGATGCCCCGTTGCAGCCCCTGCCGTCGCGCCAGCCAGCCTGGTGGGCACAGCCCGTGATCGCCCTCGGGCGCTGGGCGGTGGATGAACGCAAGGATCTGTTCTACATGATCCAGTTCTTTGGCCGCGCGGTGACCACCCTGGTGAGTAACCTGTTGCGTCCGCGCAATCTGCAGATTGGCGCCATCTCCCAACAGATTTATCAAACGGGCATTCAAGGCATTCCCATCGTCTGCTTGATTGCGTTTCTGATCAGCGTCGTGTTGGCCTATCAGGGGGCTTACCAACTACAGCGCTTCGGCGCCGACATCTTTACCATTGATCTGGTCGCCGTCTCCGTGTTGCGGGAAATGGGCGTGCTGCTGACCGCCATCATGGTCGCCGGCCGCTCCGGCAGTGCCTTTGCCGCCCAGCTGGGCGTGATGAAAATCAATGAGGAAGTAGATGCCATGCGCACCATTGGCCTCGATCCTTATGCCGTGCTGGTCGTGCCCCGGATCCTGGGATTGGTGGTTGCCTTGCCCCTGCTGACGGTACTGGCCAATTTCTTTGGCCTGGGCGGCGCGGCACTCTTGTCCTACACCTTGCTGGATATTCCGCTGGAGCAGTTCCTGAACCGCATCGAGCAGTCCATCTCGCTCTGGAGCTGGTGGGTCGGCCTCATCAAGGCGCCCTTCTTTGCCCTGCTGATCGCCACCGTCGGCACCCTGCGCGGCATGCAGGTATCGGGCTCGGCGGAAGATCTGGGCCGGCAGACCACGGTGGCGGTGGTCCAGTCCATCTTCCTGGTGATCATGGCGGACGCCATTTTCTCAATTTTCTTCTCCAGGCTGGGCATTTGATGGAACCGATTATCCGCGTCAGAAACCTGGTCAATCGCTTCGGCCGTCAACTGGTCCACGACGGCCTCAACCTGGACGTACAACGGGGGGAAGTACTGGGGCTAGTAGGTGGCTCCGGCACCGGTAAATCGGTGCTGCTGCGCACCATGCTGGGCCTGCAGCGGCCTAGTGCTGGCTGCATCGAAATCGAAGGCTCCGATATCACCACCGCCCGCGCCAGCGTCGCCCGCCAGATTCGATATCGCTCCGGTGTGCTGTTCCAGAACGGTGCCCTGTTCTCGTCGCTGACGGTGGCGGATAACATCGAGGTGCCCATTCGGGTTTACACCCGTGTTTCACCGGAACTGCGTCGTGAACTGGCTCTGTTGAAGATGAAAATGGTGGGGCTCACCGAGGAAGCCGCCGACAAGTATCCGTCCGAGCTGTCCGGCGGTATGAGAAAACGGGCGGCACTGGCACGGGCGATTATCCTCGACCCCAGCCTGCTGTTTCTGGACGAGCCCACCGCCGGGCTCGACCCCATCGCCGCCGCTGAATTCGATGCCCTGATCAGTTACCTGCAGCAGCACCTGAACCTGACGGTGATCATGATCACCCACGACCTGGACACCCTGTTCCGCATCTGCGACCGGGTCGCGGTGCTGGTGGATCGCTCCCTGGTCGTGGGCACGCTGGATGAGCTGCTGGCGCATCCCCATCCCTGGATCCAGGAATATTTCCATGGCCCACGCTCGCGGGCCGCTCAAGCCAACGGAGTCTCCCGTGTTTAAGGAAAGACATTTTTTCGCAGTCGGTCTTTTCATCCTGCTGGTCACCGCCATCGGTGGCTATTTCGTGATCTGGCTCGCCGTGTCAAAGGAACGCGACGATGTCCGCCGCTATTCCGTAGAGTTCCAGGGCAGCGTGCGTGGCCTGACCAAAGGCAGCCAGGTCCGCTACAAGGGACTCAAGGTAGGCCGCGTCTATGACATCCGGCTGGTGCCCGACAATGGTGATCACATCGAGGTCCTGCTCGACATCCGCGAGAACACGCCGCTGCGCACCACCACGGTCGCCAGTGTGGAGATGCAGGGTTTGACCGGGCTTTCGTTCGTCAGCCTGAGCCCCGGCAAGGAACCAGGCGAGCCGCTGGATCACAGCCAGCCGGGCCCGCCCAAGTTGCAGGCCCGCGAGTCCCAGTTCGATAAGCTGATGGAAGGCGCGCCGGCGCTGCTGGAGGAAGTGACGCAGGTCACCCGCAACGTCAACAAGCTGTTCAGCGACGACAACGTGCGTCATATCAGCTCCATCCTGGCGCAGGCCGATCAGGCCGCCGCGGGACTGACACCCGCTCTCGACGAGCTGACCCAACTGCTCAAGGATACCCGGCAGACGATCACCCACCTGAACGCCACCGCCCAGTCCCTCAATCGCACCACCCAAACCCTGGAGCCGGATATCGTCGCCACCGTGGAAAACGTCGAGGTGACGGCCCGCAACCTGGCGCGTATCTCCGAACAGTTGGAAAGCATGGTGAGCGAAAACCGCGATGGCGTGACCCAGTTCGTGAACGAAGCACTGCCGGAATTCAGCCTGCTGATTTCGGAGAGCCGGCTCGCCGCCCAGGAGATCCAGGAACTGGCCGACTCCCTGCAGCGTAACCCATCGCAAATCATCATCCCCGCCAACGTCGAGAGATTGGAGATCGACCCATGATCGCGCACCTGTTTTCCATCAGGGTTCGACCGCTACTGCTGAGCCTTCTGTGCCTGCTGGCAGGCGGCTGCAACACCATCGTCACGCCGCCACCGGCCTCCCAGATCTACAGCCTGCGGCCCTTGCCCGTGGACCAGATCAAGCAACCGCGCCAACCGGTCAACCTGGTAGTGGCGCGCCCCAGCGCCAGCCCCGGCCTGCAACAAGAACTGATCCCGTTGCTGCGCCCCAACCACCAGCTCGGCTACTACGCCCGGGCCCGCTGGGCGGCACCCATTCCAGAGCTGCTGCGCTTTTATTTGATCGACAGTGTCCAGAACCAGGATCTGGTGCAATCCGTGACCGGCGACACCCGCTTTGCCGGGCATAATTACCGGCTCGATGTCCACATCCAGGACTTCCAGGCGGAATACGAGTCGGATGACGAGCCACCCACCGTCAACCTCAAGCTTGCCTTCACCCTAACCGACATCGCCCGCCGCCAAGCGGTGACCAGCTTTGTGGAACGGATCGACGTCACCGCTGAAAGCAACCGCCTGAGCGCGGTGGTGCAGGCCTTCCAGCGGGCCACCGAACAGGCCACGGGCAACGCCATCCGGCGCATTGGCAGCGCGCTCGCCAAACCGACGGACGGGCCGTAGTTATCTCCATAGCCCCGGTCGGCGATTTCCCTTAAGGTAGGCGCGCTGCCCTCTGGGGAGCCTAATTCGTTTTTCTCACTGCATGCCAAGGTGTATCCATGCATTCCCCTGAAAGTCAGCTCAAGGCTGACTTGCTCCTGCTTTCCGTCACGCTTCTGGCGGCAGCCGGCTGGATCTTCTCCAAGGAAGCCCTGACGGGCCTTCCCCCGCTGCTATTCATTGGTGGGCGTTTTCTGCTGGCGGGTCTGATACTGGGCGTGGCCGGCACACAGGCACTGCGCCAGACCAACCGCCAGGGCCTGCTGCGCTCAGCGGCGGTCGGCTTGTTGTTCGCAGGCGCCATGGCGTTCTGGATCATGGGACTGCGCCATGGCTCCCATATAGGGGAAGGCGCCTTCATCACCAGCCTTGGGCTCGTGCTGGTGCCGCTAATGGCACGCTGGATCTTTCGCGACACGCTGCCGCCCAATACCTGGATCGCCCTGCCCGTGGCACTGAGCGGGCTGGCCTGCCTTTCGCTGGATCAGGGATTTCGCTTTGAAGCCGGCCAGATCTACTATCTGACATCGGCGGTGATGTTCGCCCTGAGTTTCAACCTCAACTCACGGATCGTGGCTCAGGTGCCGGCCGTGGCCCTGAGCGCGATTCAGCTGACAGTCGTTGGCATTCTGTCGCTGACGTTGTCTGGCCTGTTCGAGACCTGGCCACAGCAGGTGTCGCCGGAGATCTGGACCTGGCTGCTGGCCAGCGTGGTACTCGCCACCTGCCTGCGGTTCTTTTTGCAGATTCTGGCCCAGGGCCTGACGCCCGCCAGTCACGCAGCCGTGATCATGATGCTGGAACCAATCTGGACCGCGCTGCTGGCATCGATTTGGTTTGACGAAGCCATGAGTCGTACCCAATTCCTGGGCTGCACCCTGATCTTCAGTGCCCTGGTCATCAATCGCTGGACCTGGGTGCAGCGTATGCTCAGGCGGCTCCTTTCCTAACTCAGGCCCAGGCTACACCCGCCTTCAACTAGACGGCGTGCAATTCTAGACTGCGTGCAACGCCAGATCGTCGCCCAACGCCTGAATGGGCTGCCAGGATCTGGCCTGCTCCAGCTCATAGGCTACTTCCAGCAGGGTTCGCTCCTGACCATGGGCGGCCGACAACTGCACCGCCACCGGCAGATTGTCCGCAGTGCGTCCCATCGGCATCGACAACGCGGGCGCTCCCGACACGTTTGCCATGGGCGTGAAGCTCACATAGCGCATGAGGCGGTCGAGCAATTCCTCGAACGGCACGGTGGGCGCCAGGTAACCCAGACGTGGCGTGGTGTGGGCGAGTACAGGCGACAACACCAGGTCGTACTGCGTAAAGAATTGCGCGTTTAAGGCCTCGAACTTCCGCAACCGCCTTATAAACAGAGGCGTCTTGTAGAAGTTCCGACGGAACAGATCCGACAGCCCCAGACTCAGGCCGTCCAGTTGGCGGGCATCGAAGCTGCGATCCAGCACCAGGCGGCCTGCTTTTCGAGTCAGATAGGCCAGCATGGCCCAGTACAGGGTGAAGTCTTCCACAAACGACTGCTCAACCGGCAAGGTGACCGGCTCGATCCGATGCCCAAGCGACTCCAGTAAGGACGCGGTTCGCTCCACCACCTCCCGCGTCGCCGGATCCGTTGCATAGCCCGTAATGGAATCCACCACCAACCCGATCCGCAGCCGACGTTGGCTGGGCCCTTCCACCCAACCAATCGCGGGCAACGACGGGTTACGGTAATACTGCTCTGCCTCGGCGTGAAAATAGGCGGTGTCCCGCACACTGCGGGTCACCACGCCTTCGCTGACGATCCCGATCGGCAATGACCTGGCCTGCTCCGAATCCACATGCCGACCACGGCTCGGCTTCAAGCCGACCAGTCCACAGCAGGCGGCGGGAATCCGGATCGAACCGCCTCCGTCATTGGCATGGGCAATAGGCACCACGCCGGCCGCCACCAGGGCCGCCGAGCCACCCGACGAGGCGCCGGTTGAAAAATCCAGGTTCCAGGGATTACGGGCAGGCGCCCCATGAGCCGGCTCCGTCGTCGCATTAAAGCCAAACTCAGGTAGCCTGCTTTTTCCCAGGGTGATAAACCCCTGAGCCAGGTACTGGCGGGCATAGGCACCGCTACGGCGCGCCGGCGTGGCCCTGATGGCGGCCGTGCCGTGCCGGGTCGGCAACCCCGCCACTGGCGCATTGTCTTTGATGAAGGTGGGAACACCGGCAAAAAAGCCTGTTTTCGGCTGCGCAGCCTCATTCAGGGCCCGCTCGAAACAGGCAAATTCGATGGCATTGATCAGCGGCTCGACCTTCTCGGCACGCGCAATCGCAGCTTCGGTTATTTCCCGCGGGCTTAACTCCTTGGTGCGGATCAACCGGGCCAGCTCGACCGCATCGTGATCGGCCAGTGCATCCGACCCGAAGGCATGAACGGGTTTGGGTGTACTCATGCTGTTAACACTCTCCTGTCCACTATCGTCGACCTCGAAGACTACAGAGAGTCAGGTTTGTTGTCATGCAAAACGGGACTGCCCTACTCGGCACAAGGATGCCTGCTGGGGAGACGGCTTCACTTCGGTGCCAATTCAACGTTGGAGCGCTTCGAAAAGAGCCGGGGCAGAATCACGCCATTGCCAATCAACACCCCGAGCATCACCAGCACCATACCCACCAACTGCGCCGGCCGTGGCAAATCCCCCAGACCGATCCCCACCAGCAGCGTGAACACCGGGACCAGATTGAAGTACAGGGCAGCCCGCCCTGGGCCTAAGGTCTGCACGCCCTGCAACCAAAAGATGTAGGCCAGCA
>JAEZAA010000314.1 GCA_023430625.1 Pseudomonadota bacterium
GGCAATACGATGGTGAGCTTATCCCCTGGCCTCACCCCCAGGTGGTGAGCCAGCAACTCGCCGATGACGATACCGAACTCGCCTGGCTGCAGATCCTGCAGTTTGCCCATCACCATGTTCTCGTCGATGATGGAGACCTGCGCTTCCGCATCGGGCAGAATTCCGCTCAACATGACGCCTTGCACGTTGCCACGTGCCGTCACCATTCCCTGCTCATGAATGAAGGGCGCAGCACCAGCAATCTCCGGGCGGGCCAAGGCGCGGTCACGAATCACTTCCCAATCGTCGATGGGCTGATAGCCATGGATCGAGGCATGGGACACCATGCCCAGAATGCGTTGGCGCAACTCCCGGTCGAAGCCATTCATGACCGAAAGCACGGTAATCAACACCGCAACCCCCAGCATCAGCCCGATCATGGAACTCAGCGAGATGAAGGAAATAAAGTGGTTCTGGCGTTTGGCCGCCGTATAGCGGGCGCCGATGAATACGGTATAGGGTTTGAACATAGAGGCGAGATCACTTCTCCTGGAACCGGTGGTACCGCCGTGACAGCCAACGGCGACGCCCCAAATGGCGCGAGTGTAGCGGATTTGCCCAATGGGGTATAGCGCGGCGGCGCAAACGGGTTCACAGTCGGGCCGCAACAACCTTGACATCAATCAGTGTCATATACATAGTGACAACACCCGATGTCAGTTTGAGCTGCTCCCTCCCGTTATAAAGGCCTGGGCAGGTTTCAAGCGCAGGGTTTCGGCATCAACAGCATGTTTCTCCATCACCACATAAAGAAAAAGGGTCATTCATGAAATCGTTTGCAAACAAGGTTGCAGCTATCACGGGTGCCGGATCTGGCATGGGACGAACTCTGGCGCTGGCGCTGGCCCGCCGCCAATGTCATCTTGCCCTGAGCGATGTGAATGAGGAAGGACTGGCGGAAACCGCGCGCCAGGCCAGCGCACTCGGCGTCAAGGTAACTACCGCACGGGTCGATGTGGCCAAGCGTGACCAGGTGTATGCCTGGGCGGATGAAGTCGTACGCGATCACGGCAAATGCAACCTGATTTTCAACAATGCCGGCGTCGCCCATAGCGCATCGATTGAAGGCACCAGTTACGACGATTTCGAATGGATCATGGGCATCAACTTCTGGGGCGTGGTGCACGGCACCAAGGCATTTCTCCCCCACCTGAAGGCGTCCGGTGATGGCCACATCATCAACCTGTCCAGTCTGTTTGGCTTGGTGGCGATTCCCAGCCAAAGCACCTATAACGCCACCAAGTTCGCCGTGCGCGGTTATACCGAATCCCTGCGCCAGGAACTGGAGCTGAGCGGCGTACCGGTCAGCGCCACCTGCGTACACCCAGGCGGCATCCGCACCAACATCGCCAAGGCGGCACGGGTTGACGAAAGCCTGAAGGATCTCGGTGTAACCAACCTGGAGCGCAGCCGCAAGGGCTTTGAGAAAATGCTCGGCATGCCGCCGGAAAAAGCGGCGGAAATCATCCTCAAGGGCGTTCAGCGTAATGCGCGCCGGGTGCTGGTGGGACGCGACGCCCAGGCACTCGACGTTCTGCAGCGTATCCTGCCAGGCACCTATCAGCGCCTGGTCACCGCATCCGCGCGTCGCACCATGATGCGCTAATGTTGATGCAATCAAAACCGATGTAGCGGTTGGACCGGTCGCCTAGAAATATCAGGTGCCGGTCCCAGTTTGCGTCGCCTATAGCCCCTGTTTCCGATCCAGAAAAGAAGCTCTCCATGGCCACTCAATCCCTTTTGGCATCCGCTCCCTACAATTGCACGGAAGGCACGGTCTACAGCAATGGCCTGCGCCTACACTATGAATCACTTGGCGACACGAGTGCCCCCACGATCTTGCTGATCATGGGCCTGGGTATGCAGCTCACCGCCTGGCCCGACCCTTTCTGCGAGGCGCTGGTACGCCAGGGCTTCCGCGTGGTTCGCTTTGATAACCGTGATGCGGGTTTATCCACCAAGGCGGACTGGCTGCCCATACCCAATGTGCCCATGAATGCGCTACGACATCGGTTGGGCCTGCCGGTCGAGGCTGGCTATACCCTGCATGACATGGCACGCGATACGGCTGGACTCCTGGATGCGCTGGGAATTTTCCGCGCCCATGTAGTCGGCGCTTCCATGGGTGGCATGATCGGCCAGACGCTGGCGAGCCATTTTCCCGACCGTGTTCTGACGCTCACCTCGATCATGTCCAGCACTGGCTGCCGCCGCCTTCCAGGCCCCACGACCAAGGCCACCCGCGCCCTGCTAAGTAAGCCGAAAAGCAAGGAGCTGGAAGCGATCGTGGAGCATCAAATCAAGGTCTTTGGCATTCTCGGTTCCCCCGGCTTTCCCATGGACCCTGAGGAGCGACGCCAGGAAATCAGGCGCAACATCCAACGCTCCCGGTGCGTTCGGGGTATCGCCCGCCAGATGGCGGCCATCTTCGCCAGTGGCGACCGCTCGGCCGACCTGGCCCACATCCGCTGCCCCACCCTGGTGATTCATGGCGCACAAGACCCTCTCCTGCCATTGGCAGCGGGACGGGATACAGCCGCCAAGATCCCCAACGCCAAGTTGCAGGTGATCGAAGGCATGGGCCATGACATGGCGGCCTGGCCCATTATCGCCGAGGCCATTGCCGCCCATGCCGGTTCCGACCGCTAGCACCATGAGCCGTCCCTACGCTGGGCAGAGCGCGCAACAGCGGCGCGCCGAGCGGCGCGCGCGCTTCCTTGCCGCCGGTATCGAGGAGTTCGGGCGCAACGGCTATGCCGCCACCACTATTCGCAGCCTCTGTGCCCGCGCGGGCCTGACCCAGCGCTACTTCTACCAGGAGTTCGAGGGCATGGAGGCGCTCTTCATTGCCGTCGGCACCGAGCTCGGCGGCCTGTTGCGCACGAATATTCTCAGCGCGCTGAGGCAAGCCGAGAACACACCCACCGCGATTGCCGAGGCCGCCTTGACGGCCTATTTTCGCACCATGCGGGATGATCCCAGGATCGGCCGCATTCTGCTGGTCGAGATCTTCATGGTCAGCCAATATACGGAAACGGCCGCCAGGCAGTTCATGGATGAATTTGCCAAGCTGCTGCACGGCACCGTGGAAAGCCTTTACCCCAATCTGTCACGTCAGGGCCTGAGCACCCGCCTTCTGGCAGTCGGTTTGATCGGCGCCACTCACCATATTGCGCTAAGCTGGTCATTAGGAAATTACCAAGAGCCGCTGGAGCGGGTCGTGGCCACCGCATTGCGGATATACCAGAGCACCGACCATGCCCAGGATGCAGGTACGAGCAGCAGATAAGGTGCAGATAAGGTGTGGAATGGTCGATAGCAGCAACAGGGCGCCAGGCGAAGACGCGCCGCAGACGGCCTCAGGCGGTATCCCTGACTCAGCGAGCAATCGTCGCAATTATTTTCGGGTGACCGATCAGGTATCGCTTGAAGTACAGCCCCTGTCCGGCGACCGCCCGGACTTTGCCAGTTTTTTCGAGCTATCAGCCCAATACCAATTGATCAGCGAGTTTCAACTGCTGGATTCCGAATCCCAGGCCCTACTGCGAGGGATCACCGAAAGCGACCGCCGCCTTGGCGCCTACCTGAAGCTGCTCAATCGCAAGCTCGATTCCCTCTGCCGGACTCTGGCGCTGGTCAACGACCCGATCGACCCGGCGTCACTACAGGATGTCAGCCTCAGTGAAGGCGGCCTGTCGTTTCGCTCGCCCACAGATTACCCGGTCGATGCCCGACTGCAGATGAAGATGATTCTGCTGCCGAGTTTTTGCGGCCTGTTGTTGACCGGTCGGGTTCTGTCATCCCAGACGGATGGGGACGCCTATCAACTGCATCTGGAGTTCGTCGATCTCGACGACTCCCAACGCCAGCTGCTGGCCCGCCATATCCTGCGCAAGCAGCAGGAAGCGCGGCGTCATCGTCTTGAAGGCGACTGAACAGACCCTTTCGGTTCGATACCATTCGGCATCGATTCCTTTGCACTCATTCCCTGTCAGGAGGCGACTCATGAAACCGTTCATTCCAGTCCTGCTATTGGCCGGCGCTGCTCATGTCCAGGCCGATACCGCCAATGTTCCGCCTGAGTCCGACCGGACACAGGGCGACACCCTGAAAATCTACGTCTCCGAGCAAGCTCCCAAGAACGCCAAGCCGTTGCCGGCACGAGGCCTGAGCACGGCCGACGTTCGCCAGCGCTTCGGCGAACCCACATCCGTACAATCCGCGCCGGGCACGCCGCCAATTTCCGTTTGGCGCTACGGTGAGTTCACGGTATATTTCGAGCGCGATTCGGTTATCCACGCCGTACGCCACCACAAACCTGGCGAATAAGCCCCGAACACCCTCTTTGAAAGCCCAGTTTCTGGTTGCAAGGATCCTCTTATTAACGTGGTCCTGGCGTCATCGGCTTGCTTGAAGGGTTGCGCGGAGGCGGCATCGCCCACCCTGTATTGGAAGCTGCCGTGAACAATGTTGTCCTGCCCGCCGAGTGGGCTCCCCAATCCGCCATCATGCTGACCTGGCCTCACCGCGAGACCGATTGGGCGCCACTTTTGCCCGATGTTGAGCGGGTCTACCGCGACCTCGCCCGTGAAATCGGATTGCGCCAGAAACTGATCATCAGCTGTCAGGACGCCAGGTTGCTGCCGCGCATTCGCGAAAGCCTGCTGGCGGACGGCGTCGCGGAAGAAAACTTCACCCTCTACGAAGTGCCTGCCGATGACACCTGGGCACGTGATCATGGCCCCATTACCGTTTACCAGGACCAGCGCCCTGTTCTTCTGAACTTCCGCTTCAATGCCTGGGGTGGCAAGTTTGGCGCCTCTAAGGACGACCAGATCAATCGTGCCCTAAAGCAACAGGGCGCGTTTGGCCCGACCGAGATGGCTGATATCGACTTCATTCTGGAGGGCGGCTCCATCGAATCTGATGGCGTCGGCACCCTGCTGACGACAGCGGGTTGCCTGCTTACCGACACCCGCAACAGTGAGCAAAGCCAACAGGACATCGAAGCGACCCTGCAACGCCTGCTCGGCGTTGAGCGCGTACTCTGGCTGCATCATGGCCATCTGGAAGGTGACGACACCGACAGCCACGTGGATACCCTGGCGCGCTTTTGTGATGCCCAGACGATCAGCTATGTGCGCTGCGAAGACACGTCCGATCCTCACTATTCGGCCCTCAAGGCGATGGAAGACGAACTTAAAGCCTTTCGTCAGGTCCAAGGAGAGCCCTATCGGCTGGTTCCCTTGCCCATGCCGACCGCGCAGTACAGTGCGGAGGGCGAGCGGCTGCCGGCAACCTACGCCAATTTCCTGATCATGAATCAGGCAGTGCTGGTGCCGACCTATGGCGTACCGGAAGATGCGCCTGCCCTGGCGGCGCTGGCAACCTGCTTCCCCGATCGCGAGATTGTGGGTATCGACTGCCGTCCGCTGATCGAACAACACGGCAGTCTCCATTGTGTCACCATGCAGATACCTGCGGGAGTTCTCTAAATGCCCCAGACGACCTTGCCCAAGAAAACCCTGAAAGTCGCGGCCGTACAGCAGCTTGCCCACCCGGATAAGGAGCGCAGCCTGGCCATCAGCGCCCAGGCCGTCGCCGACTGCGCCAAGCAAGGTGCGCAGCTTGTGGTGTTACAGGAGCTGCATTGCACCCATTATTTCTGTCAGACCGAGGACGTCGGCTGTTTCGATTTGGCCGAGACTATTCCTGGCCCATCGACAGATTTCCTTGGCAAGCTCGCCAAAGAGCACCAGGTGGTGCTCGTAGGCTCCGTGTTCGAACGTCGTGCGCCCGGCCTCTACCACAACACCGCGGTGGTCTTCGAGAAAGACGGCTCGATCGCCGGCACCTATCGTAAGATGCACATCCCGGACGATCCGGGCTTCTATGAGAAGTTCTACTTCACGCCGGGCGATGCCGGTGCCGAGGCAGGCTTCCGCCCCATTCAGACCAGTGTCGGCAAACTGGGCGTGCTCGTGTGCTGGGATCAGTGGTATCCGGAAGGTGCCCGCTTGATGGCCCTCGCCGGCGCGGATCTTTTGATCTATCCCACCGCCATTGGCTGGGATACGCGCGACACCGACGCCGAACGTCAGCGCCAGCTGGACGCCTGGATCACCATTAAACGCGCCCACGCGGTCGCCAATGGTCTGCCGGTCGTGGTCGCCAATCGAATTGGGGACGAGCCCGATCCATCCAATCAGGGACCCGGTACCCGGTTCTGGGGCAACAGCTTTGTCGCCGGACCGCAGGGCGAATTCCTGGCCCACGCCAATGCCAGCGACTCCTGCAACCTGGTTGTTGACCTCGACCTTCAGCGCTCCGAAGACGTGCGCCGGATCTGGCCCTTCCTGCGTGACCGTCGGGTCGACGCCTATGGGGATCTGACCAAACGTTATATCGACTAGTTGAGGTCGCCGGCAAAGGACCGCGAAACGCACTTCGAGAGCGGCAAATAGTATTCCGATAGCGCTAAGATGGAGGCAGTAACACCCATGAAAGCAGTCCTCGACAACCTGGTGAATGAAGTTGGCAAGGTGCTGCTGGGTAAGGAGCGCCAGATTCGTCTGGCGCTTGCCTGCCTGATCTGTCGCGGCCATCTGCTGATCGAAGACCTGCCCGGGATGGGCAAGACCACGCTGTCCCACGCGCTGGCCAAGGTGCTCGGCCTCTCCTACAAGCGTATCCAATTTACCAGCGACCTGCTACCAGCGGATGTCCTGGGGATCAACCTGTTCGACCGCAACCGCAACGAGTTCGTCTTTCATCCCGGCCCCGTCTTCTCCCAGGTTGTGCTGGCGGACGAAATCAACCGCGCCACGCCCAAGGCCCAGAGCGCTCTGCTGGAGGCCATGGAGGAGCGCCAGGTTAGTATCGAAGGCGAAACCCGCCCGCTTCCCTCCCCGTTTTTCGTCATCGCGACACAGAACCCCAGCGACCAGGCCGGCAC
>JAEZAA010000189.1 GCA_023430625.1 Pseudomonadota bacterium
CCTCCGCCAGATGGCGTGCCTGGGTAAAGCGGGCATGTGGGATGTAGAGCAAATCGGCCACGCGCCGGATCATGTGCTCCTCGAGCGCCTGCACCTGGTTGTCGGCCAATGCCACTTCCCACATCAGTTGCAGCAGGGCGAATTTCTGGTCCTCGGTGTAGTGCTCGTGGATCAGGTTGGTGAACTGGTACAGAGACGTCGCCTCTTTGGCTTCTTCCCGTGCCAGTTCCATCACATCCCGGACTTCGTCATCGGCGAGTCCAAGCAAGCGCTGACAGGCTCGTGCAATGGTTTCTAGCTCGGCGTCACCCACATGTTCATCCATCCGCGCCACTTCCAGCAGGAGTGCGCAAGCCGCCAGGTGAAGGCGATGCTCCAGGGACGCCGGTTCGGTTTTAGCTTCCAGGTGTTGATCGAAAAATCGTTTGATTCGATTCAGCATGCGTCGCGTCTTCCGGGTCAATGGGTTTCAGGTGGGGGCGTAGTTGCAGCACCTCCACCATTCACCCCTGGTTCTCTATGGCTGGAGTGTTTTCGCCAGCAGATTCTCCAGCAGAATCTGATCTGCGGCGAAGCGCCGGATGCCATCGGACAGCTTCTCCGTAGCCATCTGTTCTTCGTTCAACTGCCAGCGGAATTCCGCCTCGGTCAGGCTGAGGCGGTCCTGGTCAGCAGGCAGATCGGCTGTGAGACGCCGTTGCAGGCTGCCTTGATCCTGATCCAGTTCGCTCATGAGCTGGGGGCTGATGGTCAGTCTGTCGCAGCCAGCGAGCATTTCAATTTCGCCCGTATTGCGAAAGCTGGCGCCCATTACCACGGTGGGAATGCCATTGCCTTTGTAGTAGCGGTAGATCCGGGTCACCGACTGCACGCCAGGATCTTCCGCAGCACTGTAGTCCTGGCCGGTGTTCGCCTTGTACCAGTCCAGAATGCGGCCGACAAAGGGCGAGATCAGAAACACCCCGGCCTCGGCGCAGGCGACGGCTTGGGCGAAGCCAAATAATAGAGTCAGGTTGCAACGGATGCCTTCCTGCTCCAGCACTTTGGCGGCCTGAATGCCTTCCCAGGTGGCGGCAATCTTGATCAGAATCCTGCTGGGGTCCACATCCCGCTGACGGTAAAGCTCCACCAGGCGACGGGCACGTTCCAGCGTGGCTTGAGTATCAAATGACAGCCGGGCGTCCACCTCAGTGGAGACCAGTCCCGGCACGACGTTGAGAATTTCACTGCCAATGCTGACGGCCAGGTGGTCGCACAGATTGTGGCGGCGGGCCTGGTCGCCGCCGCCCTGGCGTTGACTGAATTCGCGCGCCTGGGCGAGCAGGGGGGCATAATCGGGCAGTTCGGCGGCTTTCAGCAATAACGAGGGATTGGTGGTTGCGTCCTCCGGGCGGTGCCGGCGAATGGCCTCGATGTCGCCGGTATCGGCAACGACCGTGGTCATGTTCCGCAACTGTTGCAACTTACTATTCATACGACTCCATAGCCTTGAGCGTCTGTTTGTCAGATTCCATCCTGGTGCTTGTTCAGGATTCCATTTTATAAAGTGCCTGTCGCTGCCGCGGGCGGTTGTCCCGCGTCGGGCCTGCCGGCATCCCAGTCAGCCTGGCGTTGGCGCGCCTCCTGAACCAGCGTTGCCGCTTGCCGCAAAAGTGCGGGCGTGGCCTGGGGGCGGGGGCCTTCTACGGAGAGCAGGCGCCGGAACTGCTTACCGCCGGGCTCTCCATGGTAGAGGCCCAATACATGGCGCGCAATGTGCCAGAAGGAGGCGCCATCCCGGATGCGGGCTTCCATATAGGGGATCAGAAGATCGACCACCTGCTCGCGACTCGGCGTCGCGCAGTCCTCCTGTAAGTATAGCGAGCGGTCCACTTCATGAAGGAGCCAGGGACGCTGATAGGCCTCGCGCCCAACCATGACGCCATCAACCTGGGCCAGGTGCTGCTGACAGCTTTCAATGGACTGGATGCCGCCGTTGATCAGGATTTCCAGGTGCGGGAAGTCCCGTTTGAGCTGATACACCACCTCATAGCGCAGGGGCGGAATTTCGCGGTTTTCCTTGGGGCTGAGCCCGCTCAGGATGGCCTTGCGGGCATGCACGATAAAGGTACGGCAGCCGGTGGCTTCGACTGTGGCGATAAACTCGCACAGCTCGCCGTAAGAATCCTGGTCATCGATCCCGATGCGATGCTTGATGGTGACGGGAATATCGACGACGTCCTGCATGGCCTTGATACAGTCCGCCACAATGCCGGGATGTCCCATCAGGCAGGCACCGATCATATGGTTCTGAACCCGGTCGCTGGGGCAGCCGACATTGAGGTTCACCTCGTCGTAACCCCAGTCCTGGGCAATACGGGCGCATTCGGCAAGTTCCCGCGGATTGCTGCCGCCAAGCTGGAGGGCGAGGGGATGTTCGGCGGCGTCAAAATCGAGAAAGCGTGCTTGGTCGCCGTGGAGAATGGCGCCGGTGGTCACCATCTCCGTATAGAGCAGCGCATGCTTGGTCAGGAGGCGGGCGAAATAGCGGTAGTCCCTGGTCGTCCAGTCCATCATTGGAGCTACGCAGAAGCGTCTATCCAGACTATTCCCTTTTTTATCAGCCAGTTGGGAGAGGTTTTGGGTAAGCATGCTGTCTAAAATTTGCACCGAAAAGCACCTAAGGACATCGAGAATCACCCGACGCTGTCCTTTGGGGACACCGTTGGGGCACCGCTGAAGTACGCGTATTTCACGCACACAGGCGCAGATTCTAACACAGCTACGCGAAAGGGCCGGCTACGAGTCTTGGATTTGTTTGGAGGTGAAATTGGGCACCTTGTCTCGTAAGCAAACGAGAGAAAGCGGGAAGTAGAAAATCCGATAGTCTTTGGTAATAAGAATAGTTATCATTAACCACGGTTCTTTCCCGGTTTGCCTGCAAGGATGGGCGCATAGACGCTCCCTTACTGGACCCTTTAAGGAGTTTCTGAATGCCAAGCTCGATTGCTCACATCAATACGGCCAAAGCCTCGATCAACCTCAAAAAGCTATGCCGTCATTTCGGACACAAAGTCGAGGCAGAGTTTGACGACCATCGGGGCGAGATCCATTTTCCGTTCGGCGACATTTTCTTAACGGCGAACGACGTGGTCCTCTCCATGACCGTAGAGGCGAACAGTGACGAAGATCTTGCGACGGGCCAAAAGGTGATGGCAGACCACCTGGTGCGATTTGCCACTGATGAAGAGTTGCTGGTGGATTGGCAGCCTGCGGTGTATCGGTAGGAATTGACGAAGGTAAGGCGCATTGTCTGGAGAAGACTTCAGGCGAATGCGAAGCGCGTGTGGTGGTGCAACCGATTGCACGACATCCAGGTGCGCTGACTGCCCGGTTGGCGGCACCGTTGCTGGCAACGGGCATACCGGTTGAGGAAACGCTGGAGTGCTTCCTCAACCGGTGGTACCAGGCGGGTGCTTAACCCGCCGCCTGTGTGGTCGGAAACACCCGTCCATGCAGCAGCCGCAGATACATCTGCTCACCGGCACGCAGGGACAATGCCTCATAGTCGCGCCGCGGAATTTCCACCTGAATCGGATCGGCCTGCGCGGTTTCTGTCAGCTTCAGTTCAATCCGGATCACGCTGCCGACCGGCTGGATATGCTCAACCCGCACTGCGGGAAGACCCGCTGCTCCATCGCGGGTGAGTTCCACATCGTGGGGGCGCACGAAGGCGGAGACCTGATTGACGTCCTGGATCTCATCGCGCAGTGGCAAACGCCAATGGCCGAGATCCACCTGGCCATCATTGACTCGGCCGTGGAACACGTTCACGTTACCGATGAAGCGGGACACGAACTCGGTACGAGGATTTTCGTACACCTCGTCCGGATGCCCCATCTGTTCCACACGCCCCTTGTTCATGACAACGATTTGGCTGGCGACTTCCATGGCCTCTTCCTGGTCATGGGTCACGAAGATACTGGTGACGTGCAGATCCTGGTGCAGGTGACGCAGCCACTGGCGCAGTTCCTTACGGACACTGGCGTCGAGGGCGCCGAACGGCTCGTCCAACAGCAGCACTTTGGGCTCCACCGCAAGTGCACGGGCCAGAGCAATCCGCTGCCGCTGACCGCCGGACAGCTGGTCCGGGTAGCGGTCCGCCAGCCAGCCCAGCTGCACCAGATCCAGCAGTTCCTTCACCTTCTTCTGGATGAAGGCTTCGGTCGGACGCTCCTTGCGCGGCTTGACCCGCAGGCCGAACGCCACGTTGTCGAACACGGACATGTGGCGGAACAGGGCGTAGTGCTGGAACACGAAACCGATGCCCCGGTTTTTGACGTGCTCATGGGTCTTGTCCTGACCGTGGAAGCGGACTTCGCCGCTGTCGGCCTGTTCCAGACCGGCGATGATGCGCAGCAGGGTGGTCTTGCCGCAACCGGAGGGACCGAGCAGTGCCACCAGTTCGCCTTCGGGCACCGTCAGGTTGATGTTGTTCAGGGCAGTAAAATCGCCGAACTGCTTGTTGATCTGAACCAGTTCAATACTCATGGCGGTATCCTCAGGAAGACGGGGTGTTGGCGGCCTGACGCTGACGGGCCTGCTGCCACTCTAAAAAGCTTTTTACGATCAGGGTAATGATGGCCAGCAGCGCAAGCAGGGAGGCTGCCGCAAAGGCCGGCACGAATTCGTACTCGTTGTAGAGAACCTCCACCTGTAGCGGCAGGGTGTTGGTCATGCCGCGGATGTGGCCGGAGACCACGGAGACGGCGCCGAATTCACCCATGGCGCGGGCATTACAGAGAATCACTCCGTACAGCAGACCCCATTTGATATTGGGTAGGGTCACTTTCCAGAAGGTTTTCCAGCCGCTGGCGCTCAGAGTCAGGGCGGCTTCCTCTTCTTCCTGGCCCTGCTCCTGCATCAGGGGGATTAGCTCCCGGGCCACGAAGGGAAAGGTCACGAACAGGGTGGCCAGCACAATGCCCGGCACGGCGAAGAGGATCTTGATGTCGTGCTCCGCGAGCCAAGGCCCGAACCAGCCATGGGCGCCGAACATCAGCACATAGATCAGACCCGCGATCACCGGCGACACCGAAAAGGGCAGGTCGATCAGGCTCAGCAGGAAGCTGCGGCCCCGGAACTGGAAGCGGGTAATGGCCCAGGCCGCCGCCACCCCGAATACCGTGTTGAGCGGCACCACGATGGCGGCCACCAGCAGGGTCAGGTAGATGGCATGGCGTGTATCTGGATCTTCCAGGGCGGCCAGATAGGCGCCCACACCCTGATCCAGCGCCTCCGCTAACACGGCGAAGAGCGGCAGAATCAGAAACAGTCCGAGAATTCCGATGGCCAGGGTAGTCAGCAGGTAGCGTACCCACACCGGCTCTTTCAACGCTTTGACTTCAATAGTGGCGGCTGCAGTGCTCATGCGCGTACCCGATCCTTACCCGCGCGGCGGCGAGTCCAGAATTGCAGTAGGTTGATCAGCAATAGCATCAGGAACGACAGCACCAGCATGCTCAGCGCAATGGCGGTCGCACCGGTGTAGTCGTACTGCTCCAGTTTGGTGATGATCAGCAGGGGCACGATCTCGGACACCATCGGCATGTTGCCGGCGATAAAGATAACCGAGCCGTATTCGCCGATTCCCCGGGCAAAAGCCAGGGCGAATCCGGTCAGCAGGGCCGGCAGGATATTGGGAAAGATCACCTGCGCGAACGTGGCCCAGCGGCTGGCGCCCAGACTGGCGGCGGCCTCTTCCATGCTGGGGTCGAGTTCTTGCAGGATCGGCTCCACGGTGCGCACCACAAACGGCAGACCGATAAAGATCAGCGCGATCACGATACCCGCTGGCACATACACCAGTTTGATCCCGAGCGGCTCGAGCCATTGGCCGATCCAGCCGTTGGGCGCGTAGACCGCGGTGAGGACGATCCCGGCTACCGCGGTCGGCAGGGCGAAGGGCAGATCCACCAGCGCATCGAGAATCTTCTTGCCGCGAAAGGGATACCGTACCAAGACCCAGGCGATGATCAGGCCGAACACCAGGTTGAAGGCGGCGGCCACAAGGGCGGTCCAGAGGCTGACCTTAAAGGATGCCAATACCCGGGGTTCCGTCACGATTGCCCAGAATTCGCCCCAGCTCAGCTGGAGCGTTTTTAGAAGAAGGGCTGACAGTGGGATGAGCACGATCAGCGCCAGGTAAAACAGGGTGTATCCCAGTGCCGGGCGAAAGCCCGGCAGGATTGACTTCGATGGGGTGGACATAACTGCCTTCTCGTCTGTGGAGTCAGGTCAATTGGCTTAGGGCTGATAGATCTTGTCGAACAGGCCGCCATCGTTGAAGTGGGTCTTCTGAGCGTTTTGCCAGTCGCCAAAGACATCATTCAACTTGAACAGGGAGACGTTCGGAAACAGCGCCAGATCCTTGGGATCCGCATGTTCCGGGTGCAGGGGACGGTAGAAGTTCTTAGCCGCGATCTTCTGTCCAACCGGCGAGTAGAGGAACTCCAGGTAGGCCTTGGCGACCTTCTCGGTGCCACGCTTCTTGGCGTTGCCGTCTACCACCGTGACCGGCGGCTCAGCTAGGATACTGAGGGATGGAACGACAATGTCGAATTCACCTTCCTTCAGCTTGTACCGCGACAGCAAGGCTTCGTTTTCCCAAGCCAGCAGTACGTCACCGATGCCACGCTTCACGAAGGTGTTGGTGGAGCCACGGGCGCCGGAGTCCAGCACGGGCACGTTCTTGTAGACCTTGTTGACGAAGTCGAAGGCTTTCTTGTGGGCGGCTTCAACCTTGTCCTTTGCAGCCGG
>JAEZAA010000036.1 GCA_023430625.1 Pseudomonadota bacterium
AGCAATCGGAACTCGACGGGCGTCAGATCCAGCGACTCGTTGTCGAGCTTTGCCTGGTGCAATGCCGGGTCCAGGTGCAGGCCCGCCGGCAGCTGCTGTTGATTCTGATACTGCTGGCGGCGTAGCAGGGCCTTGACCCGTGCGACCACCTCCCGTGGACTGAACGGCTTGCACATATAGTCATCCGCGCCGAGTTCGAGCCCGAGCAGGCGATCGATTTCCTCAACCCGCGCGGTGAGCATGATGACGGGCACGGTGGAGAAGGTGCGAAGTTCCCGGCAGATGTCCATGCCGTCCCGCCCCGGCAGCATCACATCCAGAAGAATCAGGTCCGGCGCCTGGACCCGGATCTCCGGGATGACCAGGTCTCCCCGCTCCAGCCAGCGGGTCTTGTAGCCACTGTTCTTGAGATAGTCCTGCAGCAGCTCGGCAAGCTTCGGTTCGTCTTCAACGATCAGAATCGTGGCTTCGGTTGGCGCATTCATAGGCAGTTCTCCAAGTCGATGGAAGCATGCAATTCAGTTCGGGTTCAGGCTGTTTTGATTGGCAGGGCGATGCGGATGCGCAGACCGCCAAGTGGTGAGGGTTCCGCATCAATCTGGCCGCCATGGGCCGTCACAATGTTGCGGCAGATGGCGAGTCCGAGGCCGGCGCCGCCTGAAGCCCGGTTCCGGGACGAGTCGACCCGGTAAAGGCGATCGAACAGATGTGGCAGGGCGGATTCCGGCACCCCGGGTCCGGTGTCGTCGAACAGCAGTTCCAGCCTGTCCGCCTGAACTTGCCCGTGAATGTGGAGCTGTCCAGGCGCGTCAGTGTAGCGCAGGCTGTTCTGCAGCAGATTCTGAAACAGCTGCTGCAGGCGCGCCGGGTCGCCGAACAGGGAAACCGGCTGGTGGCTGGACAGCGGCTCGAACCTGAGATCGAGGCCGCGCCGTTCATAATCCGGGCGATACAGTTCGACGGCCTGCGACAGGCTTTGCTGCAGATCCAAGGCTTCCATGCGGTAATTGAGCGCGGCCACGTCCGACAATGAGAGTTGATAGAGATCGTCCACCAGTTTGGCCAGGAGCCCGGTTTCGCTATGTAATGACGCCAGGGCGGCTTGGTTGAGCGGCCGTATGCCGTCTTGCAAGGCTTCGATCTCGCCCCGGATCACCGCCAGGGGGGTGCGCAGTTCGTGAGAGATATCGGCCGTCCATTCCCGTCGCAAACGGTCATGCTGCTCCAGGCTGGCCGCCAGCCGGTTGAAATCCTCGGCCAGCGCTCCCAGTTCGTCCGCCGTGGTGGCGGTAATCCGCGTGTCATAGCGGCCCGATGCCAGGCTGTGGGTCGCCTGGGTGATCCGCCGGATGGGGGCGACGAGATGTTTGGCGAGCAGGGCCGAGACCGACAGTGCGACCACCAGGGACACCAAGAGTACCACGAGCATGACCCGGGTCTGCCGGGCCTGAAACTCCAGGTCCATGTCCTCTGTCAATAACTTGAGCGGGCGCACCAGAAGATAGCCGACCGTCTCTCCGCCCGACTGGATGGGCAACTGATCTGATTGTGGATCTGGACGGGGATTGCCCGCCACATGGTGGCCTTGCATGTCCACCAGGGTCAGGCGTGGCGCCATGAAGGGCAGGTCGGGGGATGTCCGGCGTGAGCGGGGGCTAGGGGTGATGGCGCGCATGCTGTCCCGCCACAGGCTGCGGTCGTGACGCATGGCCTCCCAGCTTTCCAGTTGGTCGAAATGCTGTGCCAGATGCTCCTGCAGGGTTTTGAGCCGGCTGGTCTCGAGGCGATTGACGTAGTCCAGAAAGCCCTGCTCGAAACTGGTATGGACTGCGATGCTGATGCCGCCAACCAGCAGGGTATTGCTGACGAGGAAGACCAGAAAGAGCTTACGGCTGATTCCCCATTTCATGGCGGCTCCTAGCGATGTTACTTCGGAAAAATGAGCAACGGCTATCCTGGGGGCTCTTGGCCGAGTACGGCGGATGCGGTCGCATGACTAACGGGCGATCTATTCTAATGGCCTGCTGACGTTGTAGCGGGCAGTCGCTGCGGGTGCAAGCAAGTCGTTGGCTGGTGCTGGCAAAATTACCCGATTCTTCACATTTGCGACGTTAGCGAACAGTCCAGCAAGCGTCTAATCCGCTAGGACGCCACGGATGGGCTGCGGAACATGAAGTAGACCGCGCCAACCAGACAAAGGCCTGCCCAGAGGAAATCCCAGCGGGGCGTTTCCTTCATGTAAAACACGGCAAAGGGCACGAACAGCGACAGGGTGATAACCTCCTGCAGGATCTTGAGCTGGGACAGGCTCAATACCGTGTAGCCGGCGCGATTGGCCGGGACCTGCAGCAGATATTCGAACAGCGCGATGCCCCAGCTGACCAGGGCGGCAATCCACCAGGGTTTGTCGGCCAGGTTCTTCAGGTGGGCATACCAGGCGAAGGTCATGAACATGTTGGAGGCAACGAGCAGCAGAACGGTTTTTACGACGGGATCCACAAGGTCACTCTCCGGGTCGACGGACTGCGGACCATTTCAGTCCTGTGTCGATGAAAAAGCAAGCGCTTGTGCATGGGATCAAGGGCGGGACGGCGAAAAATGGAGATACGTCGCCGTATCTCCGTGCAAGTCGCCTGGTATGGGCGGGAGAATGAAAGGGTGGTGGCGGTTGCCGTGCGATGCGCCAAACCGCCGATTACTTCAGTTCACTGGATGTCTTGTTCAACAGGCGCCGGGCAATGATCAGCAATTGAATCTGCTGGGTGCCCTCGAAAATGTCGAGGATCTTCGCGTCGCGGGCCCATTTTTCCAAAAGCTCCGTCTCGCCATAGCCCATGGCGGCCGCCAATTCGACACATTTCAGTGTAATAGCGGTTGCGGTGCGGCCCGCCTTGGCCTTGGCCATGGAGGCCTCGACGGAATTGGGCTGGCCGTTGTCCGCCATCCAGGCCGCCTTGAGGGTCAGCAGGCGGGCCGCTTCCAGTTCGGCTTCCAGGCGATGTAGTTCAGCCACGGCCGTGGGCTGCAGATAGTTGGTCTGGCCATAGGCGAGTGGGAGGTTTGCTTCCCGCAATAATTGCTGCATCCGCTCCACGGCTGCCCGTGCCACGCCGATGGCCATGGCGGCAACCACCGGCCGGGTGTTGTCGAAGGTTTTCATCACCCCGGCAAAGCCCTGCTTGACGTCTACCTCGGGGCTGCCCAGCAGGTTTTCCTTTGGCACCCGGCAGTTCTCGAAGCGGAAGGCGGCGGTGTCGGACGCCTTGATGCCGAGCTTCTTCTCCAGGCGTTCCAGCGTCATGCCGGGGGTGCCTTTCTCCACCACGAACGACTTGATGGCGGCCCGGCCCAGGGATTTATCCAACGATGCCCAGACCACCACGGCATCGGCCCGCTCGCCGGCGGTGACATAGATCTTCTCGCCGTTGAGAACGTAATGGTCGCCATCCTTGACCGCCGTGGTGGTAATGGCGGCCGAGTCGGAGCCGGCTCCGGGCTCGGTGATGGCCATGGCCGCCCATTTATTCTTGAAGCGCTGCAACTGCTCATCCGTTGCCACCGCGGCAATCGCGGCATTGCCAAGCCCCTGGCGCGGCAGGGACAGGGCAAGACCCACGTCGCCCCAGCAGAGTTCGATCAGGCCAAGCACGGTCGTCATGTTGGCGCCATTGCTCACCTCGCCCGAGCCCAGGCTGGTTTGGCGCAGTTTGGCGGCACCGGCGCCGCCGCGGACGTTGCCGTCATTCATGCCGTCCATGAGCGAGGCCAGCATGTCCAGCTCCTTGGGATAGCTGTGCTCGGCCCGGTCGTACTTGCGCGAGATCGGCCGGAAGACATTGACCGCGACCCGCTGGGCTTGATCGATCAGCGGTTGAAGGCGCTTGGGGATTTCCAGATTCATCGCGTGCTCCTTTCTAGATTCATCGCGTGCTCCTTTCCTGGTTCATGGCGTCCTGGTTCATGGCGTGCACAGAAGGGTCGAGGTTAGGCATGCAGGCCACCATGGAGCACAGCGACCGAACGCAGGTCGCGATACCAACGCTCGACTGGATGTTCCTTGACGAAACCGTGCCCGCCCAGCAACTGCACGCCATTGCTGCCGATCTGCATGGCTTTCTCATTGCAGTACTGCCGCGCCAGATAGGTTTCCCGGTGGAAGGGCAAGCCTTGTTCCGCCCGGCTGGCCGCGCGCCAGGTAAGCAGCCGCATGGCATCGATCTCCAGGGCCATGTCGGCAATCATGAAGGCGACCGCCTGGCGATGGCTGATGGGTTCACCGAAGGCTTGGCGGTCGTTGCAGTAGGGAATGACATAGTCCAGCACGGCCTGGCTGGTACCGACGGCCAGCGCGCAGCGCATGAGGCTGGCAAGATCCAGCAGCTCGTTGTAGTCGAAATCGGCACCTTCGCCCAGCAAGGCCGACTGCGGCAGCCGGACCCGGTTCAAGTGAATCCGAGCCAGACCTGCGGCCCGCAGGCCCATGCCGGGATCCGCTTCCACGCGCACGCCCGGGGTGTTGGTTTCCACCAGAAACAGGCCAGGGCCATGCTCGGCGATCTGTGCCGCGACCAGCAACAGTTCCGCCGTTTGGCCAAGTGGGACCGCGCATTTCACGCCTTCTACGACAAAGTCGTCGCCGTGGCGCCAGGCGTGAGTTGCAAGCCTGAGCGGATCGAACAGCGGGCGTGGTTCGTCAATCGCCAAGGTCGCCTGGGGTGGGGTGTCACCGGCGAACAGCGGGAGATAGGCCGTCTGTTGACGTCCGCTCCCCCAGCGGGAAATGGCTTGAGCGGCGCCGCACGAGGCGAGCAGTGCGCTGGCAATGCCCATGTCGCCCCAGGCCAGGGTTTCGGCAATCAGGGTGCTGGTGACGGGAGACTGCTGGTGTGCCATGCCATTGAAGGCTTCGGGAACGCCAAACTGGAGCAGGCCCAGCTCGATACCCTGCTGGCGGATGGACGCCGGCAACGCACCTGCTTCGTCCGCCTGGGCGGCAAGCGGCCGGATTTCATCGACAGCCAGGCGGCGCAAACTGTCCTGGATCATCTGTTGTTCATCGGACAGCGACAGGTCGAACAGATCCGCGGCGCGGCTTTTCGGTAACCGAGTTGCCGGCAACAGGCGCTCCAGGCGCTTGAGTTCCTGGGCAGCACCGGACAGCACGCGATAGCCGGTGCGGGTGGTTAGATAAGCGATCTTCTCGGTCGGTTTACGAATTCGCAGGCGATCGGCGAGATCGGAACCGGCGAAGCGATTGAGGGCAGACAGTGCGAGACCAATAGGATGACGAGGCATGGAGCAGTTCCTGTGTCCGTGATTGCCTCAATAATGCGCGCTGCCGTCCTTGGCCTGCATTGGCTATGCCGGCCAAAGGGCAGGGCGCGAAGGTCAAGCGGGCGCCCTGAGTGGTGAGAGGGAGAACGATCCGTGGTGTTTAGGGTAGCAGGAGGCGAAACAGGCCGCCGCCCAAGGGGCCGCCATTGGTGAGCTCGATGCTGCCACGTCGGTCGTCCTGCTGGTGCAGGGACGCGATCTGGCGCGCAAAGTAGAGACCGAGGTTGGTGCTGCCAGTATCGAAGTTGATGCCGCGATCGGGTTGCTCCATGGCGTTCAGCATCCTGGCCGGAAACCCGGTGCCATCGTCGTTGATGCTGAGTACCAGATAGTCGTCGATCTGGCGGGCCTCGACCTGAATTTTCGTCCGCGTATAGCGAATGGCATTCGCCAGAATGTTGTTGACGATACCCGCCACCAACTCCTCGTCGAAGTAGCCAATCAGGTCGGGCTCGCAGATCAGCTCGCAGCTGATGCCGCGATTGCTGAACAGCAACTCATAGCGGGCCATCTGCTCGTCGAGGAAGTCATGGACAAAATGTTCGTCGACGCGCAGTGGCAATTGCTGGTTCTGCAGCTTGTATAGCCCCAGCAATTGGACCAGGTCGTTGTTCACGCGCGCCGCTTCGTATTGCAGAAGCCCCACTCGCTGGGACAGCGATTGGCTTTCGCCCAGTTCTCCCCCCAGCTGCTCCAGCGAGTGCAGAACCATACTGAGGGAATTTTTCATGTCATGGACGGCGGACGCCATGATCATGGCGAAATCAAGATTGGGACGTTCATCGCTCATGCCAGGACTGCTCATGCAATGGTTCCGTTCGCTTTGCGCCGCAGTTCCTCGACCTTCTTGTCGAAATGTACGAAGCGCTTGTATTGACGATGTTGTTCGGGAATATGACCGATGCGGCGTAGCGCGGCCTGGCATTGGGATAGCAGGGTCGTGTCGCTGTCGCCAGCCTCGATACGCTTCATGAGTACCTGGGTCAGGTTCAAATTGAGCGACGTGTGGTTTGGTGTAATGCGCAAAGCCTCTTGGAACTGCTTGGTCGCTTCGATGTGGTTACCCTGCTCATAGGCCCTGATAGCTATCCGATTGAACTCGCGGGCGCGGATCTTATCTTTGAGGCCAACCGGTTCATCCATCATTTCCTCGATTTTGGCGAGGATTTCCGGATTCCCGGCGCAACGCGTGGATAAGTCCCGCAGCAGTTGTTGCGCCTGCTGGGTTTCTTTGGCTGCAAACAAGGTCTGAGCCATCTCCAGTACCAGCTCCGGGCTCGCCTCCTCAAGGGCAGAGAAGACTTCACGAGCCTGTTTTAACGCTTTGTGGCCTCTCTCGGAATTACCCTGCCCGGCATGAACCCGCGTTTCCACCATAAAGGACTGCAGCTTGATCTCTGGACTGTTACCAAACTTAGTCCGAACTTTTTCCAGGGTCTTGAGGGCCTCATTCGCCATGGCATCGCCCACCTTGCCATTGTCGCCTTCCGCTAGATCAGACAGGCAACGGCCAAAGCTCAGATAGATTTCCGAAGATTCATGCACGGAGTTCTCGCTGAGGCGAGCGGTAGCCCGGTAAGCTGCGGTGGCGGTTTCCAGATCCTGGCTCGCCAGACTGACTTCCGCCAACGACTTTTGACGTAGCAGGGCTCGTGGAGAGATGCTCACCGCATTCTTGAGTGCATTTTGCGCACTCGTCAGGTTGCCCTGTTGGCGGTATGCCTCGGCCATCCAGTCATAAGCTTCAACGAGTTGCGGATTGTCAGTCAAGATACCGTGAAATGTCGCTAGGGCTTCGTCGATTTTCTGCTCTGCCAGCAGCACTTTGCCAAGCCCCAGTCGAGCCCAGTCCAAGGGGCGTTGGGCAATGATGTCTTGATACATTTCCTTGGCATGCGCCAAGTCGCCAGACAGGTAATAAAGGTTCGCCTTTGTTTTGATGCACCAGCTCTTGTGCTTGCTGCCACGTTTGATCTCATCGTCACAGAGAGCAATCGCGCGGCTGTAGTCGCACAGGTCTAGAGCTTCCAGAATCGGGCGTAGGTTCTCTTTTTGTTCGATCAGAACGTCTAGCCGTTTTTGTAGGGAGGATTGGGTAATCGGCTTAGTGATATAACCGTCCGGCTGATACTCCATGGCGCCGAACACCATGTCCTTGGCGACCTCGGCACTGACGATAATGAAGATTGCGGTGTTTTTGAGCAGCTTGCGGTGACGCAGCTCTTCCAGGACTTGCTGTCCATTCTTGTTGCTGTCACCCATGTTGTAGTCGCAGAACACGACGTCATACTGGTTGCGGACACAGGCAGCAACGGCTTCCTGGCCGGTTTTGGCGGTATCGATGTTCTCGATCCCCATGCTGCGCAGCATTTGGCGCATGGAGAAAATGAAGTTGTCGAAGTCGTCGACAATGAGAAAGCGTTTTTTCTTGTAGGCCTGAAACAATAACAAGGTCGGTACCGTCCACTGAAGATGATTGAAATGCCCCATTTTGCAGAAATGCAGGGGCAATCACTCATCAAGTTTAGAACAAGTCCAGAAACCCGATTGTTACGGTTTGAATGCGACGGCAGGCGGTGGCAATTGATCGAATCGAGGCGCGATCACTGAGACCGCTCGAGAATATCGACCATTTCCTGCATTACCTTGCGGTTCGCCTCGATCTGCGATTCCAACTGCTTGACGTGGGCTTTCTGCTCGTTCAGTGAAAACAGGGCGAACAAGGTCGAAACGGCCAGCAGGACGATGAGGATATTCTTAAAGCGGTTGATGTCTTGGCGCGAGCGCTCCTGGATCCGGCGCAGCTCCAGCTTGACCAGATCGCGCAGTTCCTCGCGGATGAAATGGGTTGGCGGCTCGTCCTGTTCGGCATCCGTAGCTTGCGCTTGATTGGGGCGTAATGCCACGACGTTGCCCCGCATGGCGGCGGCCACCGTCTGGTTCGCAGCCGAATCTTCGCCGATGACCTGGCGTGAGGCGACGATTTCGTGGTGAATCCAGATCCTTTCCACCAGCAAATACAGCTGCTCCCGATCCACCTGCTTGGTGATGACCGCGGCTGCACCCAGGGCTTTGGCTTCTTCCCGGTATTTCAGGGCGCTTTGCGATGTGTACATCACCACGGGGATATCACAGATATCCGGATTGCTCTTGATGGCCTTCAGCGTCTGAAAACCATCCATGCCCGGCATCAGGTGATCGAGAAAGATCAGGTCCGGACGTTCCAGCTTGAGCATGGACAGAGCTTCCTCGCCGGATTTGGCATGTTTGCTGGCCACATCCATGGTAGCGAGCACCCGGGCGAGCATAATGCGCGCAGTTGCGGAATCATCAACGATGAGAGCCGATTTCTCAGCCACGGGCAAACCTCGGGACGCTGGGGAGTGGGTCCTGAAAGTGTAGCAGGAATGATCAGGTGGATTTTGTGAGCCGGGTATTAATTCGAGCGTTCCGCAGCCCCCGGCGAGCAGCGATTCGAGCAATAGATGGGGTTAACCGGCAGGATTAGTTGTATCGCTTCATCTTTTAGGAGAGCGTCCGTAAACTAGCGGACCCGCCTTGTCACCAGGTCGTTCAAATCCATGAGTCTCCTGTCCACCAGTACCGCACCAATCCGTGTCCGTTCCATCGATCTTCTGCGCGGTATTGCCATGGTGATCATGGTGGTCGATCACATCCGCGATTTCTGGGGACCAACGCCGTTCGATCCGGGGAACCTGCAAAATGAAGAGGTTTCCCTGTGGTGGTTTTTCACGCGCTGGATCACCCACTTCTGCGCGCCCGTGTTCGTATTTTTAGCGGGGACCAGCGCATTTCTCTATCGCCACAATGGGCAGCGCAGTCGCGCTCAACTTTCCCGCTTCCTGTTGACGCGGGGGATCTGGCTGGCATTGGTTGAAATCATCGCGGTCAGTTTCTTCTGGCAGTTCGGCGCCAATTTCATTTTGCTGCAAGTCATCTGGGCAATCGGCGTGAGCATGATCCTGTTGGCCGGACTCATCTGGCTGCCGTATTGGCTTTTGCTTGCGGTGGGCGTGGGCTTGGTCGGGTTTCACAATCTGCTGGACTCCGTGGATCCGAGTGAGTCGGGCAGTGCTGGCCTGGTGTTTCTCTGGTCGTTGCTGCACCAGACCGGGATGCACGAGATTCTCGGCTTCAAGGTATCGGTCCGCTACCCTCTGATGCCCTGGGTTGGCTTGATGGTGTTGGGCTATGCCTTTGGTCGCATTTTCGTGTGGAAGGCATCCATCCGGGATCGGAGCCTCGTGGGGCTTGGTCTGGGAATGGTCCTGCTGATTATCCTGTTGCGGCTGACCACGAACTACGGCGATCCGCGAC
>JAEZAA010000087.1 GCA_023430625.1 Pseudomonadota bacterium
GCTGGTATTTGACGAAGCCCTTCTCGTCCGACTCCGGCACCTGAAACTGAATCTGACGCTCACCGCCGTTGTAGGCCTCTTCCAGAAATAACGGCAGGCGGTAATGGATGTCCTCGCCCCGCATCCGGAAGCTCTGCTGACGACCGCCCCGGCCATACGTACGCTGAGCCCTGCCGGCACGGCCAAAGATGGATTCGAAGAAATCGCTGAAGTGGCCGGCGTCGGCTCCGGTGAAGCCGCCACCGCCGAAGCCGGCGGCCGACTCCCAGCCGGGCGGCGGCTGAAAGCTGCCATCCTGGCCACGCGCGCCAAGGGTGCGGAGTTGATCGTATTCGGCGCGCTTCTCCGGATCCTTCAGCACTTCATAGGCTTCGCCCACTTCCTTGAAGCGATGCTCGGCATTCGCCTCCTTGCTGACGTCCGGATGGTACTTGCGGGCGAGCTTGCGGTACGCCTTCTTGATCTCATCGGCGCTGGCGGATTCGTTGACACCCAGAATCTGGTAGTAGTCCTTGAATTCCATGGAGCACGAACCTCGGTCGACAGAAATGAACCGGCGTGGGCGGACGCCGTTTTTGCATCAGTATAAAGATCCGGCAAGCCCATCGGCGCGGGCGTCTCGATCGGTGAGGCGCGCGGGCGCCTTGGTTCATAGATGGGTACTGGCATGGCAAATATCAATGTTGCCGCGCGCCGTGTCTTGGCCGGCCAGATCCCGTAGAATAGACGCCTGCTCGCCGGGAACCCTCGTCATCATGCTCAGTTACCAACACGCCTACCACGCCGGGAATTTTGCCGACATCCACAAGCACGCCGTCCTGGTCCGCCTGCTGGCGGCCTTGCAACGCAAGGACAAGCCTTTCTGCTATCTGGAAACCCACGCCGGCCGTGGCCGTTACGATCTGCGCAGCAGCGAGGCGCAGAAAACCGCCGAGTTCAAGGCCGGCATCGGCCAGCTCTGGGGCCAGTCGGCCGCGCCCCTGCTGGCGCCCCTGTTCGAGGCGGTCAAGGGACTCAACCCCGACGGTAAATTGCGCACCTATCCCGGCTCGCCACTCATTGCCCGCGCCAGCCTGCGGCCCCAGGACCGGATGCAGCTGATGGAATTGCATCCGGGCGAGTTCGAGGCACTGAAAGAGGTGTTTCGTGGCGACCGCCAGGTGGGCCTGCACCAGCGCGACGGCTTCGAAGGCGTGCTGGCCCTGTCGCCGCCCGCCGAGAAGCGCGGCCTCGTGCTGGTGGATCCCAGCTATGAGCTCAAGGAGGATTACCAGCAGGTGCCCCAGTGGTCGGCGAAGCTATTCCAGCGCTGGAGCACCGCCACCCTGGCCATCTGGTATCCCCTGTTGCCGGCTGGACGTCATCAGTTGCTGTTGAAGGGGCTGGAGCGTTCGGGGCTGCGTAAGATCCTGGTGTCCGAGTTGTCGGTGGCGCCCAGCGATGGCGAAGGCATGTATGGCAGCGGCATGGCGGTGGTGAATACGCCCTGGCAGTTGGATGAAGAACTGGCGCAATGCCTGCCCGGCCTGGCGCAACAATTGGCCGGCCCGGGCGCCGCCGCGCCCAGCCTGAGCTGGCTGGTGGGCGAATAAGATCAATGTTCAATCCGTACCGGTCATGGTGCGGTGCAGGAGGTGAAGACCATGCAACAGACCGACCCTGAGCAGAAACTAACCGAGGCCACCCGCCTGGAAAGCATGACGGCGGATTACCGCCGCATCATCGAGGCAGTGGGGGAGGACCCGACGCGGGAAGGCCTGCGGGATACCCCCCTGCGCGCCGCCAAGGCCATGGGCTTCTTGACCCAGGGCTACGACCTGGACCTGGAGACGGTGATCAACGGCGCGGTGTTCGAGTCGGACAACGATGAGATGGTGATCGTGCAGGACATCGAGCTCTATTCCCTGTGCGAGCATCACCTGCTGCCCTTTATCGGAAAGTGCCATATCTCCTATCTGCCGCGTGGGCGGGTGATGGGGCTGTCCAAACTGGCGCGCATTACCGATATGTTTGCGCGGCGGCTGCAGATTCAGGAGAACCTGACCAAGGAAGTCGCCAGTGCCGTGCTGGAGGTGACCGGGGCGCGGGGCGTGGGCGTGGTGATCGAGGCCAAGCACATGTGCATGATGATGCGGGGCGTGGAAAAGCAGAATTCGGTGATGACCACGTCGGTGATGCTGGGCGCCTTCCGGGATTCGGCCGCCACCCGCAATGAATTCATGACGCTGATCGGTAAGCGCTAAAGGCTAAAAGAGGCGTCAGGAGTAAAGAGAAAGCTAAGAAAGGAAGCGAGCGCGGGTGGTCGCCTGGCCACCGCGCTCTGGCGACGAGCCCGAAGGGCCCGTATTACCAGCTGTTCTCAAGCAGTATCCGCTGCACTGGCTGAATGCCTGCCAGGTTCAAACCGCTCCAATCAGGATCTAGCAGTACCAGATGCTGTTCAGGTAGTCCGCGAGCGCTTTCATGTTGGCTTGCTCGATTTCGCTAGCGGGCACACAGATTTTCCAATCTTGTTCGTACATGGTTTCCTCCTGTCTATTGTTTTGAAGGATGGACGTCCCCTGATGTTGTGGGGCACCAGGGGTGATATCCGCGTATGCGCGATATCCGGGGTTCTCGTCAGGCGCTGCCTGAAGCATCCTGACGAAAACCAGTCTACGCGGACGTGCCAGGAGCTGCTTGACTGCCTGTGTCAGACTATTGACCTGATGTTGCAGATTGATGGCGGCTGTCTGACGTTTGTATGAAACCTGTAGTACATATGTCACCTGCTACAGGAATGGCAGGGAAGGGGGCTCAAATCCCGCGGGGATGGGCTCTAAACTATGAAAGGAGCGTCATAGACATGGGCGTTAATGAACATAGGGCCATTGAGCGGGTAACGATGGAAGCCGAAGTCAGTGTGGCCGCATCCTCGGTCAAGACATTGTTCCACGTACTGCTGGAGCGCAAGATCCCTCAGGTGCTGATCGAGTCCCGCAGCGGGCTCAGTCTGGCGGATCTGGAGGATCAGGACGCCCGGGTGCCGCTGGAGGTGTTTCACCGGCTCTGGGACCTGGCCCTGGAGCTGACCGGCGATCCGGCGCTGGGCCTGCACATGGGCGAGCGGGTGGATACTAAGCACATGGGCGTGTTGGGGCATATCGTCTTCAACAACCGCACCCTGGGCCAGGCCCTGCAACAATACGTGCGCCTGGCGGGGCTGGCCAACGAGGGCGTGCGGGTGGCGTTTCGCGAGGAGGGCGATCTGGCCATCCTGGAATTTCACTGCGAGCGGCCCAGCTATTACTGTGCGGCCAACATGGAACGCACCCTGGCGCTTGCCATCAACCGTGCCCGCCATTTCGTCAGCGAGCGGCTGTATCTGGAACAGGTGACCTTTCAGCATCCGGAGCCTTCCTACCTAGAGGAGTACCAGCGGATCTTCGCCTGCCCGGTGGTGTTCTCCGAGCCCAACTGCTCCATCTCGTTTCGGCGCCATTACCTGAATTACGAACTGCCCCAGCGCAACCCCTATCTGCACCAGGTGCTCACCCGCCATGTGGAGCGCCTGCTGCGACGCCTGGCGTTTCGTGATTCGCTGAGTCAAAAGGTCAAGCGGCTGGTGTCCAAGCACCTGTCCAAGGGCGAGCTGGATGCGGAAATGGTGGCCGACTGGATGCACATGAGCCGCCCGACCCTGTACCGTAAGCTCAAGCAGGAAGGGCAGTCCTTTCAGGCGCTGGTGGAGGAGGTGCGCAAGGAAAAAGCCCTGCGCTACCTGCGGGAAGGGCGTTATGCCCTGAGCGAAATCGCGTTTTTGCTGGGGTTTTCCGAACTCAGCGCCTTCAGCCGTGCGTTCAAGCGCTGGACCGGCGAATCGCCCGCCAGTTACCGCCAGACCCACCGCGAGGACTAGCGGGTTACGCCCCTTATAACTGCAGCAGATTGCCCAGCGTGCGATCCGGCAAGGGCGTGGCGCCGAACACCTTGGCGATGAGATCGCCCGGACGCACCAGGCGCCGGTGGGTGCGGGTGAAGAGATAGCCCTCGGTCTGGCTCACCAGCGGAATGCGCTGGTTGGGCTCCGGGTGATCCAGCAGTACGATGTCGCCGAACTCTTCTCCCGCCTGCAGGTAATGACCCAGCGGCACCCGATAGGTGACCAGGCCGGTGCAGGACGCCTTGACCAGATCGATCGCTTCCAGCGGGCTGACCCGCACCTCTGTCTTGGGGAGTTCGATTGGGTCGTCGGCAATCACGCCGAACCGGATCAGGTAGTTGTACAGGCGCTCGGCATCCGCCGCCGCCCAATCGTCCCGCACATCGTACTGGCCCCGGTATTCCACGGTGGCGGCTTGGCAGGCCACGGGGATGGGCCGCTTCGGGAACGCCTTGGCCAGTTCGTGCCAGACCTGCAAATGTGTGCCGTCGAAAGCGATGACGCCGCCCAAGTCTTCCACCATCACATACTCGATGCCGAGGCTGGCGGCAATGTCCCGCGACCAGTCCTGCTGGATCTTGGTGCCGTACAGGTGAGCCAGGGAGTCGTCGTCGCAATGCAGGTCCAACACCAGATCGGCATCGATGGAGAGGCCCAGCAGGGTGCGCTTGAGATGCTCGGCCTCGGCCTGGGCCGGCAGTGCCGCCACCGCCTCGCGCAGGGCTTCGCGAATCAGGCGGACGTTGGCCTGGGCATCGGTGCCAAGCCGGGACTCCACCCGTTCCCGCACCGGCGTGACCAGATCGCCGAAATTACGGTTGAAATTGCCGGTGCCATTGAGGTCGAAACGCCCGACCAGATACCCCGCCACGTGCTGCGCCAAGCCGATCGGGTTGGCGAAGGGCACGCAGAGAATCTCGCCCTTGAGCTTGCCGGCCCGCTCGGCTGCTTCCAGGCGCACCATCAGGTGCTGCAGCACCAGCATGCCGGGCCATTCATCGGCATGAAGGCCGCTCTGGAGATAGACCTTTTTGCCATCCCGGCGGCGGCCAAAACGGTGAACCGCCAGATGGCGCTGGGTGCCGGGGGTTGGGCTGGGGAGAACGATGGCATCGCGAAGCATGGAGACCTCCTGTTGGGGCCGGTGACCCACACCATCTTAGACCAAGGCGCTACGGCTCGCATTCTCCAGTTGGGTGGGCTGGTATACTGGCGCGCAGGTAACCGCCGGATGATTCCATTGGAGAGCAGTCGCCCATGAGTGAGCGATACCGTGAGCAGCACAAACAGCGGCTCAACTACATGCCCTGGCTCTATTTCAGCCTCAAGCCCAAGGACCGGGCCTGGGCACAACCCTGGCAGCAGGCGGTGCAGGCTCATTTCAGCGCCATGGAGACCATTCGCTTTGGCGCCGACTGTTTCGTCTCGCCCGAGGCGCGCCTGTTCGCCGAACCCGGCCGGGAGATCTACGTGGGCGACGGCAGCCACATCGCCGCCGAGGTGTTCCTGCACGGCCCAATCCGCCTCGGGCGCCATGTGGGCATCAACCACCGGGTCACCATGGACGGCGGTGCCGCCGGCATCGAAATCGGCGACCACACCCGCATTGCCGCCCATTGCACTTTCTACGCCTTCAACCACGGCCTCAACCCGGACCGGCTGATTCGGGAGCAACCCGTGACCTCCAAAGGCATCCGCATCGGCTCGGATGTCTGGATTGGCGCCAACGTCGGCATCGTCGATGGCGTGCAGGTGGGCGACCACGCCGTGATCGCCATGGGCAGCGTGGTGACGCGGGATGTGCCGGATTACGC
>JAEZAA010000101.1 GCA_023430625.1 Pseudomonadota bacterium
GGCGACGGTGTCGCCCTTGCCGATGCCTTGTTGGCTCAGGCTCGAAGCCAGCTGACGGCAGCGGTCGTAGGTTTCGCGCCAGTTGCGTTCAATCGGCCCATGCACCAGGGCTGGGCGGGTGGGATAGACAAACGCGGCACGCGCAAGAAAGCCCAGGGGTGAAAGGGCTGCGTAGTTGGCCGGGTTGGTCTCAAGTCCCAGGTCGAAAATGTTCGGCTGCACGATGGCTGCTCCTCAAGAAAACAGGAATTGCATCTCCCGAGCTTAGGCCATCGGCGCCGAGGGGCGTATTAGACTTTAGTCGTAGCTGGTCGGCGCATTAGTCGTAGCGGTCGTTGTCCTCCGCGCGCAGCTCCCGCACCGGCCGGACTTCGATGCAGCCATAGCGGGCCGGCGGGATCTTGCCGGCAAGCTGAATCGCCTCGTTCAGGTCGCGCGCCTCCAGCAGGTAAAAGCCCGCCAACTGCTCCTTGGTTTCGGCGAAGGGGCCGTCGGTCACGCTGATCTGGTTGTTGCGGACCCGCACCGTCGTCGCCGTCTCCACCGACTGCAGGGGGCGGCCATCGAGGAAATGACCGCTCGCGCGCAAGGCGTCGCCCCAGGCGATGCACTCCTGGTTCAGGGCGTCCCATTCCTGCTGGGACATGGCATTCATGATCTTCTCGTCGTAATAGACCAGCGCCAGATAGTTCATGGTGATCTCCTTCTATAGGTTTTTCTAGTTGTTGCAGAACGCCGGCCTCCTTCGATGTCGGCGTAACTTGATCGTTAGGGCGTGGCGTCAAACAGCGCCTTGCCGGATTCCATGTCGATAGGCATCGAAAAGTGCTCATGAACGATCTTCCACCGGCCTTCGATCCGGCGCAGGCAACTGGTCACGCGCATCCATGAGCTTTGTTGCTGGCCACTCTCATCGGTGCCGCCACAGCGGGTCAGGAAATGGCAAAAGGCCAGATCCGCGCTGGCATTGAGCGCCAATTGGTGGATCTCGAAGATCATGGGGCCTGTACACATTGCCATGCAGGCGGCCCAGTGGGCGCCGTAGGCGTCGCGGCCGACGAACTGGAGCTGCTTGATGGCGTCGAAGGCGACGACGTCGTTGCTGTAGTAGGCCATGATGCGGGGAACATCCCGCGACAACAGGGCCTGTTCCCAGGCGCTGAGCAAGTCGCGGACTTCTGATTCGACGGCATTGGTGACGGGGACGGTATGCATGGGAATCTCCTTCTGAACTCAGTAAATGGGCTGGGTGCATTCAGTAGTCGAATGGAGCATTCCGAAATCGACAGCGGCCGAGAAACTTTTTTGAAATTGATCCGTTTGAGATTGATCCGTTTGAAATTGATCAGGCCGCAATTGATCAGGGCGAAAGTTCGGCCAGCCGGCGGGCCAGGAAGCGGCGCTCCGGTGCCTGTTGAGCCAGCTCCAGCGCCCGGTGGTAGGCCGCCCGTGCTTCGTCCTTGTGGCCCAAACGGCGGTACAGGTCGGCCTTGGCGGCATGCAGCAGGTGATAGTCGGTGAGCTCGCCGCGGGCCTCCAGGATGTCGAGCTGGCGGAGGCCGGCGGCCGGGCCGTCGCGCATGGCGAGCGCAATGGCCCGGTTGAGTGCGACGATGGGCGATGGGCTCAGGTGCAGCAGCGCGTCGTAGAGGCCGACGATCTGGGGCCAGTCGGTCTGGTCGGCGGCCGGCGCTTCGGCGTGAACCGCGGCAATGGCAGCCTGCAGGCTATAGGGGCCGACATTGCGGCTGGTCAGGGCACGGGTGACCAGTTGGATGCCTTCCCGTATCTGGTCTTGATCCCACAGACTGCGGTCCTGCTCGTCCAGCAGGATCAGGTCGCCGTCCGCCGTGGTGCGGGCCGCGCGGCGGGAATCCTGCAGCAGCATCAGGGCCAGCAGACCCAGGGCTTCAGGCTCAGGCAGCAACTCACACAGCAGACGGCCCAGGCGGATCGCCTCCGATGACAGATCCTGGCGGATCAGGCTGTCGCCCTGGGACGCGGAGTAGCCTTCGTTGAACATCAGGTAGACGACCTGCAGGACGCTGGCAAGCCGCTCCGGCCGCTCCGCCGGCCCCGGCACCTCATAGGGAATACCCGCCGTGCGGATCTTGCTCTTGGCGCGCACGATGCGCTGGGCCACGGCAGGTGCCTTGGCCAGGAAGGCGCGGGCGATCTCTTCGGTGGTCAGGCCGCAGACTTCGCGCAATGTCAGCGCCATGCGCGCCTCCGGCGCCAGGCTGGGGTGGCAGCAGGTGAAAATCAGCCGGAGCTGGTCATCCTCGATATCGGTCTCGTCCAGCTCGCTGTCATTGTCCTGGTTGGCTTCCAGTTGCTGAACGGCGTCTTCATAGGAGGTCTGAAAGCGGGCGCGGCGGCGTAACTGGTCGATGGCCTTGAAGCGGCCGGTGGAGACCAGCCAGGCCCGGGGATTACTGGGCACCCCTTCGGTCGGCCATTGGCTCAGTGCCACGGCAAAGGCTTCGTGCATGGCCTCTTCCGCCAGGTCGAAATCGCCGAGCAGGCGGATCAGCGTGGCCAGCACCCGCCGGGACTCGGTTTTATAGAGCAGGTTGAGTTGGGGCTGCATCTGTCTTTCCAGCTGAAAACTGATAAGCGCATGCTATCAGTAGGCGCCGATGAGAAGGAGGATAACAATCACAGTCTTGCCAGCCAAAGTCTGTCGGTTGGACGTCACTTTGCACCGGTAACTCTATGGTATTGAGAAGGATGGCCAGCCTGAACGATAAGGCGGGAAGTCAGGCCGGCTGACACTGACGCAACAGCGAGGACAGCACCATGACCAATGCATCCACCATGAAGGCCCTGGTCTATCAGGGCCCGGGCCAGAAAGACTGGCAAGAGGTTCCCAAACCACAGATTAGCGAGCCGACCGACGCCATTGTCAAAATCGCCAAAACCACCATCTGCGGTACCGATCTGCACATTCTCAAGGGCGATGTGCCGGCGGTGACACCGGGGCGTATCCTCGGCCACGAAGGTGTGGGTGTTATCGAGGAGGTGGGGAGTGGCGTCAGCAACTTCAAGCAAGGTGATCGGGTCCTGATCTCCTGCATTACCTCCTGCGGCAAGTGCGAATACTGCAAGACACAGATGTACTCCCACTGCGAGAACGGTGGCTGGATCCTGGGCCACCTGATCAACGGGACCCAGGCGGAATATGTGCGGATTCCCCATGCGGACAACAGCCTCTATCCCATCCCCGCCGGAGTGGAGGAAGAGGCGATGGTGATGCTTAGCGACATCCTGCCCACGGGGTTTGAGATCGGGGTGCTCTATGGCGCCGTCAAGCCCGGCGACACGGTCGCCATCATCGGTGCCGGCCCCATCGGCATGGCGGCGCTGCTGACGGCCCAGTTCTACTCGCCGAGTCGCGTGATTATGGTGGACATGGACCCGTCGCGGCTGGAAATGGCGCAGAAGTTCGGTGCCACCGAGGTGATCAACAGTGGCGCCACCAATGCGGTCGACGCCATCCTAGGCTCCACCAAGGACGGGGTGGACGTGGCTATCGAAGCTGTCGGCGTGCCGGCCACCTTCGATCTCTGCCAAGCGATCGTGCGGCCGGGCGGGCACATTGCCAACGTGGGCGTGCACGGCAAGAGCGTAGACTTCCAGATCCAGAAACTCTGGATCCAGAACATCACCCTGACCACCGGCCTGGTCAACACCAATACCACGCCGATGCTGCTGAAAACCCTGGAATCGAAGAAGCTGAAGCCGGAATTGCTCATCACCCACCGCTTCAGCTTCGATCAGTTTCTGCAAGCCTACGAGGTGTTCGGCAACGCCGCCAAGGAGAAGGCGATGAAGGTGATTATCAGCGCCACCTGAGGTGATGGGTTGCACGCGAACTGGGTCATATCAATGGAAATCTTCCGTTCACCGGGGGCAAGCCCTGCGTTAGACTCGGCGAAACCTCTGGATGTACGCACTTACGGAAGATTTCATGAAGAACAAGTTTCTGACCATCGCGATCCTGGGTGTCGCCGTGCTGGCGGCCCTGTACCTGTTCAAGGATGAATTGTCTGGCCTGAATACGGCCGGCGATGCGCCCGCCGCTGAGACCGCTGGCGAGATTGTTACCGAGCAACCAGCCACGGTAGTCGCGACACAGGCTCCGGCCTGCGTGTTGAAAGGAGAGCTGCAATACGAGGGACGGAAGATCGAGGTCAATGACTGCATGCGCAACGACGGCTTGGCGCCGGACGCGTTCCAGGCTACCTGTGAGTGGGTGGCCGATTACGGCAGCGCCTATGGTGAGCGGCCCAGGGTGACTTATGTAGATAGCTGCCCTGCGGCGCACCAGGGCGCCTGCGACACCTTCTTCGAGCGTCCCATCACGGTGTTTTACTACCGTACGAATCCCGACGACCTGGCGAGCATGAAGTCCAGCTGCGATATGCAGAAAGGCCGCTGGACCACGGGCGGCACGGAGCCTGCCGGGGCTGTCGGTAGCAGCGAAGAGGCGCGTGCTGAAAAGGTCGCGGACGCCTCCAGCGAGGCTGATCCGGTAGCCGCCGAAACTGAAACAAGCCAGCCTGCTGCCGCGGATGCATCCAACGAGGTGGCGCCGGAGAAAGAGGCGGCGTCTGCCCAATAGACAAAGCTAGGCGGTGGCGTTGCCGGACGCCGCGATAAGCCTGATCCGGGTAATTTCCGAGGGGGCGCCCAGGCGTATGGGCGGCCCCCAGTAGCCTGTCCCTCGACTGATATAAAGCTGGAGCCTGCCGACCTGCTTGAGCCCCGCCACAAAGGGTTGTTGCAGGGGCACGAAGAAGTTCCAGGGCAGGAACTGACCGCCATGGGTGTGGCCGGACAACTGCACATCGAAGCCGGCCTGCTCGGCGGCAAAACAGGAGCGGGGCTGGTGGGCCAGCAGGATCTTGGCGGCCACATCGGCCGGCGCACCAGCCAATGCCTTTTGCGGGTCGCTGCGATGCTCGGGCTCAAACAGATGGGCGCTGTAGTCGGTGATGCCGGCAATCACCAGCGCCGCGTTCTCCCGCTGAATCACCTCGTGCTCATTGAGCAGCACCCGAATCCCGAGCCGCCGCAGTTCCCGAATCCAGCCCCGTGCGCCGGAATAGTAGTCATGGTTGCCGGTGACGAAGTAGCTGCTGTGGCGCGCGCGTAACCGAGCCAGGGGCGCAATGTGAGGGGCCAGGGTTTCCACCCGGCCATCCACCAGGTCGCCGGTGATCGCTACCATATCCGCATCCAGTTCATTGACCCGTTGCACGATGGCATCCAGATAGTCGCGCTTGATGGTGGGGCCGACATGGATGTCGCTGATCTGGACGATGCTGAAGTTGTGAAAGGCCGGCGGGAGATTGGCGAGCGGGATCCATACCTCCACCACCCGCGCCGTGCGGCGGGCATTGAAATAGCCAATGAGGCTCAGTAACAGGCTCAGGAGCGGGACGCCCAGGGCGGTGGTGCGGGACAGTGCGGCCAGGTTGGCATCGGACAGTAACGGCAGGGCTATTAATAAGGTGATTTCGCGCAGCAACGTCAGCACCAGCAACGAAGAGCCGAAGCCGATGGCCAAAAGACCGGGCCAGACCAGGCGTTCGGCGAGCGGCTTGGGCAGCAGGCGGCGGGCTCCGAAACCGGCGGGAATCAGCAGGGTGGACAAGATCAGGTACAAGACCCCGACCAGCCGCCCGGCGTCGGCGATCGGCAGCGCGGGCAGAATGCGCAGGCCGATGTAGAGGTGCAGCAGCACGAGCAGGCTGAGGGCGAGGATCAGAAAATGGCGCTGGCGCATGAGATTCCTGTCGGCAAGAGTTCCGTGCAGAGCTGATGCGCCACCATTCTAGGCTTTTTTCAGAACGAATCAGGCCTTTTTGACGTATTGGGTCAGGATCACGATGCGGGTGCCGTTGACGCGGCCCTCGATGTGCTCCGGATTATCGGTCAGTGCGATGTTGCGCACCGCGGTACCACGCTTGGCGGTGAAGCTGGTGCCTTTGACATCCAGATCCTTGATGATGGTCACGGTGTCACCGGCCTGCAGGATCGCACCATGGCAGTCGCGGGTCGGCGTGGCGGCATCGTCGGCCGGCAGGCGCTCGGCTTCCGCCCAGCTCTGCAACTCCTCGTCTAGATACAGCATGTCCAGCAGGTCCTGCGCCCAGCTCTCGGTGCTCAATCGTTTCAGCATGCGCCAGGACGCCACTTGCACCGCCGGCACCGGACTCCACATGCTGTCGCTCAGGCCGCGCCAGTGCTCGGGATTGAGGTCTGCGCCGCCGCTCATCTGGTCGCGGCAGGTCGTGCAGGCTGCGATCAACGTATCGTCCCGATTGTCGGCACCCGTCACCGGGAATGCGTCCAATCCGGCTTCGGCCGAGCAGAGTTCACATTTGCCATTACTGCGCGCTAGCAGATCCTGTTCGATGGTCACGGTCGGTTTTCCTTCCTAAAAATGTGGGCATTATGGTGGCTGAGAGGTGAGTCTGGCAAATACTCGGCTGCTCGGTCCTAAGGTCCAGGCGTCGATAAGCAGTTTCCATCGTCGCAGTAGGCGCAATTTATTTTTAAAACATATTGAGAGTCATTATCATTTGAAGGGTGAGACATCAGACGAAATTGATTCAACGCAGGAGCACCGCCATGGTGACAGCCGCCAAAACAGTCAGCCAACTTGCCACGCACATGGTGATCGCCTTTACCATCATGTTCCTGATGACGGGCTCGGTCGCGTTCGGTGGACTGGCGGCGCTCCTGGAGCCGGTCTGCAATGTGGCGTTGTTGCCGTTGCACGAACGGCTCTGGCGCAATATTCGCCAGACCTTTACGGCATACAGCCGCGTCGTTCTGCTCGCAGGCCAAAAGATCAGCCAGATGGGTCTGCACATGGGCGTGGCCTTTGTGGTCATGTACTGGGCCACCGGCTCCCTGGCCTTTGGTGGGGTGGCCGCGATCCTTGAGCCCTTGTGCAACGTGATCCTGTTGCCGTTCCACGATGGCTTGTGGGAAAAGCTGCGCCAGCGTCGGGACGGTGGTTCCGGCGGAACCCTGGCACCGATCTGAATGCCGGAAGAACAACGAAGGAATTCCTGAGCTGAAAGGCCTCTTCTCTGTTAACGCTGTATTTTTCTGTTAAATAAGCGGTGTGCACCGGCAGAGGAGGACAACGGATGGTCATGAGCCAACTCTATGCGGAGGTGGAGCCGGCCCGGAGCGAAATCGATGCCCAGGCCGGCCCCCTGATTCTTGAATTCGGCGCCCCCTGGTGCGGCCACTGTCGGGCGGCCCAGCCCTACCTCATGCTGGCGCTGGACGATCACCCCGAGGTATCCCATATCAAGATCGAGGATGGCCCAGGCCGCCCCTTGGGGCGCTCGTTCAGGGTCAAACTCTGGCCTACCCTGATTTTTCTGCGCGACGGCCAGGAGGTGGATCGCCTGGTGCGTCCGACCGATGCGAGTGGGATCCGCAAGTGCCTGGAGAAAATCGCCTCGTAGAGTGCGCCCGCTACAGGTTTACTTCAGGACCCGCTGGTCGTAGTTGAAGGGCAGGATTTCACCGGGTTTTATCCGTCCCATGTCCTCGTGGACCGGGTTGAGCAGGTAGTTGTGCTCGCCAGGAATCACGATGCTGGGCACCCGCAGTGCCAACGATGCCTTTGATGCGGCCCAGGTGTCGCCAATCAGGCGCGTGCCGGATGAACCGGTCAAGCTGTTCCAGTCCGGCGGCAGATCCGCCGGGTCCAGATCCAGAATGCAATCCTCCGGAATCGCCACCCGCAGCACTCGAAAGGTGGCGAGCACTTTACTGCGTTGCAGATGTACCAGTTGTTCAAAGGCCGCCAGCGACAGGCTCTGTGCCAGATACACCAGCCGCGTGCCCGGATTGTTCCAGCGACCGCCGTAAAGAAAGGCGCCTTCCCCGGAGAGCATCTGTTCCGGTGATTGAGCGTATTCCGGTGCCGCAATGCGAAACGCGACTGGAGTGGTGGTCAAGAAGGGATCCCATGGCGAATGCGGCCGATCAGGTCTTCCACCTCGTGGGCGCCGTATTCGCTGGTGGCGCGGAGCAGGGGCGTGTCACCGCCGAAATAAGGCGCGGGCGCCTGCAGCCAGTCCCGGGCCGCCACTTCATCACCCGCGGTCAGTGCGGTCGCCAGTTCCATAAGGCGCGCATAACGGTAAACCCGGTCGGACTCTTCCTGCGTCAGCCGCCCGGTTTCCCGCCGCCGCTTCAGCGTGGCCGCTGGTATCCGTAAGAGCTTCGTGATTTGAGTCTGGTTGACTGCAAGCGCCTCAGCCAGCCGGTCCAGGACTTCGACCTCCAGCCCGGCGGCAATCTCCTCACGTACGAGCCCCCTGCGCTGGCGACCCTTGCCGAAGATGATGCGTGCAACCATCTGCTCCGGCATGACGCCCGTTCGCGGCCAGCCATCCTCGGTACTCCGGTGCCGGCTTCTGGGAGCATTCGGTTCCAGGTTCTGAACGCTGAAGAGCTTTTTCATATGGTGCTCCAGGAAATTCCATTTGGAAATGGTACGCCTGGTGTCGCGGGCCTGCAAGCGCCGGAATCGCGCTATCCTCTTAATGCCTGTTTGTGTCGGCGGGTTTCGGTGCACAGGGTAGCCACGCGGCCATTAGAGCTGTTTCAGCGCCAGAACGTTATCGATGCTGGTGCGGTAATAATCAAATAACCCCTGAACATGCCGGAAATCCTCCGAGCGCTTGTCGATGAAGCCGGCCAGGGTGTCTTTCATCTGCGCGACGTTGTCCGGTGAGGTGCAGCGTTCGCTATTCGCAGCCGTCTGCTGCAGGGTGATTTGCAGCGGAATGCCATCGCTCCCGAGGGTGGGAGTGGCCCGGTTGCTGATCGGTTTGAGCAGGCATTCGTCCAGCAGGGCCCAGTGCTCGGGAGGGAGGCTTCGCTGCAGGGCGGCCACCTGCGGCAGGATTTGCGCGTCATGGAAATAGTGCCCCATGGCAGCGACGATCTGGCGCTCGCTGCGACTCATGGCATATTCCTCAAGCATCAGTTGCGCGTCCCGCAGATAGGTGTCCAGGCGCAGCCGTTGCAGAAAGCGGGCATCGGCCTCTCGTTGCAGTTGCCGCACTGGTGGCGGGATAGCGAGAAACTCCTCCAGTGTCGAGAAGCCAGGATCCTGCATGGCGCTGCTCACCACCGCCACTGCCTTTTCGTAATAGGATTTGGTGCTGGGGAAGAAGTAACCCTGCCGCTCGGCGGCCTCCAGCGACGCCAGACTGTCGCCGCGCACGATGTCGGTCGTGCTCAGGTTTTCGAAGAACCAGTCGGGGCGCCAGCGGGCCGACTGCAGCGCCGGATGGCGTGCGAACTCCGGCCACAGCACCCGCAGCGCGTCCTGCAGCATGGTGCCGCAGTTGCGGTTGATGAACTGATACGGGCCGCTGAAGCGCCAATGCAATTCCGCCAGTTCTCGCACCATCTGGGTTCGTTGTTCCTCGCTCAGCTGCAAGGGCAGGGAATAGACTTCGCGAAACTCATCAATTGCATATTCCTGGTACACATCCATGAAGGTGCTGGCATACAGATGCGCCTTATAACCACCGGTCAGGCCTTTCCAGATACTCAGGGACAACTCGTCCACATTGGCGCGGTAGCCCAGGACCAGATGCTCGCGCAGATAGGCATCGCAGGGTTGGGCGTTGGGGGCGGAGTCCGGGCAGACCACCAGCCGCAGGGCCACATGGCCAAAGCGTGAGGCCAGGCTGCCGCTGTTTCCGGCAAACAGCAGATGAATATCCTGCACACGAGCCGGATCCACCGGTACCAGTTTGGACTCGCCGTAGCGAGTCAGGATTGAGAAGGGAACCTGGCGCGGGCAAGTTGCCGAGGCGGCGGTGGCGCCATAGCGCTCCCGAAAATAGCGGGCAAAAACCGGCTGACTGCAGGCGAAATCGGCGGTGAGCAAGTAGCGGGACAGGGCCTCGGCGAACGCGGTCCGGACGGGAGCATCTTCACCCTGTACCACGGCGAGGACTTGCTCGAAGCGGCGGTTCGGCTGCAGGGAAGGCTGTTCAGCCTGCTTGATCAGCGCGGCCAGAGTAGAGATGGCATCGACAGGGGGCGCCTGTGGCAGCTCCTGCGTCCGCTGCCACTCCTGGCGCAACGCGGCCCGCACCGCATCCGGCGCGTCCGCCAACAGGCTGGCGAGGGGCTCGAGCGAGGCAGAAGTGGCGCTGGAGTTGGCCGGGGCCTGGACGGCCCCGGGTGGCGTTGCACAACCTGTGACTAAGATCAGGCTCAGGCCTAACGCGATAATGGAACGGATCATTGCAGTGAGGAGATCGCCGCTTCCGAGCCGGTATTGACGCCATGGCCATTGGCTGGGGCTTCATACATCTGAAACGCGGTGTTCATCATCGAGTCTGGATTGCCCCAGGCTGCCGAACGCATGGATGCCTCGTTTTGCAGGAGCTGAATCTGGGTGAACTTGTTCGGCGTGGAGAGCAGGTCGAAAGCCAAGGGAATCGCGCTGCTCACCATCATGGTCGTGATGACGGAGCCCATATCTGCGCCTTCGCCCGCGATGCTGTCTATGAACTCGCCCGTAAATGCAAAATAGTTAATCGAATCGATTTCCGCCTGGATGCGCTGCTGTTCCTGCGCCGCGGCGGCTTCTGCCTGTTGCTGCGCCTCCTTGGCCGCCTGCTCGGCTTGCGCCTGGGTCAGCCGTTCCCGCCACTGGGATGCCTGCGCGGCATCCGCGGCGAGGCCGTCGCCGGTTTCATAACGACGGATCAGGCGTTCCATGGCGGCTATGTAGCCTTCGTTCGCCATGCGCAAATCGTTCGCAGCCTGGGCCGCGATCAATCGCTCCTGCCACTGACGCGCCTTGGTGGCGTCCTTGGCAACACCCATGCCCTGCTGATGCCGTGCAACCAGTGCGGCAAGGGCGTTCACATCGCCCGCCTCGGCCCGCTGCAGTTCCTCTTTCAGCTTGGCCGCCTCCGCCTCCGCATAACGTTTCACGGCCTGCTGGACGATATAGGCCTCGCGTGCCATGTCTTCCAGCGCGGGTTCGGCGCCATAGAGTTTCAGGAAGCGGGTGGTGTCATTCTGCAACTGGGTCAGGCGCTCGAAACTGGGGTGCTTTTCGAACAAGGCGTAGCCGGCCTGGATCCGGCCGTTGAGAATGGGCGGGTTCACTTCGCCGAATGCCTGTTCGGCCTCGTGGAGTTTGGTCAGGGCGAGTTCAAAATTCTCGCTGGCCAGAGCCTGTTCCGCCTCTTCAAATATGAAGCGGGCAAGATGCCGGTCGCTGGCATGGGCGGTGGCGGTCGCCGTGAGGGTCAGGGCTAGAAACGCTGCGGACAATGTTTTCACGATTAACTCCTTACGATCGGTTCGGCCACCTCGTTACTCACCGAGTGGAGTGCCCGGTCAGCAACGAGGTGGGAGGGATCAGCTAGGTTTTCTCTTGCCAGGTGTGCGGTCACCGCACGGGTTATTGCAGTGTGGTGGACGCTGCGTCCGGGCCGGTGGCGACCTCATGGCCGTTGGCGGGAGCCTGATACAGCTGGAATGCGGTGTTCATCATGGAATCCGGATTACCCCAGGCGGCGGACCGCATGGGGGCCTGGAGCTGCAGGAGCTGAATCTGGGTAAACTTGAATGGGGTCGAAATCAGGTCGAAGGCAATCGGCAGCGCACTGGATGCCATCATGATGGTGACCCCGGACATAGGATCGAGGTCGTTGACAACGCTGCCCGTGAAATCGGCTGTGTTTTGCATATAGCTAATCGAATCAATTTCCGCCTGGATGCGCAGCTGTTCCTGCGCGGCGGCGGCTTCCGCCTGTTGCTGTGCTTCCTTGGCCGCCTGCTCGGCTTGCGCCCGGGTCAGCCGTTCCCGCCACTGGGCCGCTTGCGCGGCATCCACGGCGACGCCTTCGCCGGTTTCATAACGACGGATCAGGCGTTCCATGGCGGCCATGTAGCCTTCGTTCGCCATGCGCAAATCATTGGCAGCCTGGGCCGCGATCAATCGTTCCTGCCACTGACGCGCCTTGGCGGTGTCCTTGGCAACGCCCAGGCCTTGCTGATGCCGTGCAACCAGTGCGGCGAGCGCATCCACATCGTCCGCCTCGGCCCGCTGCAGTTCCTCTTTCAGCTTGGCCGCATCCGCGTCCGAATGGCGCTTCACGGCCTGCTGGATGCGATAGGCATCGCGTGCCATGTCTTCCAGCGCGGGTTCGGCGCCATAGAGCTTCAGGAACCGGGCAGTGTCGTTCTGCAACTGGGTCACCCGCTCCAGGGTGGGCGATTTTTCGAACAGGGCAAATCCTGCCTGAATCCGACCATTGAGAATGGGTGGATTCACTTCGCCGAATGCCTGTTCGGCCTCATGGAGTTTGGTCAGGGCGAGTTCAAAGTTCTCGCTGGCCAGAGCCTGTTCCGCCTCTTCGAAAATGAAGCGGGCCAGATGGCGGTCGCTGGCATGGGCGGTGGCGGTCGCCGTGAGGGTCAGGGCTAGAAACGCTGCGGACAATGTTTTCATGGTTTAGCGCCGTACTATCGGTTCGGCCTCACCGTTGCTGGTCGGGCGAAGCGCCAGGGTCGTGCAACGGTGCAGGTAGGATCTGCGAGATTTTTCCTTTCCAGGCGTGCGGCAACCCCTTTGGCAGAGCCTGTGGCGGGGGATAAACCGGTCCGGTCCTCGGACAAAACGAAGTCTAGCATAATCCTGGATTTGAGCCTGGGCTTGAGGGTGTTTTGTGTGAGGCAATACAGAGGGCGAGGCGGATTCGGACCCGACCTTGGAAATGCCCGGCGGAGAGTTCATAAAAAGCAGAGAGGGTGGGGGCTCACCCTGAGCGAACCTCACCCGCGTGCCAAGAGGAGGACACGATGAGCGAAGGTGCAGACAAGGTACTGGAACTGCTGAAGTCATTCGATAACCTGATGCTGGTCACCAACGGCACTCTGGGTCAATTCGATGCCCGTCCCATGCATGTTGCGGAAATCGAGGCGAGCTGCGACCTCTGGTTCCTGTCGGGCAGCGATGACAAGATCACCGAGTTGAAGAAGAACCCCCAGGCGATGGTGGTCGCCCAGGACAAGAACGACTGTTGGCTGAGCATCACGGGGCGTGTGGAGATCTCCAGCGATCGCGACCAGATCAAGGCGCTGTGGAAGGAGCCGTACCGGGTCTGGTTCACCAACGGCGTCGATGACCCAAATATCCGGGTGCTGCATTTCCGGGCCGAGCAGGCGGAGTACTGGGACCAGCGTGGTACCCGCAAACTGGAGTATGCGATCAAGGCCGCCAAGTCCTACGTGACCGGCGATACGCCCAAGACCGACAAGAAGACCCACGACACCGTGCACTTTTAAGAAAGCGCGCATCACGCCGGGGACGGAGTATCGCCACTTCGTCCCTAGTCCCCGCCTTGCGCGCTGAATTCCCCGTCTGATCTCGCCCAGCCTGGCTGCGCCGATTCTGGGCCGTTGTGCACCAAAATCGTGCTAGCGTCTCGTCTTTCCCGCGCCTGCCCAGGCCAGCGCTGGCTGGTTCCGGCCACTACAGCCGACTGGCATGTGGATTGCTCAGGCCTATCCGTAACGGTCAATCCATCAGGGTCAACCCGGTGCGGGAGTCGCCACCATTGAGAGCCAGCATGCATCCACGCATTCAGCCCAAACACAGCCTGTTCGATGAAATGTTCCTGGAGGGGGGCGTGCGTCCCCCCTACGCGGCCTTCGACCGCTGGCTAGACCGGCAGCCGATGGAGACTCTGGATAAAAAACGGCGCGAGGCGGATCTGTTGTTTCGCCGGGTGGGGATCACCTTCGCCGTGTACGGCGACGAGCACGGCAGCGAGCGCCTGATTCCCTTCGACGTGATCCCTCGCATCATCTCCGCCGACGAGTGGGCACTGCTGCGGCGGGGCATCACCCAGCGTATCCAGGCCCTTAACCGCTTCCTCCACGACATTTACCATGATCAGGAGATTCTGCGCGCGGGCATCGTCCCGCAAGAACAGGTGCTGACCCACAGTGGCTATCAGCTGGCCATGTGCGGTTTGGACCTGCCGGGACAGATCTACGCGCACATTGCGGGCATCGATGTCATCCGCCATAGCGACGGTGGCTTCTATGTCCTGGAGGACAACCTGCGGACTCCATCCGGTGTCTCCTACATGCTGGAGAACCGCAAGATGATGATGCGGCTCTTTCCCGAGCTGTTTGCCAGTCATGCGGTGGCACCGGTTGAGCATTATCCGAATCTGCTGCTGGAGACACTGCGCCAGGCGGCGCCGGCCGACGTGGCCGATCCCACCGTGGTGGTCCTGACGCCCGGGCAGTTCAACAGCGCCTATTTCGAGCACGCCTTTCTCGCCAGCCAAATGGGCGTCGAGCTGGTGGAAGGGCAGGACCTGATGGTCAAGAACGGGCTGGTCTACATGCGCACCACCGCCGGGCTGCGTCAGGTGGACGTGGTCTACCGCCGCCTCGACGATGCCTTCATCGACCCGCTCGCCTTTCGCCAGGATTCGATGCTGGGCGTGCCGGGCCTGATGTCGGTGTACCGTGCCGGCCGGGTCAACATTGCCAACGCTGTGGGCACTGGGGTGGCGGACGACAAGTCGATCTATCCCTTCGTCCCCGACATGATCCGCTTTTATCTGGGGGAAGAGCCCCTGCTCAACAACGTACCCACCTGGCAGCTGCGCAAGCCGGACGATCTCGCCTATGTGCTGGAGCGCTTGCCGGAGCTGGTGGTGAAGGAGGTCCAGGGCGCCGGTGGCTACGGCATGTTGGTGGGGCCGGCGTCCACCCAGGTGGAAATCGAGGCGTTTCGTGCCCGCATCCTGGCTGACCCGAGTAATTACATTGCCCAGCCGACCCTGAGCCTGTCGACCTGCCCCACCTTCGTCGACGCCGGCATTGCACCGCGTCACATCGACTTGCGTCCCTTTGTGCTGTCCGGCAAGGAGGTTCGCCTGGTGCCGGGCGGTCTGACCCGGGTCGCGTTGCGTGACGGCTCGCTGGTGGTGAACTCGTCGCAGGGCGGTGGGACCAAGGATACCTGGGTGATGGAGGACGCATGATCTTATCGCGCACTGCCGCCAGTCTTTACTGGATGGCCCGCTACATGGAACGGGCCGAGAATATCGCCCGGCTCCTGAACGTCAGCCTGCAGATGTCCTTGCTGCCAGGTACCCGCAGCCAGGAGGTGAGCACCCCGGCCGCGATCGTGGGGGCCTTGTCTTACCTGCCAACACCGGAACACTGCAGTGTGGAACAGGTGCTCTATACCATGGCGCTGGACCCGGCCAACCCCTCCAGTATCTGCAACTGCATTCGCAATGCCCGGGAAAACGCCCGCATGGTGCGGGGCAAGATCACCGCCGAAATGTGGGAGAACCTCAACACCACCTGGCTGGACATGCGCGCCTACACCGCCGATGACCTGACCGGCGCGGCGGCCGGGCAACTGTTCGACTGGATCAAGGAGCGCTCGCATCTGTTTCGTGGGGTGACCTACGGCACCATGCTGCGCGGCGACAGTTTCCATTTCACCCGCCTGGGCACCTTTCTCGAACGGGCCGACAACACCGCCCGGATTCTCGACGTGAAGTATCACCGCATTCTGCCCGAGGCCGCCCAGGAAAGCGTGATGGACTACTACCAGTGGGCGGCCCTGCTGCATTCGGTGAGCGCGTTCGAAGCCTACCGCGACATCTATCGGGAGCGGATCACGCCCCAGCGGGTGGCGGAGGTGCTGATTCTCAGCCCCAACGTCCCCCGCAGCCTGCGCGCCTGTGTCGAGGAGATCGCGGGCGTGCTCCAGCACATCCAGGGCGACAGCGGCCATCGCGCCAAGCGCCTGGCGGCGGAACTGCATGCCCGGCTGAGCTTTCTGCGGATCGACGAAATTCTCGACGAAGGTTTGCATCGCTGGCTCAGCCAGTTTTTGGACGACATAGGCCGACTTGGCCTGCATATTCAGGAAGCTTATCTGGAGGCCGCATGAGACTCTCAATCAGTCACGAGACTGTCTACCGCTACGACAATGTCGTGAAGCGCAGCACCCAATACCTGCGTCTGACGCCCCATTCCAGCCAGCGTCAGCGGGTGTTGGACTGGTCGCTGGAACTGCCGGCCTTCGCCATGAAAAGCGTCGATCCCTACGGCAACATCCTCCACGTGATGACACTCGATTATCCCCACCAGGAGATCCGTATCCGCGCCCACGGCACGGTGGAGACCGAGGAGGAGGGCGAAGGCATGTTCGACCGGATTCCGCCCCTGCTGTTTCTGCGGCAAACCGAGCTCACCATGCCGAACCAGCCGTTGCGTGACTTTGCCGATCAGCATCGGCGCAGTCGGCCGAGTCGGGAGCAACTGGAAGGGCTGATGCATGCCATCGCCGAGCATTTGCCTTACCGGCCGGGCCAGACCGAGGTGTACATGCCGGCGGCCAAGGTGTTCGACCTGGGCTGTGGGGTGTGCCAGGACCACACCCATGTATTCTTGTCCTGCTGCCGCTACCTGGGCATTCCGGCCCGTTACGTCTCGGGCTATATCTATGCGCCGGACGCCCCCGGCGCGGAAGTGGCCAGCCATGCCTGGGCCGAAGCCTGGCTCGACGAGCGCTGGGACAGTTTCGATATTTCCAACCGCTGCTCCGCCAACGCCAACCACCTCAAACTCGCCATTGGCATGGATTACCTGGATGCCTGTCCGGTGCGAGGGGTACGGCGTGGCGGCGGCGTCGAGGAAATGACGGCAACTGCCTGGGTGCGGGCTGGCGAACAATGACCTACTGCGTTGCCATGTGCCTGGAGGCAGGCCTGCTGTTCGCCTCGGATTCCCGGACAAACGCCGGGGTCGACCATGTCGCTACCTTTCGCAAGATGCATCGCTTCGAGGTACCGGGAGAACGCCTGATCGTGGTGCTGGCGGCCGGTAATCTGGCCACCACGCAAAACGTGCTGGCGCTGCTGCGTCAACGGGCCAATGTGGACGCCGGGCAGCCCAACCTGCTTACGGTCACGTCGCTGTATGACGCCGCCTGTCTCCTGGGCGAGACGTTGCGTGAAGTGATCCAACGGGATGGCCCGACCCTGGCCCAGGCGAATATCGACGCCGGCAGCTCCTTTATTCTGGGCGGCCAGATCGCGGGCGAATCGCCACGCCTGTTCAATATCTACCCGCAGGGCAACTTCATTGAGT
>JAEZAA010000120.1 GCA_023430625.1 Pseudomonadota bacterium
ATATAGTCCACGAAGTCCGGCTCGATCAGGTTCTGGACCGACAGGTTGATACTGAGGGACAGCCGCAGCCCGCTTTTGTTCAGCGAACTCAGCACCACCATCGCCTCGCGCACCACATAACGGGTGAGGTGGTTCATCAGCCCCGCGCTTTCGGCGATCTCGATGAACTCCTCGGTCGGAACCGCTCCATGCTTGGGACTGCGCCAGCGCAGCAAGATCTCAGCCCCGACCAGACGCAGACTGTCGCAGTCGAGTTGGGGTTGCATGTAGAGCTCCAGCTCGCCCTCCCGAATGGCCCGCGACAGCGCCCCCATCAAGACCAGCCGGCGCCGGCCGAAGGCGTCCATTTCCGGGTTGTACAGCACCACCCGCTCGCCCCGGCGCAGCCCCACGTCGCGCGCCGACCCGGCATGCTGCAACAGCAGGTCTGCCCGATCGCCATGCTCTGGATGCTGGGCAATACCGCAGAACACATCCAGGTTCACCGCCACGTTGCCGATATCCACCGCCGTCTCAAAATGCGCCAGCATCTGCTCGATAGATGCCCGCAGCGGCGGCGCCTCGTCGTCGGAGACCTCATGGATGAACGCAACCGAGGCAAACTCGGTCACCGCCAGATACGCCCGGCTGCGTGCCTCGATGCAGAGGGTGCGACCATCGGCAATCAGCAACTGGTTAAAGTCCCGCACCAGCCGCCGGAACAGGGACTCGGCCAGGCCCCGCCCCAACGACGATGCGATTTCCCGCACCTGGGGAAAATACAGCAGCACCAGCGCAAACGGTCGGCTCGCGACAGGCTCCGATTCCGGCTCCGGCTGCACCAGCTCCTGCAATCGTGCAATCAGCAACGAATCGTTGGGCATGCGGGTGGCGGGGTCGTGCATGGCCTGTTCCAGCGTCTGCAGGTGCAACTGCTTCATTTCCTGCTCTGCCGCATGGCGCTGGCGCATGGCCGCCAGTTTCTGACGCCGTTCTTCCTTGATCCGGTGGGCCAGGGCAAAGGACAACAGGACCGCATCCAGCGCGGATCCCACCTGAATCGCGTAATTGGTGATCCTGGACACGGGAATGAGCCCGAAAATGTTCAGCAGGTACAGCAACGTTCCCAGCGCGAACGCCGCCCAAGCCATGACGAAATAGCGGGCGATCACCACCCCGCCGCGCCAGGCACTGACGCCAGCGACGATCACCAGACTGACCGCAATGGCGCCCATCCAGCCCGACAGCTGCGCTCCCAGCGCGGGCTCGAACCAGGCGTAGCCAACAAGCGCCAGCGCACAGAGCGCCGCCAGCCCCATGGTGCGGTCGAGCTTGGCGGGAAACCCTTGCCAGTGGAGGAATGAGCGGGCGAACAGCAGCGCCCAGAGCGACGCGAACCCGGTGCCGACCGGGAGCGTATAACGGGGGATAAAGTCGGAGAATTGCCCCAGATACATATTGCCCAGGCCCGAGATGGAGAACATCACCACGCCGATGGAGGCCAGGTACATCACGTAGTACAGGTACGCCACGTCGCGCACCGACGAGAACAGAAAGCTGTTGTAGGCGATCAAGGCCAGCAGGAAGCCGAAATAAAGCCCCCAGTACAGCGTCTCCATGACCTGGCGCTGCACCAGATAGTCCTGCGACCAGATTTCCAGTGGCACCTGCAGGGAGGTGGTGGATTCGGCCCGCACCAGAATACGCACGGGCCCCTCCAGCGTATTGGGCAAGGCAAAACTTTGGTAATAGGTCGCGGTGCCCGCTGTGGCCGCCCTGGCACTCTCCCCCGTGACCTGGTACAGCGGCTGGTTGCTGGCCATGTCCAACAGGTAGACCTCCACCTGCTCCAGCAAGGCGTAGGGGATCACCAGCAGCCACTCCTTGACCCCATCAGCGGGCAGGCGCACTAGGGTTTCCAGCCAGACGGTTTCATCGGTGAAACCGAAGTTCAGCACCTCGTTCTCGGGATGCGCACGCCATTGATCACTCGCCAAGACATCGCGGAAGGTCCGGCTGCCATCCGGGTCCAGCAGGAAAGCGATGTGGCGGTTCAGGTTCAGGCGATCCTGGTGTGGCGCCACGGTCAGCACATTGCCCGGCAATGCTCCTGCGGGCCTTTCACCAACGAAGGATTCATCACTGACTTGGGCTGCCACCGCTCCCGCCAGGATCAGCAACAGGAGACCGAGTAACAGGCGGAGGAACGGACGGGCGCCCGGGACAGGGCGCTGCGAACCGCGATTATCACAGGGCTGGGTGCTTTGGCTCTGCAGCCGCCAAGCCCAAAATAGAGCTGAAGCGGACCCTTTACGGCCAGGCAGCACTATGAAGACCTCCCATGGAGAGTATCGGCAGGATTCCCGCACCGGCGTCAGAATCCCGGTGACCGTGGATTTCGCGGAAGATCAATTGCAAACCAACACCCTCAATCTGTCGTTCGGTGGCATTCGCCTCAAGAAACCGAAAGATCTCTCGCTGGAGCCAGGGCAGCAAGTCAAGGTGCAGTTCGATCCCTCCACGAATTTTATAGTGCCCGCCAAGGTCGTCCATGTGGGTGAGGACCACCTCGGACTCAAGCTGCTGCGCACACGCCTCAGCGGCCAGGACTTCGAGCGCATCATCCGCACCGCGCCGCCCTGGCAGCGCGCGCGGGTCGCCGCTCGCCGCGCGCTCTGGACCGGGGTGCGCCGGTTCGCCATGCTCACCGCCAACACCTGGGCGCGCCCGCTGCTGGTGCGCCAGATCAAGCCCACATTCCTGTTTGCGGTATACGGTTCCCTCAAGGACGTGCGCACCTACTACACGCCCGCCATGGAGAAGATCCTGCCCACGACCCTGATTGGCGGCCTCATCCGCAACCGGGAGCGGCGGGGCCTGCTCATCGCCTCTAAGTATCTCGAAAGTGAGCTGTCGGAGGATTCCGATAAGGTCCGCCACTACATCCAGCAGTTGCGAGAGGATTTTCCCACGGTGGAGCGGATTGCCCTGGTGGGGCGGTTGCCCAATTTCGTCATGAAAGCGGGCCTGTCCATTGTCGATCCCTTCGTCGACGGCTCCATGGGCACCCGTTACATGATCTGGGACGTGGCGCGGCAAATGCTGGAGATGCCCGAGTACCGGAACGAGCGGAGTATCATCGTGCTGGGCGGCGCCGGGCGGATCGGAAGCCTGGTGTGTGAGGATCTGCTGTCGCTGTTCCCGGAGGTCATCGGGTTCGACCCGCGCTATC
>JAEZAA010000193.1 GCA_023430625.1 Pseudomonadota bacterium
GGATCAGGGTGTAGATCGAGGAGGTGGCAAAGGGATTGCCGCCCACCAGCAGGGAGTGGAAGGAGAACGCCTGGCGCAGGTACGGGTCCTGAATAAAGCGCGAGACGATGCTGTAGACGCTGCGCCAAGCCTGCAGGCGGGCGAGCTGCGGGCCGGCCTGGATCATGTCGCGAAAGGACAGGAAGGGCACTGCGCCGAGCTTGAGGTAGCCTTCCTTGAACACGGCCTGGGAATATTTCAGGAAGCGCCGGTAGCCTTCCACATCGTCCGGGTTGCGGGCGCGGATCTGGCGCTCGAGCTCGGCCTGGTCGTTGAGGTAATCAAACGGCGGCGCTTCTTCCCAGCACAAGCGGTAGAAGGGCGCCACCGGCAGCAACTCCACATACTCCTCCATGGACTTGCCCGCCAGGCGGAACAGCTCCTGCAAGGACGAAGGATCGGTGATGACCGTGGGTCCGGCGTCAAAGGTAAAGCCCTCATCCTCGTACACATAGGCCCGCCCGCCGGGTTTATCGCGCCGCTCCAGCAGAGTGGTCTGGTAGCCACCGGCCTGCAGGCGAATCGCCAGGGCCAGGCCGCCAAAGCCGGCGCCGATGACGACCGCTCGCTTGGGTGGATGCTTCGGCGCAACGAATTGATTCATAAACTGGTCCTGACAGAGGGCGAAAGTGACTGGTAAGCCTGGATCTGGCCCGGCGTGGCGAGCCGGGCGGCGCGCATGGCCTCGCCCAAGGGCACCGGCGGCTTGCCGGCGAGAATACGGGCCTTGTCGGCGGCGGTCAGGCGGCCTGCGTAGAAGCGTTCGATCAACCCTGGCGACAACCCATAGAAGCGCTGCAACACACGCCAGCGCTGGTCGGGCGCACCAGCCAGAAACAGCATTCGGTTGAGCAGTCGGAAAAAGCCCTGGCTCTCCCAGGCCTGCTGGGCTTCCTGATAGATCGCACCATGCACACAGGCAGCATCGAACTGCGCAAGTTCCGCGATGCGCTCAGCCAAACGCACCGCGTTGGGCAGCGAATAGCCGGTGGTGGGGTGAAACAAGCCGGCGCGCAAGCCACTGCGGGGCTGGCCGGGCGCCGCTTGCCAGAATGCCTCGAAGTCGCCCGCCAGAATCAGCGGGAGCACGCCCTGCTCTTCCCGCACCAGGGCTTGCACCTGCCAGCCCCGCTGCCGGACATAGGCCTGAATCTGCTGGCGCAGCCGCTCGGGGGCCAGCCCGGGTTCATCCAGGTAATGGGTGTCTTCCACCAGCAGCCGGGTTGCGCTGAACGGCAGCAGATAGACGAAGCGGTAGCCCTGGCCCTGGGCGACGCTGGCGTCCATCAGCACCGGCTCGCTCAGCCCGTGAGGTTGCGCCAGCTCGAGCTCCTGCCCCAGAAACGCCTGGTAGCCAAGCGCCAGGTGCGGGCTGGCCTGGGCGCCACGGCCGTCGATGACAGCCCGCGCCTCGAGCTTCCGCCCGTCGGCCAGCCACACCTGGGTCGGGCTCAGTTGCACCAGGGTCTGATTCAGCCAAAGGTCCGGCCCCAGGGCCGCACTCAGTGCGGCCGCAAAATCGGTCGAGAAGATGCTGGAATAGCCCCCTTCCAGGGTGCGCGTGCGCTGGGGAAAGATGACGCGATAGCGCTCCCAGCGGGCGCCGACCAGCGGACTGATCCAGGCTCGCTGCGATTCGGTGAGGTCGCTGTCATGGAACGACCAGGTATGGTTGCCGCCGGCCTGTGCCGCCTGCTCGATCAGCAATATCCGCAGCTCCGGTCGTCGTCGTTTGAGGCGCAAGGCCAGCAGGCCATTGGCCAGCCCGGCACCGACCAGGATCAGGTCATAGTCGCGCGGCATGACACCTGCTCCTGGCTTGTGCGATCCATGTCGAGCATCCGGTCCACGCCCGATTCGCGCTCGATGCCCACCACCCGTTCGATGCCCATCACCCGCTCGACAATGTGCGCAGCCAGGGGCGTTCCCCCGGCGGCTTCCACATCGGCCCCCAACGGCTCCAGTCGCGCACGAAATTCCGGCTCCTTCAGCAGGCGGTCGAGCTTGGCGCTGATCTCCTGGCGGGTGGCAAACCGGGGCGAGGCGCGCAGCCCCACCCCGGCATGCACCACCCGCGCCGCCGCGCCGGGATGATCGAACGCCAGCGGTAGCGCCAGGATCGGGGTGCGGGCGGCCAATGCATCCAGCACCGTGTTCAGCCCACCGTGGGAGATCACCGCCGCGGCCCGCGCCAGGGCGGCCTGCTGCGGCGCAAAATCCGTGACCCAGGTGGCTCCTTGCTGACGGAGCCGATCGGCTTGGCGCGCGTTGAGGCCACCGCAGTGCGCCAGCAACAGCTGCACATCCAGGGCGCGGCAGGCCTGGACGATGCGCCGGAACAGCCGGAAGCGCTGGCCCAGCAGGGTTCCGAACGAGGCGAACACCAGCGGCCGCCGCTCGTCCAGGCTCAGGTCGAGTTCGGGCTCGGTCTGCCGTGGAGGGCGCAATGGCCCGACCGCATGGAAGTGCGCGGGCAAGGCCTGGCGCGGGAAATCGAAACCTCTGATGGTCTGGCTGATCTGGGCATAGGGCGACAGGCACTCGTGCAACCCGTCCCGCGCCGGCAGTCCCAAGCGCCGGGCCTGACGGGCGACCGTGTGGCGGTGGGGGCTCATGATCCAGTCGTACACCCGGGTACTGCCGGCGTAGATTTTTTCCGCCTGCTCCCCGGTTCGATAATCCATGGGCATCACCGGCAAGGGCACACCGGGCTCGCGGTTGACCGGCAGCGCGCAGGCAATCGAGACGTAAGGCAGCCCAGCCGCTTCGGCAATCAGGCCACCGGCGGCTTCCATCTGGTCGCACAGGAGAGCGTCCACCTGCAAGGCCACCAGTTTCGCCGGCACCTCCCGGCACAGCATGTCGGTGGCACGGCTCATATCGAGCACCAGCCGGTGCAGGCCCCAGGGCCCGCCCGGTCGGGCGGCGCGCTGCAGGGTCTGGCGTAACGAGCCGCTAGGATGGCTGTCCTGACCCACGGCACAGAATCCAACGCGCGGGTCGCTGAGCCAGGCGGCGGCTTCCGCCTGGTGAATGAAGGTGACCCGGTGGCCACGCCCGATCAGCTCCTGGGCCAGGGCCTGCAGCACGCGGTAATGACTGGGCAGCGGCGGTGCGATCACCGCAAAATGGCTCATGGGAATGGCTCCAGGGGCACGCCGTCACGCGTCATGGGCGCCCGGCGCAAGGCATTGAGATCGGCGCTGCCGGTGCAAAAGCAGGCAATCCGCAGTTGCTGGATCACCACCTCGAAATGCTCCACCACGGCGGCGGTGGACACCATGGCACTGGGCAGCACCGCGGCGGCCTGCCCCACCAGGTTGGCACCCAGGCGAATGGCCTTGGCCACATCGACGCCGTCACGAATCCCGCCGGAGGCAATCAGTGGTGTCTCCGGCAGCGCCTCACGCACGGCCAGGAGTGCCTCGGCGGTGGGAATGCCCCAGCCAGCAAAGGCATCGGCGACCTGGCGTGCTGCCTCGGAACCGGCCCGTTCGGCTTCCACCCGGGCCCAGCTGGTGCCGCCGGCGCCGGCCACGTCAATCGTCGCCACCCCCGCACCGACCAGTTGTTGCGCGACCGCCGCCGAAATGCCGGCGCCGACCTCCTTGACCACCACCGGCACCGCAAGCCCCCGCACCAGCCGCTCTATGGCCTCCAGCACACCGCGCCAGTCGCGATCCCCGCCGCGCTGCACCGCTTCCTGCAAGGGATTGAGATGCACGATCAGGGCGTCGGCGCCGATCGTGTCGACCGCGCGACGGGCCAGATCAACGCCGGACTCGAGAATCTGGGCGGCACCGAGATTGGCCAACAGCGGCACCGAAGGGGCCAGGCGCCGCAAGTCGCGGGTCAGGCCCTCGTCATGACCCGCCTGCAAGGCAACCCGCTGGGAGCCAATCGCGAGGGCGATGCCCAGAGACTCCGCCGCTTCCGCCAGATGGCCGTTGATCGTCGCCGCCCGTCGCGCTCCTCCGGTCATGGAACTGATCAGCAAAGGCGCACGCAGGCGTTTTTGCAAAAACGGGAGGCTGAGGTCGATCTGGTCCAGATGCAGCTGGGGCAGGGCGCAGTGGGTAAAGCGGAAGCGGGCAAAGCCGGTGCTTACCGGCGCTTGCTGTTGGCGTGTGTTCAGCACGATATCCAGATGGTCGTTCTTGCGCTCGACCAGATCTCCATGAGTCATCAGAGGCTGTCCTTGGCTCGGATCCAAACGCAATAACAGCTAGCGTTGAGGACAGTATACTGTTGTCAAATTTGGCGTAAGAACCGCAACTCAAGGGCCCGACAGGGAGCTTCGTCGACCATGGCAACATCTCCAGCCAACGCCATTCATAGCGGTGCAGACCAGATCAGCCGGGCAGACCCGTGGAGCGGACTGCGCACCACCATCGACCAGCGCCTGGCCGATCTGTTAGCAGGGACCGACGCCGACTGCGAACCACTCACCCAGGCCATGCGCCGCAGCACCCTGGCGGCGGGCAAGCGGATCCGGCCGATGCTGCTGGTGTTGGCGGCCCGCGGCCTGGGCTGTCATTCGCCGGCTCTGCTCGACCTGGGCTGTGCCCTGGAGATGGTCCATACCGCCTCGCTGATTCTCGATGACCTGCCCTGCATGGACAACGCCAGCCTGCGCCGGGGCCTGCCCAGCCTGCACCGCTGCGTGGGCGAGGACGTGGCGACCCTGGCCGCCGTGGCGCTGCTGGCGCGGGCGTTTGCGCTGGTGGCCGCCGTGCCGGATGTGCCGGACCGGGCGCGCACCCAGATGGTCGGGTACCTGGCCGAGGCGGTCGGTAGCCAGGGCCTGGGCCGGGGCCAGTATGAAGACCTCCATGCGAGCTGCCGGCCACGACCGCCCCAGGCTGTGGCCCTGACCAATCATTTGAAGACCGGCATTCTGTTCGATGCCGCCATGCGCATGGCGGCCAGGACCGCCGGCGCCGACGCATCGACGGAAAGCGCGCTGCGCCTTTTTGCCCGCGAGCTGGGCCAGGCCTTTCAGTTGTTCGACGACCTCACCGATGACCGCGCCGACCAGGGCAAGGACCCCCATCAGGATGCGGGCAAATCGACGCTGGTGGCGCTGCTCGGCGTCAGTGCCGCGCGTCAGCGCCTGGCGGAACACCTGAGCGAGGCGGAGCGCCTGTTGGCGCAGGTCTATGGGGCCGATCAACCCCTGAGGCAGTTTACGGGCGTCCTGTTTGCGCGATTCCAAGCCGCGCTGGCCGAGCCCGCCGATGCGGCACTGGCTCCGGCGCTCTAGCTGCTAGCCGCTATCCACTCTCCATTCTCCGCTCTCAGGCGTCGATCAGGGCGGCGCCGAGCGCCCTGGAGCTGACCGAAATTTCTCGACGCCCCGCTTCCAAAGCCAATGCGCCGGGGCTGGCGTCGGCCTAGACTGGTCGCCCCCTGTTCACATTTCTCTTCATGCCAGGGACGGTATGCTTTTCTCCGCGGCTTCCGCGCCTCTCTCCTGAGCCTTCTGCGCCAACGGCATTCAACCGCTGCCTGGCGGGCGCAAAATTGTGTTACAAGTCTCACCGGCGCTGTCGAGGCGGTCGCCTATACTCCTACCTATGAGTGTTCAGCGCGTACTAACCCCCAACTATGAAGAAGGCGTCGACCGCAAGACCCTGACGGTGCTGCGGGAGCGCTTTCTCAAGGTCAGCCATGGCCGCCTCCAGCGTACCCGAGATGCCCTCGGCGCACGCCAGCAGGTGGTGCTCGACCTGTTGCCGTTGCTGTTCCAGGTCAACCACCCGCTGTTTCCCGGCTACGTGTCCCATCAGACGCCGGCCCGCTTTGCCGATTACCAACCGTCCAAGGCGGAGATCAGCGCCGCCCAGCGCTTTAGCCGCTCCTTCCGCTATCGAGAAGAACCCCGCGCCAGCTGTGACCTGCACAGCCTGTTCCTGATGGGGAGCAGCGGTACCGTGGCCCAGACCGAGGGCAGCGACATGGACCTCTGGCTGTGCCACCGCGCCGATCTGGACCGCGAGCAGCTCCAGGCCCTGCGCCGCAAGTGCGAGTTGATCAGCCAATGGGCGGGGGAGCAGGGCCAGGAACTGCACGTGTTTCTGATCAACGAGCAGGAGTTTCGCAGCGGCCGCCATCAGGCCCGCACCGATGCCGAGGACTGCGGCAGCGCCCAGCACTATCTGCTGCTCGACGAGTTTTACCGCAGCAGCATCCTGCTGGTCGGCAATGGCCCGCTCTGGTGGCTGATCCCGGCTTACGTGGAGGCGGACTACGCCCATTACGCCCACCTGCTGCAGCACAAGCGCTTTATCCGCACCGGCCAGTACGCGGACCTGGGCGGCGTGGCGCGGATTCCGCCGGAGGAGTTCATCGGCGCCGGGCTCTGGCAGCTCTACAAGGGCATCGATTCGCCCTACAAGTCGGTGCTGAAACTGCTGCTGGCGGAAGTCTATGCCCAGGAACCGGCGCGTCCGAACCTGTGCCTGAGTTTCAAGCAGGCCGTGTACGAAGACCGCCTCGACCTGGACGAGCTCGACCCCTACGTCATGGCCTACCGGCGCCTGGAGCAGTATCTGCTCGAGCGGGGCGAGCAGGAGCGGCTGGAGCTGGTGCGGCGCTGCTTCTACCTCAAGACCGGCGAACGCCTGTCGCTGCCCGCTAGCCAGGACGGCAAACGCTGGCGCCGCCAGCTGATGGAGCGGCTCACCACCGAATGGGGCTGGGGCCGGGCCGAGCTCAAGCGCCTGGACGGCCGCCAGCGCTGGAAAATCCAGCAGGTACAGAACGAGCGCCGGGCCCTGGTCAATGAGCTGACCTACAGCTATCGCTTTCTGTCCCAATACGCGCGCACCCACATGGCACCCGCGGCCATCCGGGCCGATGACGTCAACCTGCTGGGGCGCAAGCTGTATGCGGCCTTCCAGCGCAAGGCCGGCAAGATCGAATTCATCAATCCCGGCATCGCCCCGCAACTGGCGGAAGATCAGCTGGCGTTTCACCACAAGAGCAGCCAGCAGATCGGCGACGGCAACGGCTGGCTGCTCTACCGCAACCTGCCAAGCCCCACGGACGCGGCCTTTCATCCGGCGCTGAAACGCTCCAACAGCCTGATCGAACTGATCGCCTGGAGCTATTTCAACGGCTTGCTGGACGGCACCACCAGCCTGAGCCTGGTGGCCGGCACCAGCCAGGCCACCCTGTACGAGCTGCAGGCGATCGTCGCCGACTTCCGCCAGATTCTGCCCCTGCCGCTGCCAGCGGTGCCCCAGACGGATTTCCGCCAGAACAGCTATCCCCGCCATTGCGCCCTGTTCGTCAATGTGGGCCTCGACCCCATGGCGGAGTTGACCCGCCAGGGGATTTACAAAGTCAGCAGCCGCACCGATGCCCTGGGCTACAGCTCCCAGCGCAGCAACCTGATCCAGACCCTGGAGCTGGTCACGCTCAACAGCTGGCAGGAACTGACCGTCAACCGCTTCGAACATGGCGACGCCCTGATCCAGTGCCTGAAAAGCCTGCTGGCGATGATCGCCGCCTCGCCCCGCAAGCCGCTGCCACGGATCTCGGTGCACTGCCATTGTCCGACCCGCGCGGCGGCCATCGCCGCCCGCGTGGAAGAATTGCTGCGAGACGTGATGCAGGCACTGATGCAGACGCCGGCCAAAGGCCCGGGCCCGGGTCGCTATGTGCTGGAGATCGACAGCCGATACTTCGTGCTGCAGTTCGTCGAAGGCGAGCCACGCTTTGCCAGCTTCGATTCCCTGGCCGAGCTGCTGCAGCATCTGCGCCGCCCGCAACGCCACTACAGCCCGATTCTGCTGGACCGCCACGCGCTGGCGGACTCCCCGCTCGCGGCGATCTGCGCCCAGGCCCAGCCCGGCAAGATCCAGGTGTTTTTCCAGCGCCGGCCTGCCCCGCCCGCCACCGAGGACGACGCGCCGGCGGCCAGCGTCGATCTCTATGTGATCGACGAGCAGGGCTCGCTCATCACCCAGAGCATGCCCTTCTATGACCAGCAGACCCTGCTGACGCCCCTGCACCGCTTTCTCCAGGCCGTGCAGGAGCGCCACCAGATGCACCAAAATCTGGACGACAGCGCGGGGCTTGCGCCGGAAATCCTGTTCTTCGAGCTGGTGGATTCGCCCCAGAGCCCGCGCCCGACCCTGGTCAGCCGCCGCCTCCCCAACGAGGCCGCCAGCGGCCGTTACCTGGAGGTCCAGGCCATCGGCAACCAGAACCACCAGGGCCGGATGCAGTTCGATATCTTCTGCGACCACCAGGAGTTCTCCGCCCTGGAATACGGCGAGCAGCTGATTCCGGCGGTGGCCCATTACATCGTCTCGCGCCGCGCCGGGCGCGAGCTCTATCCCTGCTATATCACCGACCTGGGACTGCCCCAGGATCTGGACCAGCAGCCCACGCGCAGCCATCGGCAAACCGTGCAGTACCTGCAATACAAATGGGAGCTGGAAGATCGGCTCAATGCCGCCCAGCGCGCCTTCCGTCAGCCGCCGGCGCCCCCTGCGCCTGCCAATCCCCCACCCGCCGAGTGACGCGATTCACACCGGGGCGATGATCTCCGCGCAAGCCGCGCCCTGGTTAGTTTTTCGCACAGGGTCGGGTTATACTGCCGGGACATTTTTTGACGCCGGAACCACCGCCATGGAACAGTCTCCTACCGCCCCGGGAACGCTACGGGTCGCGCTCGTCGCCCTGGCCCTGACCGTCCTCGCGGGCTGTGGCCAGAAAGGCGATCTGGTGCTGCCATCCGCACCCTCCGACACGGCCCCCACGGCAGAACAGGCCGAGCCGGCTGCAGCTGAGACCACCACACCCTGAGCCCCGCCAGGCCCGGTTCCGCGTAACCCTTGATCGTCCGCCATTGTGAGCACGCCCGAATGGATCACTTCGAATACCGCAACCAAGAACTCCACGCCGAGAATGTCCCGGTCAGCCAGATTGCCGCCCAGTACGGCACACCCTGCTACATCTACTCGCGCGCCGCGCTGGAAAGCCATTTCCGGGCCTATGACGACGCCCTGACCGGCTTCCCCCATCTGGTCTGCTTTGCGGTCAAGGCCAATTCCAACCTGGCGGTGCTCAATGTGCTGGCCCGCCTCGGCGCCGGTTTCGACATCGTCTCCGGCGGTGAACTGGAGCGGGTTCTGGCGGCGGGCGGCGATCCCGCCAAAGTGGTGTTCTCCGGCCTTGGCAAGCAGGCGGACGAAATCCGCCGGGCGCTGGAGGTGGGCATCCACTGCTTCAACGTGGAATCCGAGGCGGAGCTTGAGCGCATCGACCAGGTGGCTGGCGAAGTCGGCAAGAAGGCGGCGATTTCCCTGCGGGTCAATCCCGACGTGGACGCCCAGACCCACCCCTATATCTCCACCGGGCTCAAGGAAAACAAATTCGGGATCGCCATCGAGCGGGCGCCCGAGGTCTATCGCCGCGCACGCGGCCTGGCGAACCTGGAAATCGTTGGCGTGGACTGCCACATCGGCTCCCAGCTCACCAGCCTTTCTCCCTTCTTGGATGCCCTGGAGCGGGTCCTGGCACTGGTCGATCAACTGAAAGCCGACGGCATCGAGATTCGCCACCTGGACCTGGGCGGCGGCCTGGGGGTCACCTACCGCGACGAGCAGCCACCCCATCCCAATGCCTATGCCGAAGCGGTGTTGCAGCGCCTGCAGGGCCGCGACCTGACGTTGGTGCTGGAACCGGGCCGCTCCATTGCCGCCAACGCCGGCATTCTGGTGACCCGGGTCGAATTCCTGAAAGAAAACGGCCACAAGCACTTCGCCATCATCGACGCCGCCATGAACGACCTGATCCGGCCCTCCCTGTACGGCGCCTGGATGAACATCGTGCCGGTGCAGCCCCATCAGGACGGCCTGACCGCCCTTTATGACCTGGTGGGTGCCGTGTGCGAGACCGGCGATTTCCTGGGCAAGGAGCGCGACCTGAACCTGAAGCCGGACGACCTGCTGGCGGTGCGTTCCGCCGGGGCCTATGGCTTTGTGATGAGCTCCAACTACAACACCCGGCCGCGGGCCGCGGAAGTCATGGTGGATGGCGACAATGTCCATCTGGTCCGCGCGCGGGAGACCGTGGCGGAACTCTTTGCCCACGAACGCCTGCTGCCAGGCTAAGGGATCCGGATGTATATCAAGTTCACCAAGATGCACGGCCTGGGCAACGATTTCATGGTGCTGGACCTGATCAGCCAGCACGCCCACCTGCGCCCGGAACAGATCAAGCGCTTGGCCGACCGCAACTTCGGCGTCGGCTTCGATCAATTGCTGGTGGTCGAGCCGCCCAGCCGCCCCGACGTGGACTTTCGCTATCGCATCTTCAACGCCGACGGCAGCGAAGTGGAACAGTGCGGCAATGGCGCGCGCTGCTTCGCCCGGTTTGTGCGGGATAACCGGATGACGGCCAAGCAGCTGATCCGGGTGGAAACCATGAAAGGCATCATCGAGCTGAGCGTGGAAAAGGACGGCCAGGTCACGGTGGACATGGGTGCGCCCATTCTGGAGCCGGCCGACATTCCTTTTCAGGCAGAAGCGCGGGCAACGGTCTATCCTATTGAGGTCGACGGCCGGACCTACGAACTCAGCGCCGTCTCCATGGGCAATCCCCACGGCGTACTGCTGGTCAATGATGTCAACCGGGCACCGGTGACAAGCCTGGGCCCCAAGCTGGAATCTCATCCGCGCTTCCCGGCCCGTGCCAATATCGGCTTTCTGCAGATCGTCAACCGTCAGCTGGTCAAGCTCCGGGTGTTCGAACGCGGCGTGGGCGAAACCCTGGCCTGCGGCACCGGCGCCTGCGCGGCGGTGGTGGCAGGGCGCTTGCAGGGTTTGCTCGACGAGCAGGTGGAAGTCCGCCTGCCGGGAGGCTCGTTGCGGATTCGCTGGGCCGGTGAAGGTCAATCGGTGATGATGACCGGACCGGCCACGCGGGTTTTTGAAGGTGAGGTCCGTCTCTAGCCGAAGCGATGCTGCGCGTTGCCAGCGCTGCGCTGCCTGTCGCCAACGAACTGAACCAAGAAACGAATCCTAGGAGCCGGGCGCCATGACCGACCAGCCAAGCCAAACCCAGACGACCGACGAACCCAGCGCGGAGGCCGTCGCCCGTTACCTGCAGGCGCATCCCGAATTCTTCGTCGAGCACGAGGCGTTGCTCGACCAGCTCAAGCTGCCCCATCGCAGCGGTGCCGCCGTCTCCCTGGTGGCGCGCCAGGTCAGCCTGTTCCGGGAACAGCGCGACGAATTCAAGCGCCAGCTGACGGACCTGATCGAAACCGCCCGCGAGAACGACCGCTTCTTCGAGAAAAGCAAACGCCTGCTGATGAACCTGCTCGAGGCCCAGAGCCTGGACGACGTGGTGATCGTGCTGCAGGACAGCTTCCGCAACGACTTCCGGGTAGAGTTCTGCAGCCTGGTGCTGTTCGGCGAGCCCGAGCGTTTCCCGGTCAGCAGCCTGCACCTCATCCCCGAGGATCTGGCCCGCGAGCAATTGGGCACCCTGCTGGAAACCCGGCGGGCCATCTGCGGCCGCTTTCAGGCGGAGCAGCTGGCGCTGCTATTCCCGACCCATCATGCCAAGATCGGCTCGGCGGCGGTAATTCCCCTGCGTTATGGCGATCTGCTGGGCATGCTCAGCATCGGCAGCGACGACATCGATTATTTCGACAGCAGCATGGGCTCGCTGTTTCTGTCCTACATCAGCGAATCGCTCAGCCGCCTGCTGCCGCCCCTGCTGGCCCAGGAGCAGCGCAACGAGGCACAGGCGCCCGTTGCCGGCGCCGTGAAACTCTGAGTTTTGTGCCATGCAGGAGCAACTCGACGCCTACGCCCGCTACCTGCATGCGCAACGCCAGTATTCGCCGCTGACCAGCGAAAACTACCTGCGCGACCTGAACCGGCTGCGCGCCTACTGCGACGAGCAGCAGATCCCCTACTGGATCCGGCTGACCCCGCAGGACGTGCGCCACTTCGCCGCCGTCCTGCACCGCAAGGGCCTGGGCGGGCGTAGCGTGCAGCGGGTGCTGTCCAGCGTCCGCGGCTTCTACCATTACCTGATTCGCGAAGGGCTGGCCAAGGACAACCCGGCGCTCGGCATCAGCGCGCCCAAGTCCGGCAAGCGTCTGCCCAAGGTGCTCGATGCCGATCAGATGAAACAGATGCTCGATCACCAGGAGGACGATTGGTACGCCATTCGCGACCGCGCCATGGCCGAGCTTTTCTATGCCTCGGGCCTGCGTCTGGCGGAACTGGTGGGGCTCAATCTGGACAGCCTTGACCTGCCGGCGGAGCAGCTGCGCGCCACCGGTAAAGGCCGCAAGGAGCGCCAGCTCCCCATCGGCCGCCATGCAATGAGCGCCATCCAGGCCTGGCTAGAGGTTCGTGGCCAGGCCGCCGCAGCCGGTGAGACCGCGCTGTTCGTCAGCAGCCGGGGCACCCGCATTACACCGCGCAGCGTGCAGCTTCGCCTCAAGCAGCTGGCCCTGGCCGCGGGCCAGACCGACCATCTGCATCCGCACATGCTGCGCCATTCCTTCGCCAGTCACCTGCTGGAATCAAGCGGCGACCTGCGCGCGGTGCAAGAACTGCTGGGGCACGCCAACATCAGCACCACCCAGGTGTACACTCATCTGAATTTCCAGCACCTGGCCGAGGTCTATGACAAGGCCCACCCCCGGGCGCGCAAGCGTTCCAGCGGCTCCGACGAGCCGACGGAATAACCCCCGAGCCTGCAGAACAACCAGCAAGAGGAGCACGCCGTGACGGTTCGCCTGATCACCTTCGACCTCGACGACACCCTCTGGGAGTCGCGCCCGGTCCTGCTCAAGGCGGAACTGGCCATGCTGGAGTGGCTCGCCGAGCATTATCCGCGCCTGTCCCAGCAGTTCAGCCCCGAGCAGTTACGCACGCTCAAGAACCAGGTGGCCCAGGCGCAGCCCCATCTTCAACATCGGGTGAGCCAGTTGCGCCAGGAATCCCTGCGTCAGGCGCTCAATCTGGCGGGCTACGGCGAGTCCGAGGCGGCCGAAGGCGCGGTGGCGGCCTTCCGAGTCTTTCATCAGGCCCGCCAGCAAGTCACCCTGTTCGACTCGGTCATCCCCACCCTGGCGGATCTGCATACCCGCTATTGCCTGGGCGCGCTCACTAACGGTAATGCCGATGCCAATCAGATCGGGCTGATGAGCTATTTCGATTTTGCCCTCTGCGCCGAGGATCTGGGCGCCAGCAAACCAGCGCCCGATCTGTTTCAGGCCGCCCTGCGGCGGACCGGCTGCGATGCCCGGGAAGCCGTGCACGTGGGCGACCATCCCCTGGACGACATGGAAGGCGCCCTCGCCTGCGGCTTTCGCACGGTCTGGGCCAACTTCCGCCAGCAACCCTGGACCGCGAACTGGCGCCCGGACGCGGAGATCCACCACTGGCGCGAGTTGCTCGACGTCATTGCCAAATTCGACCGGTCGCAGCCGGCCTGATTCACCTCTTTTCCGCTTTTTCCTTCCTGTTGTCAGGCTTGCGCCCGGCGCTGCCCCGTAAGTACGTCTATACTTAATCGGCCCTGCCTCGGACAGAGGCAACCCAGGTCGACATCCCGCTGTTTGTTTGCACCCTTTGTGAAGGCGTCAACGAGGTCCCATGAGCAACATCTCTAGCCCGGACGAGGAACTGCAGCGCTTGCAAGAGCGTTATCACAGGCAGACGGAGCAGTTTGCGCAGCAAGAGCAGGCACTGAACGAGCAGACGCAACTGCTGCGACGTGCGCTCATCCGGATGAGCAAGATCGCCCGGGGCCAGGATGCAGCGCTGGACGCCGAGCTGGAAAAGCTCGAGGCCCTGCTGCAGCAGCAGGAATGGGATGGTGCCGGGGTCGCCGCGCAATTAAAACAGGTTGAAGACTGCGTGCTGAAACGGGAAGCGCTGCCCGCAACCGCGCCCGAGGATCGCCCGCCCGCCGACCTGCAGCGCCTGTTCGCACATTGGGACACGCCGGACATGGACGCCAACACCCATGCGCCGATCCCGGCATTCGCCGCCATTTCCGAACAGGTCTGCAGCTCCCTGTTGCGCATGCTGTCGCAGCTGACTCTTCCCGAATCCAGCCTGCAACGGGCCGAGGAAGTCCGGGAGCGGATCAGCCGGGGCCTGAACTGGTACGAGTTCGCGCCCGCCATCGAGGACACCGCGAGCCTGGTGAGCGCAGCCGTCGGGCGCGAACAGCGCGAATTCGAGAAATTTCTGAAATCCCTCGACAGCCGCCTGGCCAGCCTGCAGACCGCACTGGTGCAGGGGCAGCAATACCAGGAAGACAAACAACGCTCCCAGGCGGAACTGGAGCAGGTGGTGCGGGCCCAGGTCAGCTCCATCTCCGACCAGGTGCGCGATGCCACCGATCTCGACAGCCTGAAGTACTCGGTCCAGAACAATCTGGACGTCATCAGCCAATCGCTGGACCGGTTCCTGCGGCGGGAAAAGGACCGGGAGCAGGCTCTCACCACCGAGATCGAGGTGCTGCAACAGCGTCTGCTGACCATGGAGCAGGAGAGCGAACGGGTGCGTCAGCGCCTGCACGAAGAACGCACCAAGGCCCTGACCGACCAGCTGACCGGGCTGCCCAACCGCGAAGCCTACAACGACCGCCTGTATCAGGAATACGATCGCTGGCAACGCTACGGCAATCCCCTCACCCTGGTCATCGGCGACATCGATTTCTTCAAGCAGATCAATGACCGGTTCGGCCACCGGGCGGGCGACAAGGTGTTGCAGATCATCGCCAAGGAACTGCGCCGCCGCATCCGCCGCACTGACTTCGTCGCCCGCTTCGGCGGCGAGGAATTCGTCATGCTGCTGCCGGAAACCACCCTGGACGCCGCCCTGCCGGTGCTCGAGAAGGTCCGCGACATGGTGCAGCGCCTGCCCTTCCACTTTCAGGGCCAGGCGGTCGAGATCACCATGTCGTTCGGCCTTTGCGAACTACGCCAGGACCTCAGCGCCGACGAGGTGTTCGATCAGGCCGACCAGGCCCTGTACCGCGCCAAACAGGCGGGTCGTAATCGGGTCGAGCAGGCCGCCTGATCTTTGAACAAACCAGCTCCCTCTCCCGCTGGCGGGAGAGGGCCGGGGTGAGGGTGGGAGCAGGCAAACTCCGTGTTTCAAGCGGCTCCGCCGCTTACCCCTCACCCTAACCCTCTCCCTTCAAGGGAGAGGGAATTACTTTGTTGATCGTCTGAAAGTACCTGCACAAAGAAGCGTAGGAAGTCCTTCTCTCATTTCACTCAATGATGCCGGGCCCGCAACCGCACATTGAGCTCGTCGATGGTCTCGGCCCAGTCCGCATCCTCTTCCCAGGCACGGCGGATAAAGTCCGCCTGGCTCTTGCTCCAGAACGGCGCCTCCGCCAGCTCGACCTCTTCCGGCAACGGCAGGTGCGCGGCAATGAAGTCCTCGATGGCGCTGGCATCGTGCGCCAGGCCCAATTGCTGAAACAGCGTACTGAGGTTATGCGGTGCGGTATCCATGGCATCCTCCATCTATTATTCGAGTCATCTCCTTAAACCATACTGTCCATGGCAGCCGATCCAAATTTCCCGCCGCATCCACGCCGGGGACCAAGCTGCCTCGGGACTAACCAAAGCAGTGGCAAGCTGATACCATTTGCACGGCGTCATCACTGGGTCCGTTGAGCCCTTTGGCGCCATGCTGTTTCATCCCGATGCGCCACTCGCGCATCCTCAGTACCCTCGGGACGCCCGTTTGATGAGCCATCGTCCGTTTCGCGCCGTCATCCTGATCCTGCTGCAGGCGCTGCTCCTCTGCGCCATGGCGTTGCAGTCGGCCGGCGCCGTCGACACCACCGAAAACGTGCTGCGTCCGCAGCGCCAGACCAATGACATTCTCAGTCCCTACGAGCGCTTCTGGCTGCGCGAGCATCCGCAGCTGCGCATCGCCGCCAACACCAACTGGCCGCCCTTTGAATTCGTGGACGAAGCCGGCCGTTACCAGGGCATGGTGGCGGATTACCTGGAGCTGATTCAGCAGCGGATCGGCTACCAGTTCCAGATCGTGCCCATGAACACTTGGAGCGAGACTCTGAAGGCTCTGGACAACGACGCCATCGATGCCATTCCCGCGATTGCCCGGACGCCGCGGCGGGAAGAGCAGATGCTGTTTTCGGAAAGCTATTTCTCGTTTCCCATCGTGCTCGCGGTGCGCGACGACATGCCCTTCATCGGCGGCCTGGACGAGCTGGACAACGAACGGGTGGGCGTGGTGAAGGATTATGCCTCCCAGGACTTTATCCTCATCAGCCATCCCCATCTCAACCTGTCGTTCGTGGATACCCTGGACGAAGGGCTGCTCAAGGTGTCCAACGGCGAGCTGGACGTGCTGGTCAGCAACATTCCCAGCATCAGCTATCTCATCAACCGGCTCGGCATCGGCAACCTCAAGATCACTGGCATCACACCCTACACCGATGCAGTGCATTTCGGCGTGCGCAACGAGATGCCGGAACTGCGTTCGATCATCGACAAAGCCCTGGCCACCATCACCCAGGCGGAGCACGAGGCCATCTATAAACGCTGGATCAGCCGCAACATCAGCAGCGACACCGATTATTCCCTGGTGTGGCGGGTAGTGGCGGTGGCCGCCGTGGTGGTGGTGATCTTCCTGTACTGGAACCGCAAGCTGTCGCGGGAGGTGACCGAACGCATGCGCTCGGAGGAAGCCCTGCGCCAGAGCGAGGAAAAACTAAGGGCGGCCATGCTGGAAGCGGAGCACCTGGCGCAGGCGGCCGAAGCGGCCAACAAGGCCAAGAGTGAGTTTCTGGCCAACATGTCCCACGAGATCCGCACCCCCATGAACGCGGTGCTGGGCTATACGGAACTGCTGGAAGTGCTGATCAGCGACGAGAAGCAGAAATCCTACCTGGACTCCATCAAGAAGGGTGGCCGCGCCCTGCTCACCATCATCAACGACATCCTCGATCTGTCGCGCATCGAGTCCGGCAAGCTGCACATGGAATACGGCCCGGCCAACCCGCGTCGGCTGCTGAAGGACGTGGAGCAGATTTTCTCGGCGCGCGCCGCCCAGAAACGCCTGGCGTTTCGCCTGGATCTACCCGAGGATCTGCCGCGTACCCTGATCCTGGACGAGGTGCGGCTGCGGCAGGTGCTGTTCAACCTGGTGGGCAACGCCATCAAGTTCACCCATGAAGGCTCCATTACCTTGAGCGCCCGCACCATGCCGCCCCGCCAGAACGGCGCGGGCCGGGTCGATCTGGTGCTGCGAGTGGAAGACACCGGCATCGGGATCCCGCCGGACCAGCAGGCACGCATCTTCCACGCATTCGAGCAGCAGGAAGGCCAGAGCAACCGGCTCTATGGCGGTACCGGCCTGGGACTGGCCATCAGCAAGAAGCTGGTGGAAATGATGAATGGTGAAATCCGCCTGAAGAGCGAACCCGACCAGGGCTCCTGCTTCGATGTCCATTTATTCGACGTGCCGCTGGCCAAGATCAGCGACGAACGGACCACGGCAGACGAAGCGGCCGAACATCACCGGTTCAAGCCGGCGCGATTGTTGGTGGTAGACGACGTGGACATCAACCGCGACCTGATCCGCGAGAACTTCGCCGACAGCCCCTTCGAGATCCTGGAAGCCGAGAACGGCCATGACGCGGTACTGCGGGCGCTGGACTTCCAGCCCAACCTGATCCTGATGGATCTGCGCATGCCGGTGATGGATGGCTTCGCCGCCATCGAACGGCTGCGGGCCCAGCCCGAAACCGCCAGCATTCCGGTGGTCGCCCTCACTGCTTCGACCCTGATCCATGAAATCGACAAGGTACGCAGTGCCGGCTTCGACGCTTATCTGCGCAAACCCGCCAGCCGCCAGGAACTGCTCGCCACCCTGGCCCGCTTCCTGCCTCAGGACACCGCTACGCCGGCGCAGCCTGCCACCGCTGCCGTCACGCCTCCCCGCAAGCAGACCAAAGCCGCCGACCCGGTGCGGGGACGGGACTGGCGCGATGCGCTGGAGGCATTGCATGGCAGCCTGCAACAGGAATGGACGGATCTGCGTGACAGCGGGGACATGGCACGGATCAACGGGTTCGCCGGCAAACTGGCGACACTGGGCGCCAGCCTGCGCTCGGAACTACTCATGGGCTATGGCGCGACGCTGGAAAAGCAGGTGCGGCAGTTCGATCTGGGCGGGTTGCAGGAAACCCTGGCCGGCTATCCGGATCTGGTTGCGCAACTGGGCCAGTCGCTGGATGCGCCAGAGACTGGCTCCAATAAAGAAGGACAGAACTAAATGCAGTCGTACTGACTGTGCCGGTCGAATGCCACGGACACCATGTCATAGCCTCGCTCGGTCAGGTTCCGCACCAGTTGCACCTCGCGCAGCAGCGAGGTACAGATCCGGTGCACCGTGGCCTGGCGCTCGGTTTCGCCCAGACGGGTGGCGGCGCGAAAATCCAGCACCATGTATTTCTGAAAGCCGTATTGGTCCGGGCGGGGATTCTGTACGCTCTCATAGCCCAGGTACTCTAATGTCCCGGTGTCCTGAAACAGATCCGCAAGGGAGTGCTGGAGATCGTCGGCCAGCGCCGGCGCGGCGGTCAGGAGCGGAGCGGAAATCAGGAGCGACGCGACAAGTGTGAACAGGCGTTTCATGCTGCATGCCTTGTAACAGTGACCAAAACCGATCCTTGTCGAGAAAACCGGAACCAATGTTCCGTTCTGTCACTAAGTGTTACAGGGGTTAGGCATTTTGTCGCGTGCGCCCGCCGCTATTTTTCATTCATTCACAAACCGGGCCTCCGGCGCCGCCTCCTCGGCCAGCCCCTGGCGCGCCACCCGCGCCATTTCCACCAGCACCGTGCGCGCATCGCTCGGGGTATCCACCGGACGGCTCAGGGGAATGGCCATAACACAGTCGACCGTGTCGCCCTCGGCATGGATGCGCATCTCGTGGCGGGTGATGGCACGCAGCTCGGCATGGCGGACATCCTGCAAGCCACCGTAGTAACTGATGTATAGACGCAGGGTATCCGGGTGATCCTGATTCATGTGATCCAGGATGCCCTGGACCTCCGCCTGATTCATGGTCATTGCCTGTTCCTCCAGCTATTCCGTCAGCACGTCCTTCAGTTTCACAGAACCGTCGTCGTTCGACCCGCCCCAGCTTCGTTTCTCTGAGAGCGCTTTCGTTTCTTTGAGCGCGTTTTCACTTCTTTGAGCACTTTTTTACTTCTTTGAGAAAAGCCACACCGCCGCCGACAACACCAGGCTCAGCAGAATCATGGTGGTAATGGGGAAAAACACCTTGAGCCCCGGCCGATCCACGACAATATCGCCCGGCAACCGGCCCAGCGGCAACTTGCCCAGCCAGGGCCACAGCAGCCCGATCGCCAGGATGGCGATGCCAATGATGATCAAGACCTTCTGCATCCTTCTCTCCTCATGCACTCTGCGAGCCTTCACTGCAAAGGGAGCGGCTATACTGTATTCAACAGTTCGCGCCTTCATCCAACACCTGTACCGGGGTTCCGCCTGCGCGATTTCCCGGGTCCGGATGGCGGCCGATGTCGTCCATTAGCCGCAGTTGCACCGGCACGCTGGGGAGGTATAACATCTTCGCCCAGGTGGGGGTCCGCCCAAGTGTGCGTCCGGCCGAGTGTGGGAGAAGGTGATTATGTCAGAGTCCCTCTTTGAGGTCGTGTTTCAGGGTAAGCTGGTGGACGGCTTTGCCGTCACGGATGTCAAAGCCAATGTTGCCCGCCTGTTCAAGGCCACGCCCCAACAGATCGAGCACATGTTCCTGGGCAAACGGGTCGTGATCCGCAATCAGCTGGATCAGGAAACCGCCCTCAAGTATCAGGTCCTGCTGCGCAAAAACGGCGCGGTCTGCCAGGTCGAGCCCATGCAATCGGCGGCCGCGCCGACTCCGGCAGCCTCTGCCACACCGCACGCATCGCCCCAGGCCGCCGCCGCGCGACCGGCTGCAGCACCAGCACCGGCTCCCGCAGCCCGTCCGGCCACGTTTGCGCAACCTGCCACCGCTTCACGTGCCAGCGCGCCCATGCCCGGCCGTTTACCGGTGGCGGGCAAGAAGGTCGATAGCATCCTCAGCGGAACCGACTTGAGCCTGGCGCCGAATGATGCGGGCTTGGCGGGCGGTACCGGTGCCGTTCAGGCCCAGGCTCCCGATGTCAGCCATCTGTCGTTGGCGCCGGTCGGCGTTCGACTAGGTGACGAACAGGAACTGCCGCCCCCCATCGTTCCAGATGTGAACCACCTCAGTTTGGCGCCAGCGGGTGCCCGCCTGTCCGATCCCCAGCCCGACGAATGAGACAACTGCCAACCATCCTGCTTGTGTTCCTGCTGAGCGCGGTAGCCTTTGCCGCGTCGGCGTCACCGCCTCCGGAATCTCCTGTCACCGACGCCAAGCGTCCGGTCATCGCCCTTGCCCTGAGTGGCGGGGGCGCCCGCGGCATTGCCCATGTGGGGGTGCTCAAGGTTCTGGAGGAGCTGCGCATCCCGATCGACCTGATCGTCGCGACCAGTGCTGGCGCGGCGGCGGGTGGGCTTTACGCCATGGGCTATCCCGCCCACAACATCGAGGAGGTGCTGCTGGCGATGGATTTCGGGATCGGCTTCGAGGATCAGACGCCGCGCGCGGAGCAATCCTTTCGTCGCAAGGAAGACCAGCGTTCCTACCTCATCGACTTCGACGTCGGCTTTAACAATGGCCGCTTTCAGCTGCCCCGCGGCCTGGTTCAAGGCCAGCGCCTGCGCCTGCTTCTCAATGACATGACCCAGGCCCTGCCCGCCCTGGACTTCGATCAGCTGCCCATCCGCTTCCGGGCCCTGGCCACGGACCTCACCACGGGGGAAGAAGTGGTGCTCAGCCAGGGCAACCTGGCCGAAGCCATTCATGCCAGCATGGCCATTCCAGGTGTGTTCGAGCCACTGGAGCTGGATGGACGCTTGCTGGTGGATGGCGGCATCGCCAATAACCTACCCATCGAGCTGGCCCGCAAGCTGGGTGCCGATGTGGTCATCGCCGTGGATATCAGTACACCGTTTCGAACCGATGAGCAGTTGGAATCGGTGGTGGACGTCATGGACCAGCTCACCAATATCCTGACGCGGCGCAACGTGGATGCCCAGATTGCCACCCTGCGCCCCCAGGACGTCATGATCCGGCCGGATCTGGCGGTTTACTCCAATACCGACTTCGAGGCGGCACTGGACATCCTGGAGCAAGGCAGCTCCGCCGCACGGGAGGTTGCCCATCAGCTCGAGCGCTACAGCCTGTCACGGGAAGACTACCAAACCTACCGGCAGGCCACCCGCAAGCTCACGCCGAAGCCGCCTCGGGTGGACCGGATCGTGGTCCGCAACCGCTCCCATATTTCCGATGCCTTTATCCTCTCCCATATCCGGCAGGACATCGGCAAGTCCCTTAACCTGGACCGGCTCGACACCGATGTGCGGCGGATTTACGGCCTGGGCTATTTTGGTCAGGTCAGTTATCACCTGGAGGAACGGCCGACCGGGAACGATCTGGTGATTGAGGCGACGGAGAAAAGCTGGGGGCCGAACTATCTGCGGTTCGGCCTCAACATCGAAGAGGACTTCCAGGGCCAGAGCAATTACAACCTGGCCGCGAATTACACCCTGACTGCGCTCAACCCGCTGGGAGCGGAGTGGGTCAATGGCCTGACCATCGGCAGCGAACCCGAGTTGTATTCCGAGTTCTACCAGCCCTTGTCCTTCGAATCGAGTTACTTCTTCTCGGCCCGCGCCAACTACCGCCGTCTGACCATCAAGGACTACGACGACGGCCAGACCACGGCTCAATATCAGGTGGAACGCTATAGCGGTTCGCTGGGACTGGGTAAGGAATTCAGCAACTGGGGCCGGGCGGAATTGCGGGTGGAAGTGGGCCGTGGCGACACGGAAGCTCAGGTCGGTGTGCCGGACACGGAAGATGGCGAGTTCAAGATTGGCGAATACCAGCTGGACCTCAGCTACGACACCCTGGACAACGTCAACTTCCCCACCAAGGGCGCTTATGCCAACCTCAATTACGCGCTGTCGCGTCCGGCCCTGGGTGCGGACAAGATCTATGACCGGCTCAATTCGTCCCTGATCTTCGTGGGTAGCGTACGCCGCTATACGGTCAGCGCGCGGGCAACGGCCTCGATCCTGCTGCGGCGCGAGGGCAGCGTGGAGAACGCGGCCCGTCTCGGCGGCTTTCTCAACCTGTCCGGCTTCAACCAGAACGAGCTGACGGGCGAGGATGCGGCGCTGGTCTCAGTCGTGGCTTATCGCCGCTTTGGGCGCTCGCTGCCTTATTATCTGGGTGCGTCGTTCGAGATGGGCAACGTCTGGACCGTAGAAGATCACTTCCGCGACGTGGATCCAATCCAGGCCGGCAGTCTGTTCGCGGGAGTCGACACCTTTCTGGGACCGGTGATCCTGGCCTTCGGCTTTGCGGAAGAAAGCCGCTCCAGCCTCTACCTGAATATCGGACAGGCGTTCTAGATCAGCACATCCTGCCCGCCTGGTATCAGGCGCCCGGCGCCCAGGCCAGCCCCTGATCCTCAGGTATGAAGCCTTCACTCAGCAACTCATAGCGCGCGGTCTGGCAGTGACCGGCCACCGGCTCGGCACGCAGCGTGCGCAGTTCGTCGCCGACCCGGGCGCCCAGCAAGGCCTGATCGTGGCGGTCTCGCAGGAACACCTCGTCACCGGGATAGAACCGCAGCAACACCTGGTCCTGCATGATCCTGACCACCTCGGCGATGCCCCGGACCCGGCGCTCCGTACAAGGTGCGGTTGCCGTGTCCGCTGCCGCCTGGCGGCTCGTCTCTTCGACATCCAGAGTTCTGTCGATTTTCGCCAGCGTCCGCGGCGTTGCCGGCTGCGCGGAATCCGCCTCGCCACCCAAAAAACTCAACCAACCAAAACTACGGGACGACTGGGCACAGCCAGCCAGTAGCACGGCCAACACAACAACCAAGGGAAACGCCAACGGCATAGGGGGAGCACCGATTCGGAAGTACCAACAAGCCCAATCGTGCAGGAGGAAACTGCAGGACGCCTATTCTATCCAAAGCGGTGTGAAACGCACTATAGGGGAACCCTGCAACAAGAAAATATTTTTTGTCAGGGCCACGGCGATCGATAACCGGTCAGGTCCCGCTGGCGGGATCCTCGGCCACCAACACCCGTTCGTGAAACTCCACATACTCCGGCGGCATGCGCCGCGGCCGGCCATTGGCCAGATCGATGCAGACATAGGTGACCTTGGCGCGCAGAACGGTCCGGCCGTCCTCGACCCGTATCAGCTGAAACCGGCGTTCGCTGTGCAGGCGGCCGTCGCAGCCGGTGATCCAGGTCGCCATCATCAGCTCATCGCCCTGATAACAGGCGCCCAGGTAATCCACCTCGGTGCGGCGTATCGCCATGGCCCGCTGAAACTGTTCATACAGGTCCCAGCCAAAGCCAATGCTTTCCACATGCTGCCAGCTCAGCTCTTCCATCCAGCGCAGGTACACCTGGTTGTTCGTGTGGCCCAGGCGATCAATGTCCTCCGGCTTCACCCGAATCGACATGGTGTAGGGCGTAGCGAGATCCCAATCTAAGGTACTCATGGTACAACGGATGTCCTCGGGGCGTACGGAACCCAAATAGTAGCGAAAGTGGGCGGGGGTGGAAACGTTCAGGTTTGCGCACTGGCCAACGTAAAACAATGTAAATAGCGAACCCCGTCTCTGTAAATCGCCGCAGCAATTGGTTACAGTTTGTACATGCGCAAGCGCTCCAGCGGCCGGCCAGCCCAATGGCCCTGCAAGAGCACCCCCTCACTTGTCGCGATGTTGGTTTACGTAGTTAGGTTTATGTAGCAACCTCCAGTGGATTTGGCCCGCCTTGAGCGGGCTTTTTTTATCCAGCGCCTTGGTGGGCAAGCCGATTCCTCCAGAGCTCCAGTCCGCCCACGCATATTTTGCCTGACCGTTGTTGCGCCGGACTCTCGGTTGTGAGTCCGCCCTTACTGCTTAAGGAAGAGCCACCCGTGAAAACTTGTGCTCGCTTCGGCAACTCCTTAGACTGAACTCTGATGCGGTGATCGATGCGCCCCCGCTGTTGAATGATGACACTGGAAGCTTTCCAATGGCATTGGTGATGGGTGGCAGCGGCCTCGATTGGCGCTTCTCGACCGCCAGCGGTCGTGAGACCGCTGCACTCACCCATATTGAAGCAAGGTAAAGATTTATGTCCCATGCCAGACAACGTGTCGTTTCCATTCACTACACCTTGACCAACGATCAAGGCGAAGTGCTGGACAGCTCCGAAGGACGCGAACCGTTGAGCTATCTCGAAGGCGCGCAAAATATCATTCCCGGCCTGGAAAACGCCCTGGTGTCTCTGCAGCAAGGTGACAGCCTGAAAGTTTCGGTCGAGCCCCAGGACGCCTACGGCGAGCGCCATGACCACCTGGTGCAGTCCGTTCCCCGCAGCGCCTTCGAAGGTGTGGATGAAGTCCTGCCCGGCATGCAGTTCCATGCGGAAACGCCCAACGGTCTGCAGGTGATTCAAGTGGTCGGCGTGGACGGCGACTCCGTCACCATCGATGCCAACCACCCGCTGGCTGGCGAGCGTCTGCACTTTGACGTGGAAATCGTCAACGCCCGTGACGCCTCCGAGGAAGAGATCGCCCATGGTCATTCCCACGACGGCGGTCACCACCACTGAGCAAGAAGCCGCTGGTGTCCTGGCTATCTGGGCGCCTTGGTTCGTCCTGACGGAACGTGCCGCCGGTGTTTATGCTTTTCGCAATCGCTACGCTTTTTGCGATTGCCAATTAAAAAACGGGTCAATCGACCCGTTTTTTATTGCCATGATTTAGATGTTTTCCAGAGTTATTCCAGCTTTTCCAGCACATCCTCGTTCAGGCGCTTGTGCAGCTTGACCGGCTTCTCCGCTTTCGTCGTCTTCTTGCGCAGCCGCAAGTTGAGCAACTCCACCACCACTGAAAACGCCATGGCGAAGTAGATGTAGCCCTTGGGAATGTGGAGATCCAGGCCCTCGCCCATCAGTGCAAAACCAATCAGGATGAGGAAGCTCAGGGCCAGCATCTTGATGGTCGGGTGCTGATCGACAAACTCGCCAATCGCCTTGGCTGCAAACATCATCACCAGCACGGCAATAACAATCGCGATGACCATAACCTGGACATGATCGGCCATGCCCACGGCGGTAATGACCGAGTCCAGACTAAATACGATGTCGATGATGGCAATCTGCACGAGGATACTGGCAAAGCTAACGGCGGCTTTAATCTGCGGCCCCTCGTCGTGGGAGCCTTCCAGACTGTTGTGAATCTCATGGGTACTCTTGGCGAGCAGAAACAGCCCTCCCCCCAGCAGGATCACGTCCCGTCCGGAGATCTCGTAATCCAGCACGGTAAACCAGGGATCGGTGAGGCCCATGACCCAGGCCAGCGACAGCAGCAGCGCGATCCGGGTCACCATGGCCAGCCCAAGCCCGATGACCCGCGCCCGTTGGCGCTGGGCTTCAGGCAGGCGGCCCACCAGGATGGAAATGAAAATGATGTTGTCGATGCCCAGCACGATTTCCAGGGCCGTCAGTGTTGCCAGCG
>JAEZAA010000249.1 GCA_023430625.1 Pseudomonadota bacterium
AGCAAAGCCTGCTGGAGCTGGAGCAGCAGGTTCAGGCCGAACGCACGCGCTTGGGTGTGGATCGGGAAGAGCAACGGCTTGCCGAGCTGCTTCGCACCCAGGGACAAGCATCGGGGCGCAGCGGCGAGCAGTTCGAAGCACAAGCGCGGGCCCTGATCGACGAGCGGGTCCTGCCCCGCCTGCGGGCCATGACGCCGGACGTTGATCGCTTTGCCGAGATTCAGATTCTGGACGGCGTGCGCCTGGGGACCGGCCCGGTGGAGTTCGACCAACTGGTGGTCGGCGAGCGGCCCGATAACGATCTGGTGCAGGTATTGGCGGCCATTGAGGTCAAGCGCAACCTCAATGACCTGGCCCATGGTTTTCGCCAGCGCCAGGAAAACCTGGCCTGGCTCACCGGGGCCAGCCATGGCTACGACAGCGAGCGCTACCGCAACCGCAATTTCCCCAGTGGCCATTTCGACCGGATCGCCCGCCATGAGCATCAGGGCCGGACCTACGCGTTCGCCAAGGAATCCTTCGCCCTGTTCCAACCGGATCCGGTGCTGGGCTATTTTATCGACCGCCTGCTGTTCGTCAGCCGCCCGATGACCCTGTGGGGGCTCTCGTCTGCCAGCCTGAACCGCCTCGCCTATCGCGTTGCCACCGATCCGGACTGGCAACCGGAGGCCGAATCCTACCTGGAGCAACTGCACCACTGGTGCCTTGGTCTGACCCAACCACTGGAAACGCCGGACGTGCTGACATTCTATGCCTCAGACCCGGTCCGCTCCGACCAGATCCTGCTGATCGAGCCGGTGCCGCCCGACTAGGCGCAAACGTGCGCCTCGACTCAATCCGCCACAAATGGATTGGTCCGACGCTCCTGTCCAAAGGTAGACATGGGACCATGCCCGGGAATAAAGGCAACGTCGTCACCCAGGGGCCACAGGCGCTCCTTGATGGACCGGATCAGGTCGGCATGGTTGCCCTGGGGAAAGTCGGTGCGCCCAATGGAGCCGGCAAACAGAACATCGCCGACAATGGCCAGGCGACTGGGGGCATGGAAGAACACCAGGTGCCCTGGTGTGTGGCCCGGGCAATGCAGCACTTCCAGCGTCTCTTCGCCGACCTGTACCTGATCCCCCTGCTCCAGCCAGCGATCCGGCGTAAAGCTTTGGGCGGCGGGAAACCCGAACATGGCGCTTTGCTGCGGCAGCAGATCGATCCAGAACTTGTCGGCCCGTTGCGGCCCCTCGATGGGCAGTGCCGATTTGGCCGCCAGCTCGGCCACCGCGCCGGCATGGTCGATATGGGCATGAGTGAGCAGGATCTTGGTCAATTGCAGTTGCTCGCGCTCGATGACCGCCAGCACCTTGTCCAGATCGCCGCCGGGATCCACCACCGCGGCCTGGCGCGAGTTCTCGCACCACAGCAGGGTGCAGTTCTGGGCAAAGGCGGTCACCGGGATCATCTGGTATTTCATCGTGCATCATCCGCGAAAATCTGAAGAGGCCGCAGTATAGCAACGGCGGCACGCGCATCGAAGCGTCCTGGCGATTCCCGACCCTAGGAACCGGCCCCGGCGTCTTGGTCGCGCCGATACGGCAGCAGGGTCTCGGCCTCCGCCAGATACGCCTGGACATGGGTCCGCTCCTGGCGCAGGAATTCGGCAATGGCCGGGCCAAAGCGGGCATCGGCCAGCCAGTGATAGGAACAGGTCAGCCGGGGCGAGAAGCCGCGCAGCAGCTTATGCTCGCCCTGGGCGCCGGCATCGAAGTCCATGAGGCCTTGGGCTAGGCAATAGTCGATGCCCTGGTAGTAACAGGTCTCGAAATGCAGGTGGTCGTATTCTTCCAGGCAGCCCCAGTAGCGACCATAGAGCGTCGTCTCGCTCTTCAAAAACCAGGCTGCGGCGACTGGCTTACCCGCCCGTTCCGCCTGCACCAGCATCACCTGCTCGGGCATGCTCGCCAGCAGCCGCGCGAAGAAATCCCGGGTGAGATAGCCCCGCTGGCCATGCTTGAGATAGGTGGCCTGGTAGAACAGATAGAACTGATCCAGTAGCGCCTCCGTGACCTCCGCGCCTTCGAACCAGCGAAAGCCGATGCCCTGCGCCTGCACATTGGCGCGCTCCTTGCGCACGTTCTTGCGCTTGCGCGAGGCAAAGCGCGCGAGCAATTCGTCGAACGTCGCACAGCCTGGATTGCGCCAGTGGAACTGCACCCCCAGGCGTTTCACCAGCGGCAAGCCCTCCAGCAGCGCCTGGCCGTCCGCATCGGGAAACAGCAAATGCCAGGACGAAAAGCCCTGTTCCCGCACCCGCGCCTGCACGGCATGCAGCATCTGTCCGGCCAGCACCGGCTTGCGGTCAGCACGCAACAACAGGCGCGGCCCTTCGCAGGGTGTAAAGGGAATGGCGCTCAACAACTTGGGATAGTAGGTCAGGCCGCTGCGCTCATAGGCTTCGGCCCAACTCCAGTCGAACACATACTCGCCCCAGGAGTGGCTTTTCTCATACAAAGGCAGCAGCCCCGCCAGCCCCTGCTCGTCACGCGCCACCAGGTGACAGGGTCGCCAACCGGTGCGCCCGCCGACGGAACGGGAGGCTTCCAGCGCGTGCAGGTACTCGTAGCGCAGAAAGGGATAAGCCGTGCCCGCCAGCGCGTTCCAGGCGTCTGAACCAATGTTTGCAATGCGCTCGACAAATTCGAAGGTCATCTGATGTCCCGCTGAAATCAGGGCGATGAGGGGATTCCCTGCGTGCAGCAGGCAGTGTACCAGTGCCCCGCCGTCAGGGTCCAAGCCCCGCTGTTGGCGCCCCGGGGGTTGGTTTTTAACGTGACATTGCATATTGTTGAGCGGACGGACTTGCCCAACAGGCGCACAAGGAGTTTGCACCATGCTGATCTGGTTTTTGATTGTG
>JAEZAA010000259.1 GCA_023430625.1 Pseudomonadota bacterium
TGAAGGAAATCGGCTGGCGCCACCTCCAGTTCGTCGACCGCATGGGCGACACCTACCGCTGGAAAGGCGAGAACGTATCAACCACCGAGGTGGAAAACACCTTCGACGAGATGCCCGAGGTCGAGGAGGCCATTGTCTATGGCGTGGAGATTCCCCACACCAACGGCAAGGCCGGCATGGCCACGGTGGTCCCAACCGACCGCCGCAAGGGCCTCGACATCGACCGCCTGTTCCGGCACCTCAAGGACAACCTGCCCGCCTACGCGATCCCGGTGTTCATCCGGGTGACGGACGGCGTCGAAAAGACCGGCACCTTCAAATACAAGAAGAGCGATCTGCAGAAAGACACCTATCAGCTCAACCGGCCCCAGGACCAGGTCTACGTCTGGCTGCCGGGTAGCGCCAGCTATCAGGCCGTTACCGCTGAGATCATCCACAACATCGAAAACGGCCAGTACCGGTTCTGACAGACCGCACCGGTACCGCCAGCCACAGATTTCTCCGACGCATTTACCGCCCCGGCACCTCGCGGGGCGGCTCTTTCTTCAGCCCGTACTTCAGCCCTTTTTGCCACCCCTGCGGACAGCGCACCCTGGTGATCGCTTCGCGCGCACTCTATTTTGATGGAATCAACCATTCTGCATCCTGACTGCCTGATGCATTCTGGCTGACTCACGCCAGTGCGCTGGCGTGCCCAAACCGTCCGGATGGATCCGGATGCCGACGGTCAATCCGCCCTCGCGGCGATCGCCAACAAGGAGCATGTCAGGCATGGAATCCCATGACACCCGCCCCCAGGAGCTCATCAACGCCTTTCAGCGCGTACGCGCCTTCACCCATGAGCTCTGCAGCCCGCTGGCCATCGAGGACTATGGCTTGCAGGCCGTGGCGGAAACCAGTCCGCTCAAGTGGCACCTTGCCCACACCAGCTGGTTTTTCGAGACCTTCCTGCTCACGCCGTTTGTCAGCGGCTACCGGCCATTTCAGAAGGAGTACGAGGTCCTCTTCAACTCCTATTACAACAGTGTCGGCGCCCAATTCCCGCGCGCCAAGCGCCACCTGATCTCGCGCCCGACGGTGAGCGAGATCCTGGAATATCGGGTCATGGTGGATGCCTGTCTGATCGAACTGCTGAGCAACTGCGACCCGGAGCACCCCCAATGCCAGGAAGTGCTGCGGCGGGTCGAACTGGGGCTCAATCATGAGCAACAGCATCAGGAACTGATGCTGACCGATCTCAAGTACAACTTTGCCCAGAATCCGCTCTACCCCACGTATCGGCCAGCCCCGCCGCCCGAGGAGGCGCCCGCCATTCCCTTGCGCCTGCTGCCGCGTGATGGCGGCGACCACTGGATCGGGCATGAGCCCGCCAAAGGCTTTGCCTTCGACAACGAACAGCCGCGCCATCCCGTTCACCTGCTGCCGTTCGCCATCGCCAACCGCCTCATTACCAACCGCGAATACCGGGAATTCATGGCCGACGGCGGCTACGAGCGCCCGGAACTCTGGCTGGCGGACGGCTGGGCCTGGCTGCAAGGCGCGGCCAACCAGCCACAGGAATCCAGACACCAGCCCCAGCAGTGGGTGCTGCGCCAGGACGAGTATTTCGAGTTCACCCTGCACGGGCTGCAACCCCTGCTGCCCGAGCGCCCCGTCACCCATGTCAGCTATTACGAGGCAGATGCCTTTGCCCGCTGGAAAGGGGCGCGCCTCTGTACCGAGTTCGAATGGGAAAGCGCGGCCGGTGAGTCCACCCATGTTCTGGATCTGACGCAGCTGCATCCGCAACCCGCAACCGGCGCGCCAGACAGCCTGCAGCAAATGACCGGCTGCGCCTGGCAGTGGACCCAGAGCGCCTACCTGCCCTACCCCGGCTACCGGCCCGCGCCTGGGGCGCTGGGGGAATACAACGGCAAGTTCATGTGCAACCAGATGGTATTACGGGGCGGTTCCTGCGTGACTCCGACCGGCCATACCAGGCCCGGTTACCGGAACTTCTTCTACCCTCACGACCGATGGCAGTTCACCGGAATCCGGCTGGCCCAGGATCTCTAAGGCCGGCTCGGACCGCGTACGCACCGGGTGGCCGCACATGGGCACCCGGTTTCCCAACCACGTTGATAAGGACAGAATCACCGTGAACCTTACTTGCCAGGAACAGCGCCCTCGTATTCGCAACCTCTTCATCCACCATCTGCCCACACCGCCGGCTGATCTGCAACGGGAGGTGCTGGACGGCCTGACGCGCCCGGTCAAGCAGCTACCGCCCAAGCTGTTCTACGATGAGCGCGGCTCCCAGCTATTCGACGCCATCACCGAGCTGCCGGAATATTATGTGACCCGCACCGAGGCGCAGATCTTTCACCAGCATGAGCGCGCCATCCACGACCGGATCCCGCCCGACGCGGTCCTGATCGAGCCCGGCAGCGGCAACTGCCAGAAGGCGCGTGCGCTGCTGCAAAAAGCCCAGATCGCCACCTATGTGCCTGTGGAGATCTCCGCCAGCCACCTGATCACCGCCACCCACGCCCTGGCCAAGGAGTTTCCCCGCATCGCCATTCATGCGGTCTGCGGCGATTTCACCCAGACCCAGCAGCTGCCCCAGACCGTTCCCGAGCGCCCCCGGGTTGTCTTCTTCCCCGGCTCCACCATTGGCAACTTTGAGCCGCCGGCTGCGCTGCGGCTGCTGCGCCGGATGCGGAACTGGCTCGGTCAGGATGGCGGCCTGCTGATCGGCGTCGATACCCGCAAGGATCCCAGCGTCCTGCACGCCGCCTACAATGATGCACAAGGCATCACCGCTGTCTTCAACCTGAACATGCTGCACCACCTCAACCGCACCCTGGGCACCCACTTCAAACCGGAGCTGTTCGAGCACGAGGCCGTTTTCAATGAGCGTCTCGGGCGCATCGAGATGCACCTGCGCAGTCGGCAAGACCAGCGGGTTCGGGTGGCGGGCCAGTGGATCGAGTTTCGCGCCGGCGAGAGCATCCATACGGAGAATTCCTACAAATATGCGCCCGAAGACTTTGCTGAACTCGCGACCCAGGCCGGCTTTCAGCATCGCCAATGCTGGCAGGACGAACGGGGCTATTTCTCGGTGCACTGGCTCAATGTCGAGGCCAGCCTGTAGGGTGAGGTGTACAGCAGGGGGCGGGGCGATGAGCGAAAAAGGCAGCAGGACCGACACTCAATCTGTAGCCCGACACGCGGACATGGTAAAGTTTCCGCTTTTCGCGAGTAGGTAGATACGAGACACCATCGTCCGAGCCCTGACTCCTATCCCGACCCTCAACGCAGTGCGGAAACCCATGCTGGAAAAACTGTTTCAACTCAAAGCCCATCACACCAACGTCAAGACCGAGATCCTCGCGGGCCTGACCACGTTCCTCACCATGGCCTACATCATCGTGGTCAACCCCAGCCTGCTGTCGCAGTCCGGCATGGATTATGGCGCGGTTTTCGTCGCCACCTGTCTGGCGGCGGCGATTGGCAGCCTGATCATGGGCCTGCTGGCCAACTACCCCATCGCCTTGGCGCCGGGCATGGGCCTGAACGCCTTTTTCACCTTCACGGTGGTGGGACAGATGGGGCATACCTGGCAGGTCGCCTTGGGTGCCGTGTTCCTGTCCGGTCTGATCTTTTTCCTGCTGAGTATCTTCAAGGTCCGGGAGTGGATCATCAACAGCATTCCCCAGACCATCCGCATGGGCATTGCCGCCGGCATCGGCCTGTTCCTGGCCATGATCGCCCTGCACAACACCAACATCATTGTCGCCAATCCGGCAACACTGGTGACCCTGGGCGATGTCTCCTCGCCAGTCACGTTGTTGACGGCCCTGGGCTTTGTCCTGATCTGCGCCCTGGCCGCACGCAAGATCATGGGTTCGGTGATGATCGGTATCATCGCCATCACCATCCTGGGCTATCTGGTCAAGCAGTTTGGGGTGGATCTGGACCTCGCCGATTACAAAGGCATCTTCTCAACCCCGCCTAGCCTGGCTCCCACCTTCATGCAGATGGATATTGCCGGCGCCCTGGACGTGGGCCTGATCAGCATTATCTTTGCGTTCTTGTTCGTTGACCTGTTCGACACCTCCGGCACCCTGATCGGCGCCGCCCACAAAGGCAACCTGCTGGATGAAAAAGGCAACCTGCCCCGCCTAGGCCGCGCCCTGATGGCGGACAGCACCGCGACCATGGCGGGCGCCGCCATCGGAACCTCGACCACCACCAGCTACGTGGAAAGTACGGCGGGGATTGTCGCGGGCGGACGCACCGGCCTGACCGCCGTAGTGGTCGCCGTCCTGTTCCTGCTCTGTCTGTTCTTTGCGCCGCTGGCGTCCATGGTACCGGTGTTCGCAACCGCGCCTGCCCTGCTCTACGTGGCTACCCTGATGACCAGCGGCCTGTCGCATATCGACTGGGATGACATCACCGATGCCGCCCCGGCGTTGATCACAGCCCTGGCCATGCCCCTGACGTTTTCCATTGCCAATGGCATTGCCCTGGGCTTTATCACCTACGTGGCGATCAAGCTGGTCAGCGGCCGATTCCATCAAATGAACGTGGCACTGCTGGTGATTGCCGCCCTGTTCGTGTTGAAATTCATCTTCCTGAACTAAGCGAGCCAGGATCCAGAGCCCCTTACCCACAGGCACGTTTTTATGCAATATTTCGGCGACATCGTTAAAGCAGCCATCCGGACGGTTCCGGACTGGCCCCAGCCAGGGGTGATGTTTCGCGACATCACCACCGCGCTGCAGGACCGCACGGTCTTTCGCAAGCTGATCGATGCCTTTGTGCACCGCTATCATCATGAGCGCATCGACGCGATCGTGGGCGTGGATGCCCGCGGCTTCATTGTCGGCTCGCCACTGGCGTATGAATTGAACGCGGCCTTCGTGCCGGTACGCAAGAAAGGCAAGCTGCCGTTCGACACCGTCTCGGAAACCTATCAACTGGAATACGGCACGGCGGAAGTGGAATTACACAAGGATGCCCTGAAACCCGGCGACCGGGTCATTCTGGTGGACGACCTCATCGCCACCGGCGGTACCATGCTGGCAGCGGTCAGCCTGATCCGCCGCCTGGGTGGGGACCTGCTGGAATGTGCCGCCATTGCCGATCTGCCTGAACTGGGCGGGTCGCAAAAGCTGCGTGACCAGGGGCTGTCGGTCTACACAGTCTGCCAGTTCGAGGGCACCTGAGCATCCCCTATCGGCGGCTCGTCAGCTCCCCTCTCCCGCTTTGCGGGAGAGGGGCAGGGGGTGCGGGTCCGGCAGACGCGGAATGAAGCTGGCTACGGACGCGCCTGAACCACCCTCACCCCAACCCTCTCCCAGAGGGAGAGGGAGTAAAAACAGCAACCTGCGAGATACGTGTACAGCCTAGGCCACCTGCTCCACCGCCAGATAGCGCTCCAGCTCACTGCGAAACGCCGCCTGCACCCCCAGACGCTTCAGCATCCAGTAATGCCCGGCAATCATGCGGTCGATGAATATGCTTTCCACCGGCGGCTTCAGGCGATCCATGTATTTCCAGATGGTGGGTGTCTTCACCGCAACCTGCTGGTGAATATCCGAATCGGCAAAATGATAGGGCGTGTCGCTGTCGACGAAGGGGCGGATCAAAATGTCGCGCCACATGGCGTAATAGGCGCTGTCGATGGGCGGCTTGTCCTCCACCCGCACGCCCAGGTCGATCATGTAGCGGTCCAGCGCCTCGTAGTCCCCATGCAGGGCGGCGATCAGGGTGTGCCGGTAGGCTTCGACGATCTCTGGCTTCAAGTCCTTCACGCAACCAAAGTCGTACAGGATGATGGTGCCATCGGGACGGTAGGCGAAATTTCCCGCGTGGGGATCGCCATGAATGCAGTGGAAGCGGAACAGCTGGTCCGCCATGGTGGTGAAAATCCGGTGCCCGATGCGGTTGATGGTGTCCTGGTTGTAGCGCTCCGGCGTGATCGCGCTGATATGGTCGCCTTCCACTAGCTCCAGCGTCAGAACCCGGCGGCTGGAGAACTGCTTGATCACGGCGGGAATCAGCACGCCCTCGTCATTGCAATGGAACTCCCGGAAGCGCGCGATATTGCGCGCCTCGTTCTCGTAGTCCAGCTCCTCATGCAGGCGCTGGCGGATTTCCTCGAACAGCTGGTCCACCACCTCCTTGGGGATCTTGAGCAGACCGCCCATCTTCAAGGCCAGGCGCAACTGCTTGAGATCGGAATCGCAGGATTTATCGACGCCCGGGTACTGAACCTTCACGATCACTTCCTGCCCGTCCTGCAACTGGGCCCGGTGCACCTGCCCTATGGAGGCGGCCGCATAGGGCTCGCGGTCGAACCGGCGAAACAGCACGTCGGGATCACTGCCCAGCTCCCGCAGGATTTGCTGGCGGATCATCTCGTACGGCATGGGCGGAGCTTCCTTCTGCAGTTTCTGCAGCGCCTGGGAGAACTCCTTGGGAAGCAGGTCCTGGGTCTGGGAAGCGATTTGTCCGACTTTCATCACCGCACCCTTGAGCTCTCCCAAGGTGCTGGCGATGTCTTCCGCCATCCGGTCATAGGTCCGGGACAGCCGGGTTTCCTCATCTTCGGAACTGAACACGCGCCGAACCCGGTCGCCCGCGTAGCGGCCGGCGACCGATGCGGTCATTCCCGCCAGTTTCATGAAGCGGCCCGCTCGGGACGTGGTGGATTTGCCTGATTTACTCTGTTCTGCCATGGTCAACCTCAATCAACGGCTAGGCGGCCAGAAGTCTGGGGGGCAGCCCTGCCCTGATGCATCATTATAAAGAGGGAGCCGCTTGCTGAGGCATGGTCGTGCCACCGTACCCCGAGTTGGGCAAGGGACAACCGCAAGCGCCGCGGCAAGGCGCGATTTGATTAGGGTGGTGTCGTCGCCGTTCCCTGCATCTTCTGCAGGATATCCCGGTAACGGTCGAGCAGGTTTTCCATGCGTGTCAGTCCTTGCTGTACGTCGGCGCGCCGCATCCGTCGCGACGCCTGATCAAAGGTTGTCTGGTAATTGAAGCAGCTGCAGTCCTTCTCCAGGGAGTCGACAATCGCCTCCGCCTCATCGATCAGCACATCGCCGAATTCCAGCCGCAAATGCAGGGAGACCTGGATACGATCACCCACCCGCATGATTTCGTCGGTCTTGAGCGCGAGCTGGTTCCGGCTATAGGCCAACGGCCGAACCGCGACCCATTCGGTATTAAACAGGCTACGCTTGACCTTCAAGCGCACACTGAGGCTATCCAGCGGGTGACGGAGTCGTCCCCGGCGATCCTGTGTCATGTCTAGAACCTTTACGTTGCCTGGCTTGCGCCGCACTCTGTCGCATGTATCTCCGCGCGGCACGGCGCCCTTGCTCGCGCTAGCGCCCGCACCAGCCGCTCACTATAGCCCGATCCGGCCATGACCGGAAGCCTGCCACAGCGCCTCTTCCTTGGTCGATCCAAGCAGCCAGCTTCATCGCCTTCCTGACTTATTCTAGTCACTCACGGTATAGCGGTTGCGTCCGCCTTCCTTGGACCGGTAGAGCGCCTGGTCCGCCAGCTCCAGCCAACTCTTGTGATCCGGCAATGTCGGTGTCGCCTCGGCGATACCGAGACTGATGGTAAAACGAAAGGCCTGCTCGCCATGGCGTACCTCACAGGCCTCAACCGTCTTGCGCAGCCGCTCGGCGAAAATGATGGCGCCGCGGGCGTCGGTATTGACCAGGATCACGCCGAACTCCTCGCCACCATAGCGGCCGGCGATGTCCGTCACCCGCAGATTGTTGCGCAGATGATCGGACACCACCCGCAAGGCTTCGTCCCCAGCCTGGTGGCCGTAGGTGTCGTTCACCTTCTTGAAATGGTCGATGTCGAACATCACCAGCGTCGAGGGTCCCTTGGTGCGGCGGAAGCGGTTGAACTCCTTGGTCAGGCACTCTTCCCAGTAGCCGCGGTTGTTCAGCTGGGTCAAACGGTCGGTCCGGCTCAACTGCTCCAGCTCCGAATTGGCGCGCTCCAGCTGGCGCTTATGAACCGCCACATCGGTCACGTCATAAACGATGACACAGATGTGCGTCACATCCCCCGATGCCGACACCAGTGGGCTCAGGGTGATGTTCTGGTACATGAACTCTTCGGTTCCGGTGATCGGGCGATAGCTCTTGAAGCGAAACAGATAGGGTCGCTGCTCCCAGCCGAAGAACGACCGGTTCTTGAGCAGGAACACCGACTCCGCCTTGTGGCGAAACCAATCCTCGGGAATCTCCGGAAACAGGTCGAACAGCCGTTGCTCGCGCACGCTCGCCGGCGGGCGGCCGCTATGGTTTTCCATGAAGCTGTTCCAGGCCTGCACCTGGTAGGCCCGATCCAGCACCACCAGACCCACATCGATGGTCTGGAGCATATCCATCATCCAGTGCAGTTCTTTCAGTTCATGGCTTTGTTGCTGTGGGGACACGTTGTGGCTCCGGGTTGGTCGGTGTGACCCGAGCGGCGTAGGCTCGGACCAGAAATGGAATTCGGCTCAAGATCGGGATTCGGGCGTGCCGCTTAAGACAGCAGGTAGGCCACTTTCGAGCGCAGTGCCGCCATGGAATCCTCGGTGAACAGCAGCAGGAGGTCGCAGGCAATGTCGTACCCTTCCACGCTGTAGGAAATCTCCACCGCCAGGGTCCGCTTCCAGCGCCAGGCGTTGGTCTGCATCAGATCCGCCACCCGCACATGCTGCCCCAGCACCACCGGATGCCCCTGACTGAACGACAGGTCCATCTGCTCGGCAATGCCCTTGGTGCAGGCACCGATCAGCACGCTGGCCACATCCATCACCAGCTCACTCTGCACCATCTCGTTCAGCTCGCCCTCATACTTCATGAGGCGCGCCATGTCGGCCATGCTGGCCTCATGGAAAATCAGCAGGCCTTCACCGGCAATGCCGCCGCCAATAAAGCCCTGGCACACCGCACGCGCACCCGGCTCTTGTGCCAACTGCAGCGCCATTTGCAACTCAGTCAGCTCCAGCAGGTTGACCTGCGGGACCGGCAGTTTGATGAACACACCCAGCAACCGCGCCAGGAGATCGGCCGCCTGCCCCATGGCCACGTTGGCGATTTCCCGGTAGCAGTCGAGATCGCTGAGTACCGCACCCGGCTCCCGCGCCGGCATCGCCTGCGGTGCAACCGGTGCACTGGGTGCCTCAACGTACAAGCCGTAGTCGCGCAACAATCCGATCAGGACACCGGCATCAATCGGTTTCTTGATAAAGGCGATCGCACCACCCTGGGTCACCCGCTCCTGGGCTTCCGGCTGAATATCGCCGGACACCACGATGACCAGCCCCGGCAACTCCTCCTGCTGCATGCGAGCCAACACACCGTAGCCGTCGAGCACCGGCATGTTCAGATCCAGGAAGATGACTTCGCCCTTGCCCTCGCGGATCGCCGCCAGCCCCTGTTCACCGTCTTCGGCAAAAGTAATCTCGATATCCCAGTCGGCGGGCAACGCTCGCGCCATTTGCTTACGGGCAACACCCGAATCGTCACAGATGAGAACAGCAGTGGTCATGAGCTTCTGTTACTTCCGATTAACCTATGAAGAGAGTTGAGCGGGAAGTGCCGGAACAGTCTGGGGAAATCATTCGAGGCGCCCGCTGCGGCGCATACAGCCTTCATAAGTAAAGATCAGTAGTCGCCACTACGCAATCCGGCCAGAGAAACCAGTATACTAAGCGCCTTCAAACAACATCCCGTGCCTGCGGTTGTGCACGCAGCCACGCGGTGATTTCGGCATGGACCGCCGCTCAGTGTTCGGTTTCTATCACGCAAGAGGTACCCACCATGTCCGATGACTTCAATTACCGGTTTGGCGGCATTGGACGCCTGTATGGCACTGGTGGGCTGGCCACCCTCGCCCGCTCCCATGTCTGCGTCATCGGCATCGGCGGCGTCGGCTCCTGGGCGGCGGAAGCGCTTGCCCGCAGCGGCATCGGCCAGATCACCTTGATCGACCTGGACGACATCTGCGTGTCCAACGTCAATCGCCAGATCCATGCCCTCGATGGCACTGTGGGCCAATCCAAGGTGGTGGTGATGGCGGAGCGTCTCCGGCGCATCAATCCCCAGGTGCAGTGCCAGCCGGTGCAGGCCTTCGTGACGGAAAAAAGCCTGGAAACCCATCTCAATGGCGGCTATGACTTTGTCATCGACGCCATCGACAGCGTCAAGCACAAGTGCGCCATCATCGCCCATTGCCGGCGCAACAAGATCCCGCTCATTACCATCGGCGGTGCCGGCGGCCAGACCGACCCCACCGGCATTCGCTATTGCGACCTCAGCCGCTCCTATCACGACCCCTTGCTGGCCAAGGTGCGCAAGAAGCTGCGCGGCGAGTACAACTTCCCCAACAATCCGCAACGCCGTTTCGGCATCGAATGCGTGTTCTCGGAAGAGCAGATGGTCTATCCCCAGGCCGACGGCAGCGTCTGTGAGCAGAAACCTGGAACGGAGGGCGCCAGCCTGAAGCTGGATTGCAGTGGTGGCGTGGGGGCCGCGACTTATGTCACGGCAACCTTCGGCTTTGTGGCAGTCTCGCGGGTGATCCGCAAGCTGGTGGAACGTGGAGCCCGGCAGGATGCTGCCGAGGCGATGGCAAAACTGGCTCCGGGCAGCGACTCGGCGCTGGCCGGATAAAGCAGCCGCGCCGCCCGCTAGACCGCTAGGCGACGCTGGTTGTCACAGATAACAGGTCGCCCAGTTCAGCGCAGAGTTGATCGCCCGACCGCAATGGTCCAACGCCGGCGGGCGTGCCCGTCAACACCACGTCGCCCGGCTCCAGGGTGAAGTGCTGACTGATGTAGCTCAGCAGGCGGGGAATGGAGGTCAGCATCTGGCTGCTGTTCCCGTCTTGCCGTACCTCTCCATTGATGCTTAGGCGCAGCGGTAGATCCGCCAGATCCCGCACCCGCTCCGGGCGGACGAACTGAGACAAGGGACAGGCGCCGTCAAACGCCTTGGCAATCTCCCAGGGGTGGCCCTTTTCCTTCAGCTTCGACTGCAGATCCCGCAGGGTCAGATCCAGCGCCAGGCCGATACCGGCAATGGCCTGAACGGCCGTGGCCTCATCGGCATCCTTCAACGTGGCCCCCACCAGGATGGCGATCTCGACTTCGTGATGACACTCGCCGCGCCCTGCCGGCCAGCGTACCGGCTCGGCCAATGGCTGCACCGCCGTGGCCGGCTTGATGAACAGGATGGGCTCCGCCGGCACCGGATTATTCAGCTCCCGCGCATGTTCGGCATAGTTGCGCCCGACACAAACCACCTTCCCCAGAGGCAGGTGGAACGCAGTGCCATCGTCGAAACGGTGGATGTATTGCATCGGATGCTCCTCTTAATAAAACGGCCGATCAACGACACAGGATGAGCGTACGGCAGACTGGCCAGCTTATGCCGCCCTCGCTGGTACTCGTTCGTCTGTTAAAGATCGAAGATCTTGCCGGGGTTCATGACGTTGTTGGGATCGAAAACCTGCTTGATGCCCTTCAGGTAAGCCACTTCCGCCGGACTGCGGGTATATCCCAGATAATCCTTCTTCACCAGACCCACGCCGTGTTCGGCGGAGACGCTGCCCCGGTAGCGCTCGACGATCTCGAACACCCACTTGTTGACGGTTTCGCAACGGGCGAAGAACTCTTCTTTCGCCAGGCTCTCCGGCTTGAGAATATTCAGGTGCAGGTTGCCGTCACCAATATGGCCAAACCAGATGATCTCGAAATCCGGGTAGTGCTTGGCAACGACCGCGTCGATTTCGCGCAGGAAGTCCGGCACCTTGGAGACCACCACGGAGATATCGTTCTTGTAAGGCGTACGTACGGAAATTGATTCGGAGATGCCTTCCCGCAGACGCCAGAGATTCTTCAGCTGGGTTTCGCTCTGACTGATGACGCCATCCAGCACCCAGCCTTCTTCAACGCAGGTTTCAAACAGCGCCATGGCATTGTCCATGACCTGATCGGATACCGCCTCGAACTCCAGCAGCGCATAAAAAGGCGCTTCCGTCTCGAAGGGCGCCGGCACGTCGTGATGCTTGAACACGTGCTGCATGGCCTGGTGGGAGAAGAACTCGTACGCGGTCAGGTCGATCTGCTGCTGGAAGGTACGCAACACGTCCATCGTGTTGGTGATATCGGCCACGCCCAGCACCAGCACTTTCAGATTGGTGGGCTGGCGGGTCAGCTTCATGGTGGCTTCGGTCACAAAGCCCAGCGTGCCCTCGGCACCGATAAACAGGTGGCGCAGGTCGTAGCCGGTGTTGTTCTTTTCCAGGTCCTTGTTCAGTTCCAGGATATCGCCCTGGCCGGTCACCACGGTCAGTCCGGCAACCCAATCCCGGGTCATGCCATAGCGAATCACCTTGATTCCGCCGGCATTGGTGCCGATGTTGCCGCCCAGCTGGCTGGAGCCGGCGGAGGCAAAATCCACCGGGTAATAAAGCCCCTGCTCTTCGGCAAACGCCTGCAACTGCTGGGTAATCACCCCCGCCTGGCACACCACCGTGCGGTCGGACGCACTGAAATCGAGAATCTTGTTCATGTAATCGAACGCCACCACGATCTCGCCGTTGGCCGCCACCGCGCCGGCACTCAGTCCGGTGCGCCCGCCGGACGGCACCAGCCCCAGCTTGTGCTGGTTGGCCAGACGCACGATGGCCTGCACCTGCTCCGTGCTCTTGGGGAACACGATGGCCAGGGGCCGTGGCTCGTAAATCTTGGTCCAGTCCTTGCCATAGGCCTTGAGCGACTCCTCGTCGGTCAATACCTTGCCGTCGTCCACCAGGGTCTTGAGTTGATCAATGATCTGTTGGGGGCTGAGTGCGCTCATGGGTCTCTCGTTGTCTCGTCCAAACTGGCCAGGAAGAATTTCCACCGCAGGCGCGGGATTCCTCGCGCGGCAGAGTTAAAAATGGGTGAAATATGTTATCATACGCCGCCTATTGTTTTGATCCCGACATCGGTTTCTTTTCTCACCGACGTGTTCCTCACTCCAGCGACTTGTTTCTAATCGACTAAAGGTTACAGGCAAACATGACAACGACGTCCCTCGACAAAAGCAAGATCAAGTTCCTGCTTCTTGAAGGTGTGCATCAGTCAGCCATCAACACGCTGAACGCCGCCGGCTACACCAACATCGAGTATCTGACCGGCGCCCTGTCGGAAGATGAACTGGTCGAGAAAATTGCCGAGGTGCACTTCGTCGGCATTCGCTCCCGCACCCAGCTGACGGAGCGTGTGTTTGAAGCCGCCAAGAAACTGGTCGCCGTTGGCTGTTTCTGCATTGGCACCAACCAGGTGAACCTGCAGTCGGCGCTGGTTCGGGGTATCCCCGTGTTCAACGCACCCTACTCCAACACGCGCTCCGTGGCGGAGCTGGTGCTGGCCGAAGCCATCCTCCTGCTGCGCGGCATCCCTGACAAAAACGCCAAGGCGCACCGCGGTGAGTGGGTCAAGTCCGCCAAGGACAGCTACGAGATTCGTGGCAAGAAGCTCGGCATCATCGGCTACGGCAGCATCGGTACCCAGCTGAGCATTCTGGCGGAAGCGCTGGGTATGCGTGTGTACTTCTATGACGTGGTCTCCAAATTGCCCCTGGGTAATGCCCAACAGGTCGGCAGCCTGCAGGAGCTGATGGCCATGTCCGACATCGTCACCCTGCACGTGCCGGAAACGCCCTCCACCAAGTGGATGATTGGCGCCGAGCAGATCGGCTGGATGAAGCAAGGCGGCATCCTGATCAATGCCGCGCGTGGCACGGTGGTGGATATCGACGCCCTGGCCGACGCCATCCGCTCCGGCAAACTGCTGGGCGCGGCGATCGACGTCTTCCCGGTCGAGCCGAAGGCTAATAACGAAGAATTCGTCAGCCCGCTGCGTGAGTTCGACAACGTCATCCTGACCCCGCACATCGGCGGCAGCACGGCGGAAGCCCAGGAAAACATCGGCGTGGAAGTGGCGGAGAAGCTGGCTCGTTACAGCGACACCGGAACCACCATTTCCTCGGTCAACTTCCCCGAGGTGGCGCTGCCAAGCCATCCGGACCAGCATCGTCTGCTGCACGTTCACGAAAACGTGCCGGGCGTTATGTCCGAGATCAACAAGGTGTTCTCCGACAACAACATCAACATCCTGGGCCAGTACCTGCAGACCAACGCGAAGGTCGGCTACGTGGTGATCGATGTGGACAAAGCCTATGGCGAGCTGGCGCTGGAAAAACTGCGCAGCGTGAAGGGCACCATTCGGACCCGCGTACTGTTCTAAGCAAGTCCCCCGCGCGCCGCCTGAAGCGTTGGCGCGGGGTATATATCAAATAAAAAAGGGGCCGCAAATGCGGCCCCTTTTTTTCAGCAGCGACTTAATTAGCCGCGCTTGATTTCGCTCGTAACCGGCAGAGCGCCGTAATCCGCCAGAGGCAGCGGCACCAGCTTCAGCTCCACCCGGCGGTTGGCCGCGCGACCTTCAGCTGTATCGTTGGAGGCAATCGGCTGACGGGGGCCGTAACCGGCAGTCTGGATACGCTGGGAAGGAATGCCCTGGGAGCGCAGGTAGCTGGCCACACTGGCCGCGCGCTGCTCGCTCAGACGCTGGTTGAGATCGGCACCACCCGTGGAATCGGTATGGCCGCTGATCTGGATGGCGGTCTTTTCAAACTCCTTCAGAACCATGGCAACCGAATTGAGCACGTCGAAGAAATCGGCGCGCACTTCGTTGCGATTGGTGTCGAAAGTAATGTTGCCGGGCATCACCAGGGTGATTTCATCGCCGTTACGCTGAACCCGAACACCAGTACCTTCCAATTGATGACGCAGCTCTGCTTCCTGCTTGTCCATGTAGTAGCCGATACCGCCACCCACGGCACCGCCGGCGGTAGCACCGATCAGCGCGCCCTTGCCCCGGTCTTTCTTACTTGAGGTTGCCGCACCGATCACCGCGCCCACAACCGCACCAATGGCCGCACCTGACGTCGCCTTGGCGGTTTTCTGTTCGCCTGTGTATGGGTCATAAGTAGCACAACCCGCCACCATGGATGTCGCCAGTACTGCGGGAATCCAAAACTTCTTCATGATCTAACCTCCAAGTTCAATCGAGCGCCCTGACATCAGAGCTGTTGTTATCTTCTAAACCGTCCGGCCGATCTGGTCCGGCTCGGCAAACTTTTGCCGAATCACGTCGAAAATCTGCGCACGCAGTTCTTCGGACTCGTTCACCAGATGGTGTCGCCCTGTTTGCAGATAGTGAATATCCACATCCAGAAACTTGCGGCGTAACACCCGCAAATTATGACGCCAATCGACCGTTTTATCCTGCTTGCCCTGAATCACCGTAACCGGCGCCCGCAACGAAGGCATGGCTTCGATCCGGCGCACCCAACTGCGCAGGGCCGACACCCATTCCACCGATAGCACCTGGGACTGGAGCGGATCATGCTTGCGCACGAATCGGATAAAGCTCGAATCGTTCGAGTTCTCCGAAAACGCCCGCTTCCAAGTTCTCACGAACGGCGACATCAGGGTGTGGAGCACCAGGCCCTTGTGCCAGTTCGAAGGCCGGACCAGTGGCGCCAGCAACACCCAGTGGCGGAACGGACTCTGTTCCGGCGCATAGCGATGGGTCAGCAGGTTATCCAGCAGGACCGCACCCCCCGTGCTTTGCCCCACCGCATACCAGGGCTTGGGTACCTGATCCTCGCAACGGGTCAGACAGGTTTCCAGCACCCGTTGGTAGTGCTCGAAACTCTGAATGGAGACCCGATCGCCCGAAGACAACCCATGGCCGGGCAGATCATAGATGACCACCGCCAGGTTCTGCAGTAGTAAATCCCGAATCAAATGCCCATAGAGACCACTGTGGTCGAAGTAGCCGTGGAACACGAACGCGGTCCCCCGCATCCTGGCCGGCATGAAGACATGCAGCGCCACCTGGTACCCAAGCGCCTCGAAATACCCGAGCCGGTGACGTACACCGGGCAGCTGATCTTCCAGATCAATGCGGTAATAGGCACAGTACTGGCGCTCGACATCGGATAATTCGTTATCACCACCGAAATCCAGTGGCCGCAGTTGCCGCACCAGCTCATCGGGGCGCCACTGCTGACTGGCTCTGTCGGGATGGGAATACGGACTATCGAGCAAGGGCATTACCTATGTCCGGAGGAAGGAGTGAAGTATCCGGGGATTGGCCGGCACAGTGCCCGGCTCAACCCCCGATCAAACGCCGCAACCGGGATTAGCGGACCTGAGGGGCAAGCTCGCCTTTCTCATAGCGCACGTACATCTGCTCCAGAGACAGCGGCTTGATCTTGCTGGCCTGCCCTGCGCAACCGAACGCTTCGTAGCGGTCGATACAAATGTCGCGCATGGCCTTGATCGACTCCGCCAGATACTTCCGCGGATCGAACTCGGCTTTGTGCTCGGCCAGGAAACGGCGGATAGCACCGGTCGACGCCAAGCGCAGGTCGGTATCGATGTTGATCTTGCGCACGCCGTGCTTGATGGCTTCCTGAATCTCCTCCACCGGCACGCCGTAGGTCTCTTTGATCTCGCCACCGAACTCGTTGATGATCGCCAGCCAGTCCTGCGGGACTGAGGACGAACCGTGCATCACCAGGTGGGTGTTAGGAATACGCTTGTGGATTTCCTTGATCCGGGCAATCGCCAGGATGTCACCTGTGGGTGGGCGGGTGAACTTATAGGCACCATGGCTGGTGCCGATGGCAATGGCCAGCGCATCCACCTTGGTCGCCTCGACAAAATGGGCGGCTTCCTCAGGATCAGTCAGCATCTGGCTGTGGTCCAGCGTGCCTTCCGCGCCGATGCCGTCTTCCTCGCCGGCCTGTCCGGTCTCGAGCGATCCCAGGCAGCCCAGCTCACCTTCCACGGACACGCCGCAGGCGTGGGCCATTTCGACCACCTGGCGGGTTACCCGCACGTTGTAGTCATAGTCGGTCGGCGTTTTGCCGTCGGTGCCCAGGGAGCCATCCATCATCACCGAGGAAAAGCCCAGCTGAATCGAACGCTGGCACACCGAGGGGGAGGTACCGTGATCCTGGTGCATGACCACCGGAATGTGGGGGAATTCTTCCACCGCGGCCAGAATCAGGTGACGCAGAAACGGCGCGCCTGCGTATTTGCGCGCGCCAGCGGACGCCTGCACGATCACTGGGCTATTGGTCTTGTCCGCAGCCTCCATGATCGCGCGCATTTGTTCCAGGTTGTTCACGTTGAACGCCGGTACGCCATAACCCTGTTCGGCGGCGTGATCCAGCAGTTGACGCAAGCTGATAAGTGCCATGTTCTAACCCTTTTCCAGATTCTTGATTCCTGACGGCGCGGCTTAAGCGCCGCGCTCTTCCAATACGGCAACTGCAGGCAATTTCTTGCCTTCCACGAACTCAAGGAAGGCACCACCACCGGTCGAAATGTAGGAAATGCGATTTTCGATTCCATACTTATCGACGGCGGCCAGTGTATCACCGCCCCCGGCAATGGAAAACGCGTCGCTTTCCGCGACTGCCTGGGCCAGAGCCTGAGTTCCGTGACCAAACTGGTCGAATTCGAACACACCCACCGGTCCATTCCAAAGAATAGTTTTGGCTTCCTTCAGAATTTGGGCAAACGCCTGGGCAGTCTGTGGCCCGATGTCCAGAATCATTTCATCATCGCCAACGGCGTCAACGTCCTTGGTGATGGCCGTTGCGGTGTCGGCAAATTCAGTGGCCACCACCACGTCCGTCGGCAGCGGGATGCTGACTTTGTCCATCAGGGACTTGGCGGTGCCAACCAGGTCGTGCTCGCACAGAGACTTGCCGACCGGCTTGCCCGCTGCCGCCAAAAAGGTGTTGGCGATACCGCCACCCACGATCAACTGGTCGCAGATGCCCGCCAGGGAATTCAGCACATCCAGCTTGGTAGACACTTTGGAGCCCGCCACGATGGCCACCATGGGCCGGGCAGGATTGTCCAGGGCCTTGCCCAGGGCATCCAGCTCCGCCGCCAGCAAAGGACCTGCACAGGCGATCGGCGCAAACTTGGCAACGCCATGGGTTGACCCTTCGGCGCGATGGGCGGTGCCGAAGGCATCCATCACGAAAATATCGCAGAGCGCTGCGTACTGCCGCGCTAGGTCATCGTTGTTCTTCTTTTCGCCCTTGTTGAAGCGGACGTTCTCGAACAGGACCAGGTCGGCTTCATCCAGCTGAAACTCGCCGTTCAGGTAGCTCTTCAGCAGTGGCACGTCACGTCCCAGGGCTTGTCCCAAGTAATCCGCCACGGGCTTGAGGGAATGCTCTTCCGCATAAACCCCTTCTTCCGGCCGTCCCAGGTGCGACATGACCATAACCTTGGCACCGGCCTTCAGCGCCAGTTCAATGGTGGGCAGTGCCGCTTTGATCCGCGCATCGCTGGCAACCCGGCCGTTCTTGATCGGCACGTTCAAATCTTCCCGAATCAACACGCGCTTGCCACGCAGGTCCAGGCTGGTCATCTTCTTGATAGTCATAGCATCATTTCCATTTGCGTTTTAGACAAAGAAATCTCGTCAGACTCAAGGCTTCTCGGGCGCTTGCGCGCATTGTTCAAGCCAGACACGAGCCACGTCCAGCATACGATTGGCAAAGCCCCATTCGTTGTCGAACCAGGCCACCAGCTTCACCAGCCGTTGGCCGCTGACTTTGGTTTGCGAACCATCGATGATCGATGAGCGGGCGTCGTGAATAAAATCGCAGGAGGCCAGCGGCTCTTCGGTATATCCCATCAGCCCCGGAAAGCGTTCCCGGGCGGCGGCACGCAGCAGGGCATTGACCTCGGCCACATCCGTGTCCCGCGCCACGCAGACGCTCAGATCGATCAGGGACACATTAATGATCGGCACCCGCAAGGCGTTGGCCTCAAGCCGCCCCGCCAGTTCCGGCAGTAAGCGCTCAATGCCCCGGGCCAGCCCGGTGTTCACAGGAATGATAGACTGCAGCGCACTTCGTGTACGGCGCAGGTCATGGTGGTGATAGGCGTCGATAACCGGCTGGTCATTCATCGCCGAGTGCACCGTGGTCATGACACCACGCTCCACACCCAACGTCTCGTGCAGAACCTTGAGCACCGGCACGATGCAGTTGGTGGTGCAGGAGGCGTTGGAGACAATCCGATGCTCCGCGCTCAGCGTGTCCTGATTGATGCCAAACACAATGGTGGCATCCACATCCGCTTCCGCCGGCTGGGAGAACAGTACCCGCCGCGCGCCGGCCTGCAGGTGTTTCTCCGCCGTGGCCCGGTCGCTGAAGGCGCCGGTGCATTCCAGCACCAGGTCCACGTCCAGCTCGGCCCAAGGCAGTAGCCCCGGGTCCGGCTGATTGAGCACGCGAATGGCATCGCCATTCACCAGCAGATGGTCGCCCTCGATGGCCACCTCACCCTGGAAGCGTCCATGGGAGGTGTCATAGCGGGTGAGATAGGCAAGCGTCTGGATGTCCGCCAACTCGTTGACCGCCACGACCTGCAGGCCGTGGCGGTCGCGGGACTCATAGAGTGCCCGCAACACGCACTGACCGATGCGGCCATAGCCATTGATTGCGATCCGATAGCTCATCGCGTTACCGGCACTCCAGCGTCATGATCAGTCCAGCAGTTCCGCCGCAACATCCAGGATGCTTTCGACGGTGAAGCCGAACACCTTGAAGAGTTCGCCGGCAGGCGCCGACTCACCGAAGGTGCGCATGCCCACCACCCGGCCGTCGATGCCCACGTACTTGTACCAGAAGTCTTCATGGGCGGCCTCGATGGCGATGCGGGCCGTGACATCCAGCGGCAGCACCTGCATCCGGTACGCCATATCCTGACGTTCAAAGACGTCGGTGGACGGCATGGACACAACACGCACCTGACGACCTTCGTCCGTCAGTTTGGCCGCGACATCCATGGCCAGGCCCACTTCCGAACCGGTGGCGATCAGAATCAGCTCGGGCGTGCCCTGACAGTCTTTCAGGATATAGCCGCCACGCTCGATGTTACGCACCTGCTCGGCGCTACGAGCCTGATGCGGCAGGTTCTGACGGGAGAAAATCAGCGAACTGGGACCATCGGTGCGCTGCAGCGCGGCCTTCCAGGCCACTGCGGATTCAACGGTGTCACAGGGACGCCAGAGGCTCATGTTCGGCGTCATGCGCAGGCTCGCCATCTGCTCGATCGGCTGGTGAGTCGGACCATCTTCGCCCAGGCCAATGGAGTCGTGGGTGAAGACATAAATCACCCGCTGCTTCATCAGCGCCGACATCCGCACCGCGTTGCGGGCGTATTCCATGAAAATGAGGAAGGTCGCGCCGTACGGCACGAAGCCGCCGTGCAGGGCGATGCCGTTCATGATGGCGGCCATGCCGAACTCGCGCACGCCATAGAAGATATAGTTGCCGCTGGCGTCCTCACGGGTCACGCCCTTGGCGCCGGACCAGAGCGTCAGGTTAGAGCCCGCCAGGTCGGCGGAGCCGCCCATGAACTCAGGCAGCTTGGGTCCAAACACATTCAGGCAGTTCTGGCTGGCCTTACGGGTGGCAATGGTTTCGCCCTTGTCCTGGCACTGCTGGATATAAGCCTGGGCCTGTTGTTCGAAGTCCGCCGGCAGTTCGCCGGACAGGCGGCGCACCAGCTCGGCGGCCAGCTCGGGATGCTTGGCGGCATACTGGTCGCGTAGGCTTTCCCATTCTTTCTGCAGGGCACCGCCTTTAGGGCGGGCATCCCAGGCCTGGTAGGTTTCCGGCTCGATCACGAACGCCTCGTGCTCCCACTTCAGGAAGTTACGGGTTTCGCAGATTTCCGCCTCGCCCAGCGGCGCACCGTGACAATCTTCCTTGCCCTGCTTGTTGGGCGAGCCATAGCCGATGATGGTCTTGCAGCAAATCAACGTGGGCTGATCGGTGTTGGCGCGGGCCTGCTCGATGGCTGCCTTGACCGCGTCCGCGTCATGGCCATCCACATTGGGAATGACCTGCCAGCCATAGGCTTCGAAACGCTGTGGCGTGTTATCGGTAAACCAGCCATGCACCTCACCATCGATGGAGATGCCGTTATCGTCATAGAAGGCAATCAGCTTGCCCAGCCCCAACGTGCCCGCCAGCGAGCAGACTTCATGGGAGATGCCTTCCATCAGGCAGCCATCGCCCATAAAGACGTAGGTGTAGTGGTCGATGATATTC
>JAEZAA010000266.1 GCA_023430625.1 Pseudomonadota bacterium
CTCCACCAGAATCTGACGCAGGCTCTTCACCGCAGGTCGACCGTCGATGCCAATCACGTTGAGATTGACGCGATAACTCTTTTCCAGGTCGGTGGTGGCAAACAGGTGCGCCATGAGCGCGTCGCCATCGATGCGATTGGAACGGGGCACGATCACCAGGCGGGTCGGGTTCTCATGATCGGACTCATCGCGCAGGTCCGCCACCATCGGCAGCTTCTTGGCCTGCATTTGCTGGGCGATCTGCTCCAGCACCTTGGCACCGGACACCTGGAACGGCAGCTCGGTGATCACGATGTCGCCCTGCTCTCGGGTATAGACGGCCCGCAGGCGAACACTGCCGCGTCCGCTTTCGTACAGGCTGATCAGTTCCGCGTGAGGCGTGACGATTTCCGCCCCGGTGGGGAAGTCCGGCCCCTTGATGTGCTCACACAGTTGCGCCAGTGTCGCGTCCGGCTCATCCAGCAGGCGAATACAGGCCGCCGCCACTTCACGCAGGTTGTGAGGAGGTACATCGGTTGCCATGCCCACCGCGATCCCGGTGGTACCGTTCAGCAGCAGGTTGGGCAGGCGAGCCGGCAGAATGGAGGGCTCTTCCAGGGTGCCGTCGAAGTTAGGCACCCAGTCCACCGTGCCATCGCTCAGCTCCCGCAGCAGGACTTCGGCATAGGGCGCAAGCCGCGATTCCGTATAACGCATCGCAGCAAAGGACTTGGGATCGTCCGGCGAGCCCCAGTTGCCCTGCCCGTCCACCAGTGGATAGCGGTAAGAAAATGGCTGCGCCATCAACACCATGGCCTCATAACAGGCCGAGTCGCCATGGGGATGGAACTTACCCAGGACGTCACCCACCGTACGTGCGGATTTCTTGTACTTGGCCGTCGCCTTCAGACCCAGCTCGGACATGGCGTAGACGATACGCCGCTGTACCGGCTTCAACCCATCGCCGATGTGCGGCAGGGCGCGGTCCAGAATCACGTACATGGAATAATCGAGATAGGCCTTTTCGGTGTAATCCTTGAGCGACAGCCGCTCGATGCCTTCATCGATGATCGTCATAATCTTGAGGGTACTCCTGGAATTGCTGGTCGAAGTGAATTCCGTGCGGACGGATCGCGTGCGGCGCTGTGACTCAAGCGCTCACCGGCGGCCATTCATTGTCTGATTGGCCATCCGTTGTGCTGGAAAACCTGTCGGGTCATGAAAAATCCATCTGGGTAACCGGAAAACCCTGGATAGCCGGACATTCCTGGATAGCCGTCGGCTATCGAACTGCCTGCAATTATAGGCGCCTCTTGGCGTCATAGAAACCGCCAAACGTTTTCTCGGCAACGAGAGAATCAATCCCTCAGTTCCTGTCGCGGCACCGGCAGGGAATGACGCCTGGGCGACACTCCAGCTGTCTGCTCATAGCCGGAACACCGGTACGGGAATGTTCGAATTTCGGCCAGCGCCCGCCCTTTCTATCATTGCCCCCATCGTCATCACCTGCAGGCTGTTACTGTGAATCGACGCATCCACATTTCCCGCTGTACCGCCTTTCAACGCTGGCTTGAGTTTTGTACCTCCACCGCACTGATGGGCTTAAGTGCGTTGATCGCCATGCTGGCGTTGGAATACCTGGTCACGGGAACCTTTGGCGCCGCCCGGGAATACTTTGGCATTGCCCTGTTCATCACGCTGGGCCTGGTGATCATGCATTGGCGTCGTTACCGGATGCGCCAGCAGCGCCACGAACTCAAGCATCCGTTCCCGCCCCGGGTCTAATCCCCTGGCACCTCCGCAGTGCCAGCACGCATCAGCCTGCAAGATCCCGCCGACCTCCTCCAGCCATCTCGACTCCACCCAATACAGCGCCAGCCTCCGTCACACCGAGCACCTGAGTGCCGAACTCTACAATAGGAACTCGAGGTTAAGACAGGCCCTGAATGGAGGTACCACATGGCATCCGATTACAATCCCATCAGCTGTGATCAGCACGACATCCTGGAACTGGCGATCATGGGCGGCGAAAAACTGCGGGTACGCTTCCACGGGGAGCACGACAGCCACCTGATTACGCCGCTGGAACTTAGCGCCCGCAGCGGTGAAGAGTTCCTGCGCTACCGGGGCACCGGCGGCATTCACGAGATTCGTCTCGATCAGTTGAAGGAATTCCAGCGAGAGCTTGGCGATTCAGCGGAAGAATCCTCATCGCCCGCGGCCCGAGCCGGTGGCACATCCTCGCCGACCCGCCAATAAACGCCGGACGACCGCAGACAGCACACCGCTGCCTGTGATCCGGATCACAGACTATCCGTGAAAAATCCGTACATTGACCTGCATGCCGACGAGTTCGGGTCGGCATGCAGGTCAGGGACGAGCTCCGCAAAGTATCCGGCCAATGCCGGCGCCACAAGGTTCTGCTCATTTGCCGTTGCCTCCGCAGCCCCTACGCCACCGGTTCCGGTTCGCGCACCGAGGCCGCCCTACCCTGAAAATGGTGCAGAGAAACTGTAAGCTGACTCCAAAGAGCGTGAGTCTGCTGTAGGGGATGGCATGCGAGGACTGTTCTGGTTTCGAGAAGATTTGCGGCTGCATGACAACCCCGCGCTGGCCCGTATGGCCGAGCACTGCGACGAACTGATCCTTCTGTACTGCTTCGATGATCGCCAGCTCCGGCCGGGGCGCTTCCACTCCAAAGGCATTGCCTCACCGCGCATGGGCTTTTTGACGGAATCCCTTACCGACCTGTCCAATTCCATCGCGCAGCGGAATCAGCGCCTGATCGTACGCCGGGGCGATCCAGCTGAGGTCGTCACGCAACTGATCCGCCGCTATTCCGTGGATTGCCTCGGCACAACGGTGCTTCCCGCCCCCCAGGAACGGCGGGCGCTAAAAACCATCCAGGCCCGGTTTCCGCATCTGCAGGTCGTCCAGGGTTGGGCGCATACCCTGTTCAGCCCGCACCAGCTGCCCTTTCCACGAGCCGAGTTTCCCGAACACTTCGCCCAGTTCCGCACGCTGATGCAGCCGGTCCAGCCAGACCCGCCCGAGGCAAGCCCGGAAGTCCTGCCCTCGCCACCGCTGATCGTGCGAACCGAAGAATGCGATCCGCTGCCGGTCATGCCCAGCCCCTACCGCCACGACTGGGTGCCGCCCCAGTGGATCGGGTTTAGCGGCGGCGAACAGGCGGCGCTGCGCCAACTCAGCTATTACCTGTGGGAACGGCATCTGGTGCGACGCTACGACGACACCCGCAATGGCCTAATGGGCTGGGACTTCTCCTCCAAGCTGGGGCCCTGGCTGGCCATGGGCTGTCTTTCGGTACGCCAGGTCTGGCAGGCCCTGACCAGCTACGAGAATTATCTGGGGGCCTGCGACTCCACCCGCCGTCTGCGGCGCGAACTGCTCTGGCGCGAATACCTCCAGTGGCTGCTGTTCAAACATGGCGACCGGGCATTCGAACCGTCCGGCGTTAAGGGCGAAAGCCGGTTGCTTGGCTTCTACCCAGAGGCATTCAGCGCCTGGACCCGCGGCACCACCGGCATTCCCATCGTGGATGCCTGCATGCGCGAACTGAAGAACACCGGCTGGCTGTCACGCAGGGGCCGCCAGATCGCCGCCTGCTTTCTCGTCAATGAGCTCGGTGTGGACTGGCGTTTCGGCGCCGCCTGGTTTGAGCAGCAACTGATCGATTTCGACGCCGCCATCAACTGGGGCAACTGGAGTTATTTCGCCCGCCCCGATGCTCAGCTCCAACCGTTGGATAACGTACTCAAACAGGCTTATCAGTATGATCCAGAGGCCGAGTACGTAAGCCTTTGGTTACCCGAACTGCAGGAGCTGCCAACGGAACAGCGACATACCCCCTTCTGGTCGCGCAAGGCCGCCGACTTTCGCTATCCCATCGTCGACGTCAGCCCCTGGCGCAAGGCGCAATGATCTAGTTGCGTTTAGTCTGCCAGCGGGGCTATTGTGGCACTCTCGTTTGCACCAGGAAGCGGCCGCAGATGACACCAGGATGCCGCCGCTGTTTGCATCAGGATACGGCCACGCCGACCGAGGGATGATCCATGACTGAGTCCGAATCATTGCTGATTATCGATGACTCAAAAGATGATCGTTTTCTATACAAGCGACTGTTGACCCGTTCCGGCGGAGCACTGGCCCAGGTTCTCGAAATGGAATCGGCCGAACAGGCGCTCGAATACCTGACCCATCACAAGCCAGCCTGCTGCCTGTTGGATTATCAGTTGCCGGGCATGGACGGCCTGGAGTTTCTCAAGCAGTTGCGCCTGATTCATCCGCACGACGCAATCCCCGTGGTGGTGTTAACCGGGCAAGGGGATGAGTCCCTGGTGGCGGACCTGATGCGCAATGGCGCCCAGGATTATCTGGTCAAGGGCAACGTGACGGCGGAATCGCTGAATCACGCCATCAAGACCGCCATGCACACCTGTGAGCTGCAGCGAAAGCTCAATCACATGGCCTACTTCGACGCCCTCACCGGCCTCCTCAATCGCGCGCCCCTCATGGACCGCCTGCAGCAGGCGGTGATGAAGGCCAAACGTTCCGGCAACGAATGCGCCCTGTTTTATCTCGACCTCGACCATTTCAAGCAGGTGAACGACGGCCTGGGTCATGACGTGGGCGACGAGTTATTGCGGATCGTGGCGCGGCGAGTGCAGTCCCAGGTTCGGGCCACCGACAGCGTTGCTCGGCTCGGCGGCGATGAATTCGTGGTCCTGCTGGAAGATGTCGATGTGGAAACCAGTGATACCATTGCCGACAAGGTGTTGACCGAACTGAACCAGCCGGCGCAAATCAACGGCGCCACGATTCCCATCAGCGCCTCCATCGGTATCGCCCATTATCCCTACACCGCCGAAAACGCGTCGGAGCTGCTCAAGTACGCCGACTTGGCGCTGTACGAAGCCAAACGACAGGGACGAGCCAAGTTCCACAACTTCAGCCAGGCCCAGAAAGCCGTCTGGCGGCGGCGTCAGAAGTTGGAGGCGGAACTGCCAAATGCCATCGATCGCGGCGAGATACAGCTCTGTTTCCAGCCCATCCTCTCAATCGACCGCAAGGAGTTGTTGAGCTTTGAGGTATTAAGCCGCTGGACACCCGCCGACTATCCGCCCGTCGATGCGCGCGAACTGATCGAGATGCTGGACCGTCTCAACCTGATGGACGTTTTTAACCGCTGGTTGATCGACGCGGCCTGTGCCCACCTTGGGCGGTACAAATCAAGCCATCCCGACCTGGTGTTCAGCATCAATATCTCGTCCATCCAGTTCCACAACGAATACCTCCTGGAGCAGCTCCAAACTAGCCTGGCCCGCTATAGCGTCGCCCCGGGCCAGCTGGAGCTAGAGATCACGGAAAACACGCTGATGCGCCATCCGGAGCACAGCATCGAACTGCTCCGCGGCCTGCACCAGCTCGGGTTGCGCATCGCCGTGGACGACTTCGGTACCGGCCACAGCTCTTTGGCCTATCTGACCCGGCTCCCCCTGGACAAGCTCAAGATCGACAAGTGCTTTTTTACCGAAGATCCGGAAAACGAACGCAACCGGAAAGTCGTCGAGGCCGTTGTGGCGATGGGCCACAGCCTGGACCTGCAGATCATCGCCGAGGGCATTGAGGGCGAGCGTCAATGGTATGTCGCCCGCGACATCGGCTGCGATTACATCCAGGGCTATTGGCTGGGACGTCCGCAGGCCGACATCCAGGCCTATCTCGATACGTTTCCCATGCCCTCCCAACGGCTCCATGCATGATGCTCAGCAATAGCCGACACACATCCGACGAGCATCCACTCATGAACTAAAGCGCCATGCACCAGATCGACACCCTCCACCAAGTACTTCTTCAAAGCTCACCGAGTCCCCTGCTGTTGCTGGACGGCACAGGGAGCCTGCTCGACAGCAATGCTTCGGCGCGAGCGCTGTTGCGAACGGGGCTTGCCCGCTCGGACGCGCCCGCCATTCAGCGCTGGCTCCTCGACCAGGAACCGCTGCAGGCTCTGCTGCATACAGCCCGTGACGCCAGCGATTGGATCGCGGTGCCCGCGCCGGACAGCCGCCGTGCGCCTTTTCCAAGCGAGCTGCGCAGCATCGCCTGGGGGCAGGATTATCTCTATCTGCTGCGCATCACCGAGGACACCAGCTCCGGTCTGCGGCAGGATTGGCCGGTTCGGGAAAGCGCGCAGCCGAGCCCTGACAAACTGAATCATGACAAGCTGAGGCGGGTCGCCCTGGAACTGGCGGACGAGATCGAGCACCGCCTGCAGGTGGAGCGCAAACTCGCCACCATCCTCGATGCCATCGGTCAGGGGATCGTGCAGGTGGATGAGCAGGGCCGGATTGTCATGGCCAATCAGGTACTGCTCGACCTGCTGGGCTATCAGGCAGACGAACTGACCGGCCAGCCGATCGAGCGCCTGATTCCGGATGCCGAACAGGCACAACACGCGGACGCCCGGGGACAGTATCAGCAGGCGCCAGTCACCCGCCCCATGGGATCAGGTCGCACCCTGTACGCACGGCACAAGAGTGGCCGCCAGATTCCGGTGGAGATCGGCCTCAATCACATCAACCTGGACGGCAAGCCCCAGATTCTGGCGACGCTGCTCGATATCACCGAACGCCAGCGCCACGAACAGGAACTGCTCCGCAAGACGCGAGATCTGGAGCGTTCTAATGCCGAGCTCAACGACTTTGCCTACATTGCCGCCCACGATTTGAAAGAGCCATTGCGCGGCATCAGCAATTACGCAGGCTTTCTGCTGGAAGATTATGAGTCCCAGCTGGATGCCACCGGCCAAGACATGCTGCACAGCATGGGCCGGCTGACGAGGCGCATGGAACAGCTGATCACGCAACTCCTGCACTTCTCGCGTCTGGGGCAAAAGGAGCTGAGGTTCGAGTCATTGGACCTGAACGCGCTGGTCCCCGAGATCATCGAGTCGCTGCGCCCCCAACTGGATGCCGTCAACGCCCACTGCACCCTCGCCAATCCGCTCCCAACCGTGTGTGGCGACCGCGAGCAGGTGATGGAGGCCATCCGCCACCTCATCGACAACGCCATCAAGTTCAACGATAAACCGACCAAGTCCATTGAGATTGGCAGTGACAACGGGCAGGATCCGCCGCGCATCTGGGTGCGGGATAACGGTATCGGAATCAGCGAAGCCTATTTCGATAAGATTTTCAGGATCTTCAAGCGACTGCATGGGCAGGAACAATACGAGGGCGGCACTGGCGTGGGTCTGACGATCGTTAGAAAAGTCGTCCAGCGCCATGGCGGTGAAGTCTGGTTGGAATCGAAGGAGCAGGAAGGTTCGGTGTTCTACTTTACGCTGCCGGTTACTTCACCTGACGCCGTCTAAGCCTGACGCCGATTTAGTCTGACGTAGTCGACGCTGAGGCATGCGGTCCTCGACAGATTGCGGCCACGCTTGTGCAAGGTAGTCATGACCAGGGATGGCCATCAGATGCGATATTTGACCATGGCGTCCGTCAACTGCTGGCGGGCGGCGGCAAACAGCCCCGGCAGTCCGTCTTCCGGCAGCTCCAGACCGGCCTGCAGGGCTTCCCACTCGCTCCGTCCGAAGATCAACACCTCGTTCATTTCCAGCAACAAGCGCGAAAGCTGCGCGTTATTATCGTACCAGGCGGGTGGCATGGCCTCGTTCTCCACTGGGATATCGGCGGCGGGATCCAGGGCCCGCACCAGCAATTCACGCAACTGGAACGGATCCACGTCCAGGCGCAGACATAACTGCTCGATTTGATCTTCCTCGAACGTCGATGCCGCACACATGGCGACGATCAACGCCGCAATCTGCACCGTGGACTCTGTGATTTTGACCCGCGTCACCTACTCTCCTCCGGCACCATGCCACCACTGTTATTCGGTCCGCCCGCCACGGGCATGGCCCTGTAATCTGTTCGGCGTCTGTTGGTTTTATCAGGCGGCTAGCCTTTATTTGATAAACCCCTTGAGCACGCAACCCACCCTAATCGAAGGAGCCTGCCCATGTACAGATTTCAGGTGGACGGTATCAGTTGCAGTAAATGTGTGGCGACCATCACCGATGCGATTCGGAAGATCGACCAACAGGCTGAAATCAACGCCAGCATTGAAAATCAGGAAGTGGATGTTGAAACGTCGCTGCCGCCTCACGTGGTCGAACGGGCCATCGTGGATGCAGGTTATCCGGTAAGGGAAATGGTGTATTAACCAGCCACTGGTCGCCCTGGCTACTTCACTACGAGTCGCGGCCTTAAAGAGGTCGAAACCCTTTACGAGGCGAAGCCAAGGCGGCTGCCTAGCCTACAGATCCACCTCCTGCACAACCTCGCGGCAACAGCTGATCAAGTCCTCCAGATCGCTCGCCGCCATGAAATCCACTTCGCGCATATTGGACTGGCGCCAGTCTTCATAGGTTCGCAATTGAAAAATTTCCACGGCCTGCGCCGCCGTCAAGCCAGGATAATGCACCCGATCGGAATGTTCGGCAAACCAGGGAAATCGTCGCAGACTAGCCGGCAGCTTCAACTGCCAGTATCCATCTTCCAGGGTATCCACCGATCCCGCTTCACGTCCGCGCCGCGCCTTGGCCATCAGCCGCCGCAGGCGCTCGGCCTGCTTGCTGTATTCCCATATTTCATCCGGGTCCAGCATGGATCGGCTGTGCCATTCGACCCGAATATTCATGGCCTCCCAGCGCGTCACCGCGCGTACCAGCGCCGGGATGGTCGGCGCAAAAATCCATTCCCCCGGATTCAGGAACATCTGCCGGCTGCCCCAGCGCCGCCCCCTGGCCACATAGGCAAACTCATGAGCGTGGCGATCCCAGAAAGCCGCCAGTTCGCGCAGGTTCCCCAAGGCGGCAAAGCGTGCACCTCCCGGCAGAAGCTTTCCTGATTCGTAGCGAATGCTCATTGGCTTTAATGGAACGACGGGCCTCATGCGTCTTCTCTCCAGGCTGCTGATCTCCAGTAAGGTCTCCGAACACTGCCCTAATGAAAAAAGCCTCCTGGCGGAGGCTCCAAAATGGAATCATCACAGTGATGTGCGTATGCCAACACACACCTTCAAATTTGAAGTCCAGCAGGGTTCTTTTCAAGCAACTTCAGCCTCGCGTGCGCTGAATCCGACCTGGACAGGTTCGGGCGTAGCGAAATCCTGGCAGGCAGACCAAAAATGACTGGACACTAACCGTTTTATTTTTGTCCGGTTCAGTATGCTAAATGCAGGTAGAGCGACATTCGTGTCATGCGATATCCGTAGAGAGCACCGTTATCTAGATAGCAACATTCGGAGAGAGCAACATCAGGATATCAGCCAGGGCCGGCACTTCAGAGATTGGGCATAGAACCGAAAGGGGTACTTATGAAGAAGCTACGCATTGCCTTGCTTGCACTCTTTCTAGGCTCCTCGCCGCTACTCATATTGAGCGGCACCACGGCACGCGCCGACGAGCTGACCGCAGAAAAACGTGCCGCCATTTACGAACTACTTTCCATGACCGATGCCGTGAATGTAGGACGCGTCTTCGGCGAAGCCTATGTTCAACACCTGGCCGTTACCCTGCAGGAGATCAATCCAGCGGTCGATCCGAAAGTCATTTACATACTGGAGGAAGAAGTCTCCTCCGTCATCGACGAAGAGCTGACCCAGAAGCATAGCCTGCACAAGCAGATGGTTCCGGTGTACCACCGCTACCTCACCCTCGAGGAAACCCAGGAGCTGATTAATTTCTATAAAAGCCCGATCGGTCAAAAAGCCATGATGGTGGTTCCCCAAATGGTGGAGGAAGGCACCCAGGTCGCCCAACAGTGGGGCCTCTCTTTAGTTCCCAAGATCGAAGAACGGGTCCTGGTGCGGCTGCAGGAAGAAGGCATTCAAGTCAGTTATTAAACTCCCCCCTCCTAATTGCCGATCAGGCGTACAGCGATTGAAGTAAATACTCGCTAGGCGCCTGCGGCACCTCAGAAAATTTAATTCCTAAGCAACCACAAACCTTGCTGACCGAGTCGTTTATAGCCAGGCCGCCATCCCTCCACGATCAGACCTCACCCCAATCGGAATCCAGTTCTCATTTTGGCACTTATCCCCCATCCCACCCCTCTTAAGGGGGGGTAAATGCTCCGTGGTTGCGTAAGGGAATCTGTTAATTTGAGCGTGCCGGATATAACCGGCGCCTTCGAATAAGAACGATTCCGGAGAAAAACAATGGCTACATCGGTATGGGTAACCTGGCCGTCCTTGATGAAGTACGGCTCGCTTGGCGTCATCGCCGGCATGCTAACTTTGGCTGGCACGCGCGCAGATTTGTCTAAAAGCAACCTGATTGCTGTCGAAGACCTCACCGCCCTCAACGCAACCATTCAGTGTGACGAGCGCAGCCTCGGCGCGCGGACTGAAGACGGAACCTGTAACATCCTGAACAACCCTGCGGAAGGCTCCGTATTCCGCCGTTTCGGACGGAACGTCTCCCTGGAGTCCGTTCAAGCCGAAGTAGACGCGGGCACGCTGCTGACCCCGAACCCGCGTGAAGTCAGTAACGTGTTGATGGCGCGTAACGAATTCAAGCCCGCCACCAGTGTGAACTTCATGGTTGCTTCCTGGATTCAGTTCCAGGTACACGACTGGATGGATCACGGCCTGGGTAAAGTCGACGACCATATCAGTGTTCCGCTGCCCCCTGGCGACCCCCTGGGCTCCGGCACCATGCAAATCCGTCGTACTCTTGACGACACCAGCCGCACCGCAGCTGATTCGCACCTGCCCCCCACCTACCAGAACATCAACACCCACTGGTGGGATGCTTCACAGGTGTACGGCAGCGACAAAGCGACCAGCGACAAGCTGCGTAGCTTCTCTGGCGGTAAGCTGAAGATCAATCCGGACGGCACCCTGCCGACCGACATGTACACCAATATCCCCGTCACCGGCTTCAATGAAAACTGGTGGGTGGGTCTGAGCATGCTGCATCAGCTGTTTGCCAAGGAACACAATGCCGTTGCCGAAATGCTGGCAGCCAAGAATCCTGGCAAGAGCGACCAGTGGCTGTATGACAAAGCCCGTCTGGTTGTTTCCGCGTTGATCGCCAAGATCCACACGGTTGAGTGGACGCCTGCGGTTATCGCCAACAAAGTCGGCGAAAACGTCATGTACGCCAACTGGTGGGGTCTGCTCGGTTCCAAGGCACCTCGTGACTGGTACAACAGTGAAATTCGCCAGATCATGGAGAACCTGGAGCAATCCGACTCCAACTTCAAGAAAATCCTGGGCTTCGATCCGGGCCTTTCTGAGCTGATCAAAGGCAACAGTGACATCGACCACGCTCTGTCCGGCCTGGTGGGTTCGCCCACGCCGCAGAACCATGGCACCGATTTCACGCTGCCTGAGGAGTTCGTCGCGGTTTACCGGATGCACCCCTTCCTGCGTGACAACCTCGAAGTTTACAACATTGGCGCTAACCGTCCGAGCAAGGTCATTCCGATTGAGAACACTGCCTTCGGCGACGCGGAAAACCTCCTGGATCAGGAAGGCGCAGCCCGTCTGTGGTACTCCTTCGGTATCACGCACCCAGGTTCTCTGACCCTGAACAACTTCCCGGAGTTCCTGCGTAATCTGCCGCTGCCAGGCGTTGGCACGGTCGACATGGCGACCATCGACATCGTGCGTGACCGTGAGCGTGGTGTTCCCCGCTACAACGAGTTCCGTCGTCAAATCCAGCTCAACCCGATCACCAAGTTCGAAGATCTGACCACTGATCCGACAACTCTGGCGAACCTGAAGCGTCTGTATAACAACGACGTTGAGCAGATCGATGCACTGGTTGGTCAGCTGGCCGAAACCGTGCGTCCGGAAGGCTACGCCTTCGGCGAAACTGCGTTCCAGATCTTCATTCTGAACGCGTCCCGTCGTCTGATGACCGACCGCTTCTTCACCACCGACTACAGACCTGAAGTGTACACCCAGGAAGGTCTGGACTGGGTTGAAGACAACACCATGGTCGACGTCCTGAAGCGTCACTTCCCAGAGCTGAGCCTGAGCCTGACCGGCGTTGAAAACGCCTTCAAGCCCTGGTCTCTGAACATGCCGGAAAACTACGACAGCCTGTCCGCTGAAACCAAGGCCGACCTGCTGTGGGTGAACGGCGCGCTGCGCTCTGAGTACAACGAAGGCGAACTGCCTGCGCTGAAGAAGACCAACACTGGTGCCATGATCAGCTCCATCCTGTGGGACAAGGTGCGCAAGCAGCAAGACGTTGCTCCTGAGATGAAGATCAAGCCGATCCACGCTCATGGCGCCATGGCGAAAGTCAAGTTCGTGCCCACCGACAGCACCTACACCGGTCTGTTCCAGGGTTCCGAGCATGGCTTCCTGCGTCTGTCCGTGACCGAAGATCCCGCGGGTCCTGGCTTCCAGCCTGGTCTGGCGTGGAAAGCCTTCGTAGACGGTAAGCCTTCTCAGAACGTTTCCGCGCTTTACACGCTGGAAGGTCAAGGCAACAACTACAACATCTTCGCCAACGAAATGTCTTCCTACGTCCTGCCGCAAGGCGACGGATCTCTGGGCGGACTGGTTCTGTTCTCGCTGGTAACCACCAAGCCGACTCTGCTGCGCGTAGACGACATGGCTGAAGTGAAGCAAGACGGCAGCACCGTATCGAAGCCCAAGGCTCCGACCCAGGTGTATTTCGTACCGCACGCTGAAGTTAAGGGCCTGTTCTCTACCGCAGCTCACGACTTCCGTAATGACTTGACGAGCCTGACTCCGGGCACCAAGGTCTATGACATCTATGCAACGTCTGCAGAGATCAAGACCTCGCTGTTCAAGTCAACTCGTGAACGTTATGCCCGCTAGCGTCGTGCCAGCGCCAAGAAGATCGGCGAAATGGTTCTGACCTCTGAGTTCGTCGCTTCCGAGTTCGGTGACTCTGGTGTGTTCTTCAAGCACCAGCGCCACGAAGACAAGTAAGCGATCTTAGCAAGATGAAAAGCCCCGGCCTTGGCCGGGGTTTTTTTTGCGTCGCGTTCAGGCGGATATCGTCAACAGGGCTCCAGTAAAGTCCCGCAGGACTTCAGCCACCGCCAGGCAAGCTACGCCATCCTGGTCTCGAACCTTCAACCGGGTGCCGGTCAATTCGTCCCGCAGCAGCTGTCCTGGGCCAAAGTCCGGGAGCTGAATCCAGGTATCGGCCCAGACCTCCTCGCCCAAGGGCAAGCCACCCGACTGCCCGATCAACCCCACGAACAGACGGGGCGCCACCACGATCAAACCCTCGCTGGGATTCCCCCGCAGGAACGCGCAGAGATGGTTCGCCCGGGAGCCAACCGTTTCCAGTGGTACGTAATCCCCTTGCTGAAACAACGCCGGTCGACTCTGGCGCAACTGCAGCAGACGCCAGGTGAGGTAGAGCTTGGCGCGGCCATCGTCCAGGGAGTCCAGCAACTTTCGCACCTGGCTGCCGGAACCGGCATCGGTCGGTGCCAAGGCCTGAACCTCGGCCAACAGCCGCGCCCGTCGCGCGTAATCCACGGGACGACGATTGTCGGGATCCACCAGGCTGAAATCCCAGACCTCATTGCCCTGGTAGCAATCGGGCACCCCCGGCGAGGTCAGTTTCAGCAAGGTCTGAGAGAGGCTGTTGAACAGCCCGTAGCGGGCCAGGCGACGGGCAAAGGGCGCAAGCTCCGCCAGGAATGGACCCTCCAGCCCGCGTTCAAACAGGGCAGCAACAAACTTACTCATTGCCGCTTCATACTCATCGTTCTGGTTGATCCAGGAGGTATGAATCTTGGCTTCGCGAATGGCCTTGAGCATGTAGGCATCAATGCGGTCGCGCAGCTCCGCCAACCCCTGCTCGTCCAGTTCCTCCAGTGGCCAAGCGCCCACCAGGGTTTGGTACAACAGATACTCGTCGTTGCGCGACGGTGCCTGCTGCCCCTCAACCTCATGCTTCTTGTGGCGGTTCAGGCGAGCCCAGCGCTGCAGATGGCGCCGCCACTCGTCCACCAACTCCGACAGCACCGTGATTCGAGCACGCACATCCTCGCTGCGCTTACTGTCATGGGTGGAGGTGGCCAGCATGCTGTGTGGCCAGTGCTTCAGGCGCTCCTGATTGGCCCGATGAAAGCCCGCCACCGATGTGCCGAAACGGCGGGGCTCATTGCCCACCTCGTTCAGCGACGCCAGGCGGTTGTAGATATAGAAGGTCGTGTCCTCCAGCCCCTTTGCCATCACCGGCCCGGAATACTGCTGAAACTTCATGGCGCAGGCCAACACCGCCTGCCGATAGGTTTCGCCCTTCCCTTGCGCGATGTCGGTCAGCAGCACGTCTCGTACGAAATCGAAGATACTGATATCGGCCGCCCGGCTGCGGCGCTTGGCCACCGCAATGGCCCATTCCAGGTGGCGCCGGTCGTCGCTGGAGCAGCCCCGCTCATTGATGTAGGTGCGATACACCGGCAAGCAGGCCACCACCTCACTCAAGGCGGTTCGCAAACCATTGAGAGTGAAATCCCGGGTGCGCAGATCCGCCTGGGCGATGTGGCTGATCTTTTCCGCCAGGACCGACAACTCGCTGGTCAACGACACCTTCATGATGAGTTTTTTGCTGCGGTAGACGATCTCCTCGTACTCCATCCGCTCTAGCACAAACCCGTAGTACACACGCTCCAGCCGGCCCTCGGCGTCATGCTCCAGCAGAACGCCGTTCACCAGATTGGCGAACTCGTAGCCGGTCGTACCGTGAATAGGCCAGTCGGACGGCAGATGTTCATGGCCGGCCAAGATCTTTTCCGCCAACAGGTAAATGGGCTTGGCCAGTTGCTGCGTACTGCCCTCATCCGTCAGGGCATCACCGACTGTGGGTACCCGGAAATGGGCCTGGAGCCGCTCGAAGTATTGCTGCGGATCATAGAGGCCATCGGGATGATCGATGCGCAAGCCATGCACCTTGCCCTCGTCAATCAGCTTGAACACCAGTTGGTGCGTGGCCTGAAACACATCCGGGTTTTCCATGCGCAATGCGGCCAGGTCGGCGATGTCGAAGAAGCGTCGGTAGTTGATCTCGTCGGACGCCACCCGCCAGTAGGCCAGGCGATACGCCTGGGCGGAGATCAGCTCGTGCAGCTGACTGAAACTGCCGGGATCGCCGGGGTTGCCGTTGAACGCCTGTACGTTTTCCTCAATAAACCAGGCAATGTCTGGGCTGCGCTGGCACAACCGCGCCAACTGGGCCTTATGAATCTCCTTATTGCGGTTGCGCTCCGCCAGCCGTGCCTCGGCCTGCTCGGTGCGCGCCGGCAGGTGGCGAAAGGCATCCGCCAGGCTCAGGTACTCCAGCACATCGGGATGGCCGTCACCCAGCCGGGCCTGCAGCCGCTCCACCTGATGGCCGAGAATACGCGGATACTGGGCCGGATCCAACGGGAAGCGATGCTCGTAATAGTTGAGGCTGAAAGTGCCAGCCTCGCGCTCAAATCGGAGTTTTAAATCGCCCTGCTCCAATACACTGCCGTAATGATCCCCCAGCACCGGAACCAGCACCCGACCACGCAATTCTTCCTTCAGGGGATGCCAGTCGATGTCGAAGTAATGGGCATAGATGGATGCGGGGCCATTTTCCAGAACGTCCTGCCACCAGAGATTGTCCGCCCCCATGATGCCCATATGGTTGGGCACGATATCCAGCACCTGCCCCATGCCATGCTGGCGCAGTGCCGCCACGAAGCGCTCGAAGTCCTGCTCGCTGCCGATCTCCGGGTTCAGCTGGTTGTGGTCGATGATGTCATAGCCATGGGTGCTGCCGGGGCGTGCCTTGAGATACGGCGAGGCATAGCAATGACTGATGCCCAGGGATTGCAGATAAGGCACCAGCTCGGCCGCCTGGGCAAAGGTAAAGTCACGGTTGAACTGCAGCCGGTACGTCGCGAGCGGGATCTGGCCGGCGCAAGGTGGCGGGCCCAGACGCCGCGGTAACGCCTGGCGCGGCTCGATGCCCCGGCCCAGGCTCAGCACATGGGCGATGGCCTGCACCCGTGGCGCGTCGCGCCATTCCTCCAGACGCAAACGCAACTTGCGGCGCCAGTTGGGATGCTGATCCGTGGTCCCCGGCAAATTGACCTGTTCCGGCTGATTGAACAGATCCTCCGGCTGCACCATCATCATTTGCGCTTGCGAGCGCGCCAGGTAGGCATGCACCGCGACCGCCAGCGCATCGGTCATTTTCGGCATGGCCAGGGGATCGACACTCGTCCCCGCCGGCAACAGCCCCTGGTGGGAGAGCGCCTGCAACAGACGGACGCGATCCTCGGTGCGATACAGAATCTGTTCATCGCGTACATCGTCCGAGGGAAACAGATCCAGCGCCGCGCGCCGTTCCAGATCCACTCCTTCCCAATATCCCCGCAAGGTCGGCAGATCGTGGGTGGATACCGCCACCAGCGCCTGACGGGGGTGCTCGTTGGGCGCCTTGAAGCCGCCCTGGCTGTTCTTCTCGAAGTAAAACAGACGATAGGACAGAACGCCCAACGGCTCCAGCGCTTCCCGCACGGCATCCGGTACCGTGCCCAGGTCCTCGCCGATCACCAGGCACTGGTTGCGCTGGCTTTCCAGCGCCAGAATGCCCAGCAGGTCCTGCAGCGGGTAGGACACATAGGCCCCTTCCGTGGCGGGACGCCCCGGCGGTACCCAATACAGCCGCATCAGCCCCATGACATGGTCGATGCGCAGCGCGCCCGCGTGGCGCATGTTGCGGCGCAGGGTGGCAATGAACGGATTGTAGGCGGCCTGGCGCAGGCGGTCGGGAATCAGAGGCGGCAATCCCCAGTCCTGGCCCTTCATGTTGAACTCGTCCGGCGGCGCGCCCACCCGCGCGCTCAGCGCATACAGGTCCTGGTTGGCCCAGGCTTCGGCCCCACCGCTGTCGATGCTCACCGCCAGGTCCGCGTATAGCCCAACGCCCAAACCAAGTTCCATGGAGCGCCGGCCCGCTGCCGCCAACTGCTCCTCGGCCTGCCATTGCAGGTATTCGTAGAACTCCACCTGCTCCAGCTGTGCCTCGGCAAAAGCCGCCACCGCTTGTGCATCACGGCGGCGGTATGCCTCCGGCCAGGCCGGCCAACCCCAGATCGCCGGGTCCTGGGCATGAAAGTGGGCCTGCAGCGCTTCGAACAGGGCATAATCCCGCAGGGTCTTGCCCTGCTCCGCCTGATAACGGCGAAACGCCCGCCCCCGTTCGTCGTCCTGACGCAGATGATGGTCGCGGAAATAACGATAGAGCAGCTCCAACAGCTGGAGCTTGCGTTCAGTGACGGCCTCGTAGTCCACCAGCTCGCTGGAGCGCAAGGCGCGCAAACCCGCCTGGAACTCGGGATCCGCCACGCGGGAGCGGGCCTCCTCGCAGTCGGCAAATTCGGCAATCGCCTCCACGTCGAGAAACAGCAGGTTCAGATAGAGCCGGCTCGACGGACTATAGGGGCTGG
>JAEZAA010000309.1 GCA_023430625.1 Pseudomonadota bacterium
AGGGCGCACGCACAATCACCTCGCCCAGGTAATCACTGGTGGCCCAGCGTTCCTGGTTTCTCACCGTCGGAATCAGAATAAATAACTGCATGGTACTTCCTCCAAATGCCAGAGTCTGTCGCTTCAATGCAACAGACCGGTGCCAAGACATTGAACTAATCCGGCGCTGCCGCGTCCACCGTGACGCCTGGAGCGAGGTGCAAAAAATCCGAAGGAGAGTGAGCGCGGTGGCGGTTGCAAGCGGTTCTGTATTGGCTTTCGGTCTGAGACTGGCTGGAAACGTGGGGTGATGAGCCTCCCAACGGGAAAGGATTGGACGCGTCCCTGCGCTAAATTTGCAATTTTCCAAGCCCTTCCTATATATGGTGGGCTACATTTTGAAAGGCACCCGACCAGATATGTTGCCCATTGATTCCCTGATTTCGATCCTCGCGGATGGCAATTTTCATTCCGGCGTTGACCTCGGTCGGCAGTTACAGGTCAGCCGCACGGCGGTCTGGAAGAACCTCGAAAAGTTGCATGATCTCGGCCTTGAGATCGAGACGGTGAAAGGCAAGGGCTACCGTTTACCCGGTGGGCTGGACCTGCTGCGAGCAGATGCCATTCGGGGCCGGCTGCCCACAACCGTTATGTCGCGGATCACCGCGCTTGAGGTGCTGACGGTGGTCGATTCCACCAATGCCTGGATGCAGCGATACATCCGCGCAAACGGCGGTGAGATCTGCAGTGTGTGCCTGGCGGAGTTTCAGAGCGCTGGGCGAGGGCGGCGCGGGCGTCAGTGGGTGAGCTCCTTTGGGGAGAACCTCTGTCTCAGTGTCGGCTACACCTTTAGCGAAGGCTTTGCGGTGCTTGAGGGCCTGAGCCTGGCGGTCGGCGTCATGATCGCCGAGGCACTGGAGAACTATGCTGTCGATCAGTTGCAGTTAAAGTGGCCGAACGATATTTGGGTTGCGGGCAAAAAGCTTGGGGGCGTGCTGATCGAGTTGTCGGGTGAGCAGGCGGGGCCTTGCCAGGTCATCGTGGGTGTCGGGCTCAACCTGTTCATGCAGGGCGGGGCTGCGGTCAATGGCATCGACCAGGCCTGGACGGCGCTGGCGTCTGAAACCGGCCAGCCGGTTGCGCGTAATGCAGTCGCCGCCGAACTGGTGGCGGCGCTGATCCAGGGGCTGGCTCTGTTTGAGCGGGAAGGGTTTGCCGCGTTCCGCACTCGCTGGGAGGAGCTGAATGCCCTGCGTGATAAGGCTGTGCGTCTATCCGGTGCGCAGGAAGTGGAGGGCATTTGCCGGGGGATTGGCCGCTTCGGTCATCTGCTGGTGGAAGCATCCGACGGCATGCGGGAAGTGTCCGCCGGTGAAGTGAGTCTGCGCCCGTTATGATGGAGAAAGCTGCCCAAACCAAAACACCTGAGGTTGCGCCGATGGAGTTGGACGTTGATGTGGGAAACAGTCGTTTGAAGTGGCGGCTGCGCGATGGTCAGGACGTCGTGGCGCGAGGTGGCGCCGGTCATGATGCGCCCGCATGCTTCCCGGAGTCGCTGCCCTGGCCCCAAATTGCCCAGGTCAATGTTGGTTGTGTGGCCAAACCCGCCGTTCTTGAGCGCATCGGAGCGGAGGTACGTCGTTCAGGTGCCTCGCGCCTGTATGTCGCCAAGACGGCCGCGCGCTTTGAAGTCATGACGAACGCCTACGAAGATCCCAGCCGCCTGGGCGTGGACCGTTGGCTGGCCATGGTTGCCGCCTACCGATTGGTACGGGGCGCCTTTTGCGTGGTGGATTGCGGTACCGCAATCACGGTGGATTTCGTCGCGGCTGACGGGCGCCATCTGGGCGGCTATATCGTCCCTGGATTCGAGCTGCAGCGCCAGGCGCTACATCTGGGAACCCATGCGGTCAAAGTGCCGCCTGGCCGGTTACCCGCGCTGACACCGGGCTCCTCGACAGCTGATTGTGTGCTGCATGGCGTGTACGCCCTGCTGTGTCACGGGCTTGAGGGAATACTGCGTGAGCAGTTAGGGCAGGGTGGGTTTCAGGTTGTCTTTACCGGTGGCGATGCGTCCCGGTTGCGTGACGAAATCAAACTGCCGTCTATGCTTGAACCTGACTTAGTGTTGGATGGTTTGCGAATATTGGCTGAGGCGGAGCGTTAAGGAGCTGCTTGTGCGCTGGATTTTCCTGACATTACTGCTGCTGAATTTACTGGTGTTCGGCCTTCAGTGGGCGAATATGGACCCTGCGCCGGGCATGCCAGTGCAGGCACCACCAAGCGCCAACGTGGAGCCCTTGGTCCTGCTGAGTGAGGCAACCCCCGCCCAGCTTGCGCGCGCGCCCGCAGCCCGCGCCGAGGCGGCAAAGCCGGCAACGTCCGCAAAGCCCGCGCCCGCGGCCAAGCCAGGGGAGGAGCCGCTGTGCCTGGTAGTCGGCCCGGTGGAAGCGGAAACTTCGGCCCAGCAAATTCTGGCAGCTTTTCGGGCGGCACAGATTCCGGCCCGCATGACCTCCAAGGATGTGGCCCATGCGCCTGACTACTGGGTATATCTACCGCCTTTGCCAAACCGGGACGCGGCTATCCGGCGTCTGCGGGAAATCCAGCAGGACATGCGAATAGATAGCTTCCTCATCAGTCAGGGTCCGCTCGTCAACGGAATATCGCTTGGCTTGTTCAAGAACATTGAAAAGGCTCAGGAATTACAGCGAGAGCGTATTCAGCAGGGGCTGGATGCGCGCCTGACCGAAGTTGAACGAAAAATTAAGGAATTTTCCGTGCTCGTAGGTGGCGAAAATGGCCTCGATTCCATCGCCAAAGCCACTGAAATCATGGAAGAAAAAGGCTTGCCGGGAGAGCGGCGTCAGATATTCTGCAAAAGTGTTGCAACCGCAAGAGACATCCCTTAGTATAGCGGCCTCGCGAAAAGCGGTACTGAAGCTGGTGTAGCTCAGTTGGTAGAGCAGCTGACTTGTAATCAGCAGGTCGGGGGTTCGATTCCGTCCACCAGCTCCATTATTGTGTTGTGCGAGATGTGTTTTGAAGGAGCAGAGGTTGTTGTTCTGTTCCTGCTATGGAGGGGTTCCCGAGCGGCCAAAGGGATCAGACTGTAAATCTGACGGCTCAGCCTTCGTAGGTTCGAATCCTACCCCCTCCACCACTACCTAAGCGGGTGTCGTATAATGGCTATTACCTCAGCCTTCCAAGCTGATGACGCGGGTTCGATTCCCGCCACCCGCTCCAAACAGTGATGTTTCCAGTTTTGCGGCTCATATAGCTCAGT
>JAEZAA010000018.1 GCA_023430625.1 Pseudomonadota bacterium
GTTTGGCGATTCCGTCGAACACCGGGCGGCGGGCGAACTCTGGCTGGAGGCCCTGCAGCGCCGCCTGATCCCGTTGCAAAAACGCGCCGCCCGCAGTGGCCAGTCCCTGGAGCTGTATAGCCACAGCCGCGGACTGACCCTGAAGATCAACGCCTTTCGCGACCGGGTCGAAAGCCTGGCGCGGGAGGCCCTGCAGGTCATCACCGAGCCGCTGTCGCAAAGCGATTATGTCCGAGCCAAAAGCGCGCTCTCCCGGCGTCTGAGTTCGCCCAAGCACAAGTATGCGTTCGAGCCTCTGTTCGACGAAGCCAAGGACATCCTCATGCACAGCCTCTGGCCGACCGCCGACATGCAACGTGCCATTGACGCACAGACAGCCGAGGACTTCGCCGCGTTTCGGGATCAGTTGTGGCAACGGGGCGAATTCGTCGCCATGAGCTTTGGTCAAATCGACAAAAAAGAGCTGGATGCCATTCACCTGTTGCTGAACCAGAATGCCCAGCCAGCGCCCAATGCAGCAGCACCAGTCGCCACGACTACCGATCAAGTCGTCGAGCCACCTGTGACACAGCTGTCCCTGGGCGAGCGCCGCCTGCTCCAACGTCCGCTTGCCGGCAAGGACAACGCGCTGCTGTTCTACCACCAGGGCCAGGCCCACGACATTCGCGAGCAGGCCATGCTGGAATTGCTCACGCCCCTGCTGCGCGACGCCTATTTCGAAGAAGTGCGCGGCCGCCGCCAGCTGGCCTACGGTGTGCTGGTGGTTCCCGTGACCATGCTGGATACGCCGGGGCTTTCGTTCATCGTGCAGTCCAACCGCACCGACCCGGCCCATCTGACCGAAGTTACCGATGCCTTCCTCGACGGCTTCGGCTCTTACTTGCGCGGGCTGGATGAACAGGTCCTGCAACGGCTGCAGGCAAGCCTGCTGAAGGACCTGATGTTTGAGACAACACCGGCGGAAGAGCTGGCCCACTACTTCTGGCGTGAAATCGGCGCCACCGCCGACTTCAGCCAACGTACCCGCCTGGCCGATGCGATCCGCCAGGTGCGCCTGGCCGATCTGGCCCAGTATGTGGAAACGCGCCTGGCGGGGCAGCAGGAGCGCTCCCTGATCCTCCAGGGCTGGAATCAGCGTTCCTGGCCTCTGCAGGCCGCCGCGAAGCAGGCTCCAGAATCAGCCGATCCAGCCAGCAGCGTTGCGCGACTGGAGCCTGGGGTGCAACCGGCCAGCCAGAAGACAACGCCGATCCAGCCAGTGCGGGATACCTTGCACACCGGTGAAACAGACACTGTCGCGCCGGCAAGCCCATCCAAGGTGGGCGGCTAACAAGGCATTGCCCAGGGTCTGTGCCCACCCTGTAGCGAAATGACAACGGCCCCTCCTCAAGGGAGAGGCCTTTCCCTTTGTGCTCAGCCTGTTGCACTGTATCCTTTCGAAGACAGCTTGCACCAAACCAATTCCCAACCGTTGAGTCGGGCAGATCCGCCTAGGCCCTCACCTGCCCGCTTGTCTGCCATCTGCAACAGTTGTCTTTTTATGTCCACGCACGCATAGTGCTCGCCTGTCGCTCATCGGTAACAATTTCCAACTTTAGCAACCACCGATGCGCCTACGCTGGCCTAAACGTCCATGATGAATCGCGTCCGCCTCAGTTCCGTATTGCAGTTGCTGGTGATCGGCTCCATTGCCGTCATCACGCCACTGGTGTTTGCGGTTTATTACGCGGCCAACTCCTTTGACGAACTGGTGGAACGCCACCGGGGCGAGGTACAGCGCCTGGTCACGGCAACCCGGGACAGCATGGCCTCCCGCAACCTGATCGTCGATATGGAAAGGTCCGCTCTGCAATACCAGTTGCTGGGCCAGGAAGGCTTTCAGAGCCTGTTCAATGACCTTTACACGACGTTCAACACCCACCTCGACCGCATGAGCGCCCTGCTGCCCGAGGAGGCCCGTAAGACCTCCATAACGCCGCTGTCCGCCCAGGTAGACCAGATCCGCCGGGCGGTGCAGGAGTTGCCGGCAAATTCCCCCGAATTGGACGAAGCCCTGGACGGGTTCGCCCGTGCCAGCGATCTGGCCAATGAACTCAACCGCAACATCCGCCAGCTGGTGGATGACCAGATTACCGAGACCGAGGCTCGCATCGGCCGCGCCCAAGGCCAAGTCTTTCTGTTCAGCGTCCTGGTCATCCCGGTCACGACGCTGCTGTTGCTGCTCTTTATTTATTGGGTGTCGCGCCCGATCGGTCAGCTGACCCAGGCGATTCACCAGTTGGGCGACAACGATTACGAACGACCGATTCACGTGGGAGGGCCCGCCGACCTCAACCAGCTGGGCGATCTGCTGGACTGGCTGCGCCGGCGCCTCAACGACCTGGAGCAGGAGAAGCGCAAGTTCCTGCGCAATATGTCCCATGAACTGAAGACGCCCCTGGCTGGCCTGCGCGAAGGCACCGACCTACTGCGCGAGGAAATCCCCGGCCCTCTGACCGAGGCGCAGAAAGACGTGGTCGGCATTCTCAACAAGAACACCCACACCCTCCAGCGCCTGATCGACAACCTGCTGGATTACAACCTGCTGCTCGACAGCGACCGGGTCCACCGGGAACCCACGGCCATCGACAGCCTGATTCAACGGGTGGTCGACACCTATCTGTTATTGGCTAAACCCCGCGATGTTCGGTTCGATGTCAAGGGACCGGCCGCCACCTTTTCCGTGGACAAAGCGAAGTTGCGCGCCGCGCTGGATAACGTCGTTTCCAACGCGGTAAGCTTTTCGCCACAAAGCGGCGTGATCACGATTACCTGGGAACTGACCGATCAGGGTCTCGCCATCCGCGTCGTCGATGACGGCCCCGGCGTTTCTCCCTCCGATCAGAAGCGAATCTTTGAGGCTTTTTATCAAGGCGAGGCCAAGCGGCGGGGCTCCTACAAGGGCACCGGCCTCGGACTCTCGATTGCCTGGGAGTGCCTTACCGCCCAGAACGGACGGATCTCTGTCGAGAACGCCCCCAATCGTGGCGCCGCCTTCACCCTGGAAATACCGTCCCCGACCTCATGAGGCATCCGATGCGACGTACTCTCCTGCTGACTCTTTTTGCTCTGCTCGGGGCCTGTCAGGCCCTGCCTCCCATGACGGGCAACAAGCCGGCACCAGACGGCGCTCCGTCCAGGGAGACGATCGACCAGGCAAGACCGGAACAGAATGACGACGGCCCGCTCCGCACGCCGTACCGAGCGGGCGACCCGCTCCCCGAAATCGCCCAGTGGCTTCAATACCAGATTCACACCAGCGCTCTGCCACGGGCCACGCTGGAGCAACAGTGGCTGCAGCTGGAGCGGCAACGGCAGCGCCAGGACAATCCATACGTCAGGCTCCAGTACGTGGTCGTCAACCTGCACTACCCGGCACGCCGCAATCTGAACCAGCTGCTCACCCTGCTGCAGGGCCTGGAGCAAGACCGCGGCCTGAACGAGGACAGCCGGCAGTTTGCTCGCCAACTGACTCTCTGGACCGCCCAGTTGCTGCGCAAGGAAGCGGATATTGCCCAGCTGAATCGCCAGTTGGAGACGGAGAAGATCTTGAAACAGGAGCTTGAGGAGAAAATCCGCAAGCTCAGCGATATCGAAGAGACGCTTAACCAGCGTCAACGAAACCGTGAACCATGAGCAAGGGAGAGGCTGCGCATGACTAGAACGAATGAGATCCTACTGGTTGATGACGATCCCGGTTTGCTGCGCCTGATGTCCATGCGATTGGCAGCCGCCGGCTACAACGTGGAAACCGCAGAGGACGGCAAGACCGCCCTGCAGCGCCTTGGCAATACGCCGTTTCGACTGATGATCACCGATCTGCGGATGGACGGGATGGACGGCCTGGAACTGTTCCGGGAAGCCAAGGAACGGGCGCCCAGCATGCCGGTGATCATCCTCACCGCCCATGGCTCGATCCCGGATGCGGTTGCGGCGACCCAGCAAGGTGTGTTCGCGTTTCTGACCAAGCCCGTGGACAAGAATGAGCTGCTGACCACCGTCGATCAGGCCTTGATGATTTCCGGCGGGCGCGAATCGGCCGATACCGAGGACGCCAACTGGCGCCAGGACATCATCACCCGCAACCCCAAGATGATCGAGTTGCTGTCCCAGGCGCACCTGGTGGCGGTTGCCGACGTGAACGTCATGCTGATGGGCGAAAGCGGCACCGGCAAGGAATTGATGGCCAAGGCCATCCATCGCGCCAGCAAGCGGGCCGAAGCGCCGTTCGTGGCGGTGAACTGTGGCGCGCTGCCAGAACAGCTGCTGGAATCCGAGCTATTCGGTCACGTCAAGGGCGCCTTTACCGGCGCCAGCAATAATCATCGGGGCCTGTTCCAGGCGGCCGACGGCGGCACCGTCTTCCTCGACGAGATCGGCGACATGCCCTTGAGCCTGCAGGTCAAACTCCTGCGCGTGCTGCAGGAGCGCTCGGTGCGGCCGGTGGGTTCCGCCGACACGGTGCCGGTGGATGTCCGCATCCTGTCCGCGACCCACATCAACCTGGAAGCCGCCATGCGGGCCGGACGCTTCCGGGAAGACCTGTTTTACCGCTTGAACGTGGTCAGCCTCAAGCTGCCGCCCTTGCGGGACCGCAGCGAAGACATCCCCATGCTGGCCAACCATTGCCTGCGCAAGCTGACCGAACGGACCCAGGCTCCCTTGCGCTCATTTGCGCCGGAAGCCATGGAAGCGCTGATCACCAGCGATTGGCCGGGCAATATTCGCCAACTGTTCAATGTAGTGGAACAAACCGCGGCGCTGGCGACCTCACCAGTGATTCCGCTGTCTCTGGTCAAGCGCGCGTTGAACGAGGACTCCCATGAGCTGCCCTCGCTCACCGAAGCACGTAATCAGTTCGAACGGGATTATGTGATCAAGCTGTTGCAGATCGCCGGCGGTAACGTGGCCCATGCCTCTCGGCTGGCCAAGCGCAACCGGACGGACTTCTACAAGATCCTGTCCCGGCATGCGATCAAACCGTCGGACTACATTGAATACTGAGGGAGCGGGAGGCTCCCTCAGGGCATGCCTCCCAGCTCTTTGCGGTCTTACTTGCGAATGCCTTCGACCGACAGGAACATCTGGACTTCTTCCGAGGCCGGTCCCAAATTCATGGGAATCCCGAAGTCCTTCAGCTTGAAGCTCGTGGTACCGGCAAAGCCCTGACGGTACCCACCCCAGGGATCCTGACCACCACCGATGCGCTCGGCATCGATCTCGATATCCTTGGTCACGCCGCGCAGCGTCAGCTTGCCCTTGATGGTGGCCTTGTCGTCGCCTTCGTACTTCACTTCCGTACTTTCAAACTTGGCTTGCGGAAACTTGCTGACATACAGGAAGTCTTCAGCGCGTAGGTGCTTGTCCCGCTCCGCATGGTTGGAATCGACGCTGGCGGTATCGATGGTCACCGACACCTTGGACGCTTCCGGCTGCTTCTCATCGAACGTGAAGCTACCGCTGAAGTCATTGAAGCGGCCCAGCAGCCAGCTGTAGCCCAGGTGGCTGATCTTGAACTGGATAAAGGCGTGGGCGCCCTTGGTATCGATTTCATACTCGGCGGCGGAGACGGTCCCAGCCGTCAATGCCATGCCCATCACTACCGCCGACAAGGTTTTTGCTAACTTCATAAGGTTCTCCAGGTTTACTGATTTTACGTGTTGGCTTACTCCGGACCGTTACGTCTCAAGATCCGGAACGAAAGATCACTCATTTCAATCAAGGCTTTTCAGCCGGCTCGCGCTGCGGCCACAGCATCCGCTTCAAGGTCGCGTCCCGGTTCAGGAAATGGTGTTTCAGCGCCGCAAGCGCGTGCAGCACAACCAGCGCCATGAGCAGCATCGCCAGCCAGTAATGAACCGCACCCGCGACATCCGCCTGCGATGGAATATCCGTGACCAGTGCCGGTACACTGAACCAGTCGAACACCTCCAGCACCCGGCCATCGGCGGTCGATATCAGGTAACCGCTGACCATGATGACGAACAGCAACAGATAGAGCAGACCGTGCACCAGGGCCGCCAGACGAATCTCCCAGGGCCGGCTGCCCGCCACCGGCCGGGGCCGTGGATTCAGGACGCGCCACAGCAGGCGCACCAGCATCACAATAAACAGCAGAACGCCGACGCTTTTATGGACATGGGGCGCCGTTCGGTAGAGCGAATCGTAATAGGACAAGCCCGTCATGTAGAGTCCCAGGGCAAACAGGGAAACCACCGTCAAGGCGACCGTCCAGTGCAGCACAATGGCACCCCAGCCATAGGACGAAACCGTATTACGCAACATTCTTCACCATCCGTTTCTGCTGCCACCAGCTCGCTAGGTTTTACTACGACCTGACAAAGATTTTCAACGACATCCAGGCGCGACGCCTATAGAAGTCTGTCCGATCAGTTATGAGCGTTGGAACAGATTAACGGTGCCAGAGGCTGGGTAAAAGCAAAACTTTCTGGCGAAATACATCAGATTTTCTGATCAATTGACCGCTTATCAACCCCGAAGCTGGCCAACCATAGGTGCTGCAGACTGATTTTCGAACAGATACGGGGAATTCCCTAAAGATCCAATCGGTTCAATGGGATACAGTGGCCGGCCAGAAGAGGAGAAGACAAGATGGATAGTCATATTGATGACGACGTTGTTGTTCCAAGCAACAACTAACCGCTGCGATGACCATTCGGTCATCGCTGAACCGCACCGCCTTCAACAAAATCGTCAATGTGGATGGCCGCCTCTTGGCGGGTAATGCCCAATTTACCTTACTGAACCCAATCTTCCGTGATTTGAGCTCTTGGTCTCAGGACGTGGACTTCAAATCGTCGAGCGAACGTAAGGCATAAATATCGAAGCGTCCGCTCTTGCCCTCCTGACTCAGGGTTGGTTGGCGCTGGGCCAGGAACGGCGCAAGCCGTGGCCGCTTCACCACCACCCGGTAGCGTGCCCGCTCCAGGGCCAAGTCCAGCAACTGGTCGGCATCCAGGTCCTGCCCTAACAAGCTCTGGAACACCTGCATTTCCTTCTTGACCAGACTCGACTTCTCCCGATGGGGAAACATCGGATCCAGAAAAACCACATCCGCGACGGGTTCGGTCTGTGAGCTCAACCAGCCAATAGCATCGGCCTGAATCAGTTGCATACGGCCAGCAATGGGTGCCACTTCCGGGTCCGCCCCGGCACGCGCCAAGGCATCCGCCAACAGCGCGGCAATGATGGGCGAACGCTCCAGCAGCGTCACCGAACACCCTAAACTGGCCAGCACGAATGCATCGCGCCCCAGGCCGGCGGTGGCGTCCAGCACCCTGGGATTGATGCCGGGCTTGAGTCCGACCGCCTTGGCCACCGGCTGGCCGCGACCACCGCCATAGAGGCGCCGATGGGCCAGCGCGCCTTCGACAAAATCCGCATACACCGCGCCGGGCGCACCTTTCCCCGTGGGAATCAGCGCCAGGCGCCCATCCTGATCACTGAGCAGTAAAGGATGATCCTGATGAAAACGCGGGTTCGCCACCCCGACAAATGGTAGCCCCAAACGCTCCGCCAGGCTCCGCGCGGAATCCACCCCAGAGGCATGCTCACAGGCAACCACCAGCCTGATGGACGTAGAAGAATCAGTGGGAGACATTAGACATACAGATCGAGGCGAGCCAAATCGCCGCCCTGGCCGGGCAAGGACGCCGCCATGGTATTGCGGTAAGCGGCCAGTGCGTCCTGACTGAGCTTCGGTAGCTCGTCCGGGGCACGAAAGCGCTGCAACACAACCGACCTGGCCTCCGCCTGGGCCTCGATCTTGCGGACCTGGTCAGGCGTGGGTAAGGCCGGGGCTTCGCGCTCCCGACTTTGATTTGCGCCAGAGGATGAGCGATGGACCTCCCCTTCCAGAGTCTCCACCGCAGCCGAACGACTGACGCGAGGCTGCGCCGGATAAAGGCTCGGAGAAAAACTACCGGTCGGGATCGAATTCGCCATATACCTTGACAACGCACTCTATGCAGGTCGGAAGTTGGGAGTCTGATAAACGCTCAAGTGGCGCCTCACAGATTATAGACCAGCCACACTGAGGTGCCGGCTCGCTCAACCGGCGGCAACCTCAGTTCCAGCCAATCAGGGCAAACAGAAACAGGCCCAGAACCACGCGATAGATGACATAGGGCATAAAGCCCATGCGCTCCAGCAGCTTTAGAAATACATGAATACAGAGATAGGCACTCACGCCGGAGATCAGCGCGCCCCATATCAGCGGCTCCCACAGCGCCTGATCGCCCTGCTCCACCAACTCCTTGGTTTTCAGCATGCCGGCCGCCAGGATCAGGGGAATCGACAACAGAAACGAGAAGCGGGCGCCGGCTTCGCGGCTCAGCCCAGTGAAGAGCGCGGCCGTCATGGTGATACCGGAGCGGGAGACGCCAGGTATCAGCGCAAGCGCTTGCGTGCCACCGATGATCAGCACGTCTTTCCAGGAAATCTGTGTCAGGGCGCGATTATGTCCCTTGAACCGGTCGGCCCAACCCAGCAACCACCCGAACAGAATGGTGGTGGTGGCGATCACGGCCATAGAA
>JAEZAA010000160.1 GCA_023430625.1 Pseudomonadota bacterium
CAAGCGGCTGTGCCGCGTCCCCCTCACCCTAGCCCTCTCCCTCCAGGGAGAGGGAATTGAACAGCCTGATCGATGGGTGCGGAGAGGTTCTCTGCGGAGAGAGCCGCACCCATCGAAAGCCTCCGCAAGAGAGGATCATCGAGCATTACACAGACAATGAAATCACCTTTTTACATCGGATGTTTCATCCTGAGCGCCGCGCTGGCGACCGAGGCCGTGGCGCTCCAACCCATTTCCTCGCTCCCGCTGCAACCGACGGCCGCTGATCAATGGACGCTGCCGGCGGGTGAATACCGCGGGCAGTTCGCCATCACCCAAACCATGTGGCTGCGCTGCGAACCGGGCGCGGTGCTTGACGGCGAGGGCGTTGGTGACGTGGTGCGCCTGCAGGCGCCTGATATCCGGATCGAGGGTTGCCGGTTCCGTAACTGGGGGCGGAACCTGACCGATATGAATTCCGGGCTATTCCTGGAGCCCAAAGCCTCCGGCGCGGTCATCGCGAACAACGAGCTGCAGGGCGCCGGTTTCGGCATCTGGGTCGACAGCGCCAAGAATGTCACCATCCAGGCCAATCGCATTCAGGGCGATGAAAGCGTGCGCTCCCAGGACCGGGGCAACGGCATTCACCTGTTCAACACGACTGGCACGCTGGTGCGCGGCAATGAAATCTGGCACACCCGCGATGGCGTCTATATCGACACCTCCAACCAGAACCGGATCGAGAACAATTTCCTGCACGACCTGCGCTATGGCATCCACTACATGTTTGCCAACGCCAATGAGGTCACCGGTAATCACACTCTGCGGACCCGCACTGGTTACGCGCTCATGCAGAGCCGCCAGCTGAAGGTGGTCGGCAACCGCTCCGAGGATGACCAGAACTACGGCATCCTGATGAACTACATCACCTATTCCACCGTCAGTGACAACCTGATCCGTCGCGTGCACCAGGGCGATACAGCCGGCGACACCATGATCAGTGGTGGCGAAGGCAAGGCCCTGTTCATCTACAACTCCCTGTTCAATACCATCGAAGGCAATCGCTTTGAAGCCAGCAATCTGGGCATTCACCTGACCGCCGGTTCCGAGAACAACAAGATCGCGGGCAACGCCTTCATCGACAACCAGCAGCAGGTCAAATACGTGGCCACCCGCACCCAGGAGTGGTCCCAGGAGGGGCAGGGCAATTACTGGAGCGATTACCTGGGCTGGGACCGCAATGGCGATGGAATCGGCGATGTATCCTATGAACCGAACGACAATGTCGACCGCTTGCTGTGGACCTACCCGGAGGCGCGCCTGCTGATGAACAGCCCCGCCATCGAATTGTTGCGCTGGGTGCAGCGGGCATTCCCGGTGATCAAGTCGCCCGGCGTCAAAGACAGCTTTCCGCTCATGCGGGCACCGTCGCCCGCCAGCAATACGCAGGCGGCTCTGGGGAGAAAATCATGAACGCAGTACAGCTGGACGGCGTCCAGCAACACTATGGCCGTACGCCGGTCTTGCAGGACTTTAGCCTGAACCTGGCGGAAGGCGAGGTGCTGGGGTTGTTCGGCCATAACGGCGCCGGCAAGACCACCAGCATGCGACTGATCCTGGGGTTGTTGCAGCCCACCCAGGGGACGGTCCGGGTGCTGGGCAAGGATGCGCACGACCCGCAGGTGCGGCGTCAGCTGGGCTACCTGCCGGAGAACGTGATGTTCTATCCGCAGCTGACCGGCCGCGAAACCCTGACCCATTTCGCCCGGCTCAAGCACGCCGATGCCCGCCAGGTTGACGAGCTGTTGTCCCAGGTGGGCCTGCGGCATGCGGCGGACCGCCGGGTGAAAACCTATTCCAAGGGCATGCGCCAGCGGCTGGGGCTGGCCCAGGCGCTGCTGGGCAGTCCCCGGTTGTTATTGCTGGACGAGCCGACGGTGGGGCTGGACCCCATCGCCACCCAGGATCTCTATGGACTGATCGACCGCCTGCGCCAGGGCGGCACCAGCATCATTCTTTGCTCCCATGTCCTGCCCGGCGTGGAGCCGCATATCGATCGCGCGGCGATTCTGGCCCAGGGGCGCCTGCAATCGGTGGGAACCCTGACCGAGCTGCGTGAGGGCGCCGATCTGCCGACCCGCATCCGGGCGCTCGGACTGGCGCAGCGGGATCAGTGGCTGCAACGCTGGACGCTGGCGGGATACAACGCCCGGCCCCTGAGCCTGAACGGCATTGAGATCACGACCGGCGCCCGCGACAAGATGGGCCTGGTACGGGAACTGCTCACTCAGGCCGAGCCCGCGGACCTGGAGATCCAGCAACCAACGCTGGAGGACCTGTATCGCTACTTCATGGACCGGGTCGAAGCCGGGCAATCAGCGGGAGCCACTGCATGAACCAGATCTGGAACATTGCCCGCAAGGAACTCAGTGACGGGCTACGCAATCGCTGGTTGCTGGCCATTAGTCTGGTCTTCGCCATTCTGGCGGTGGGGATCGCCTGGTTCGGCGCGGCGGCCTCGGGGCAGGTAGGCTTTGCGTCCATTCCCGCCACCCTGGCCAGCCTCGCCAGTCTCGCGACCTTCCTGATGCCCTTGATCGCCTTGCTGCTAGCGTACGATGCCATTGTGGGCGAGGACGAAGGCGGTACGCTGATGTTGCTGCTGACCTATCCGCTGGGACGAGGCCAGCTCTTGCTGGGCAAGTTCGTCGGCCATGGGCTGATCCTGGCGCTGGCCACCCTGATCGGCTTCGGCGGCGCGGCGCTGGCCATTGCCCTGCTGGTGGCGGAGGTCGATCTGGCCCTGCTGGTGGTGGGCTTTGGCCGTTTCATGCTGTCCTCGATTGTGCTGGGGCTGGTGTTTCTGGCGTTTGCCTATGTCGTGAGTAGCAAGGTGGCGGAGAAGTCCCGGGCGGCGGGACTGGCGCTGGGGATCTGGTTTCTGTTCGTGCTGGTGTTCGACCTGGCGCTGCTGGGGATTCTGGTGCTCAGCGAGGGCAGCTTCAACCCGGATCTGTTGCCCTGGTTGCTGC
>JAEZAA010000173.1 GCA_023430625.1 Pseudomonadota bacterium
GACCTACACTGTCACCTTGCGTTTCCCGGTGCAGCCGGGGCGTGATCGTTAGCATGAGCGTGACTGTTAGCGTAATCGTTGCGTAGATAGCAGGAGGAGACATGATTCGGGTGCTGGTGGTGGACGATGAAGCCTTGGCCCGTGAGCGGCTCAAGCGCCTGCTGGCGGATGTGCCGGGCTATGTCTGTTGTGGCGAGGCCGGCGATGGCGAAGAAGCGGTGGCCAAGAGCCAGCGCCTGTTGCCGGACATCGTGCTGATGGATATCCGCATGCCGGGCATGGACGGGCTGGCGGCGGCGGAAAAGCTGGCCTTGTTGCCCGAGCCGCCGGCGGTGATCTTCTGCACCGCCTACGATCAGTACGCGGTGGCGGCCTTTCAGGTGCGGGCGCTGGGTTATCTACTCAAACCGGTGCGGCGTGAAGCATTGGCGCAGGCCTTGGAGCAGGCGGGGCGACTGAACCGAGTGCAGATCAGCGGCTTGCAACAGCAACTACAGGCGCCCCAGGCCAACGACAACGCGTCCCAAAAGAAACAGCTGTCGGTGCGCAGTCACCGCGGGATCGAGCTGATCGAGATTGACCGGATCTACTACCTGATGGCGGACCAGAAGTACGTCACCGTCTACCACGCCGGCGGCGAGGTGCTGATCGACGATGCCCTCAAGGAGCTGGAGCAGGAACTGGCGCCGCAGTTTTTGCGGGTGCACCGCAACGCGCTGATCAACACCCGTTATCTAGAGGCGCTCAAGCGCGATGTGCAGGGGCATTTCGAGGTGGTGCTGCGTGGCGTGGAGCAGACCGTGCCGGTGAGCCGGCGCATGCTGGCACATGTGAAGGAGTTCATTGAACAGCGCTAACAGTGCCCGCCGTATAAGATTTTCCCGCCCAAACCGGTTATCCTAGGGCCATCTTTTGACCTAGGATTGCGGTGATTCATGAGTATCCGAAAGCTAACCATTGCCACCCGCGAAAGTGCCCTGGCCCTGTGGCAGGCTGAGCACATCAAGGCGCGCCTGGAACAACTGCACAGCGGCTTGCAGGTCGAGCTGCTGGGCATGACCACCCAGGGCGACAAGATTCTGGACGTGCCGCTGGCCAAGATCGGCGGCAAGGGTCTTTTTGTGAAGGAGCTGGAGCAAGCCCTGCTGGATGGCCGCGCCGATATCGCCGTGCATTCCATGAAAGACGTGCCCATGGATTTTCCCGAAGGCCTGGGCCTGGCGGTGATCTGCGAGCGCGAAGCCCCCACCGATGCCTTTGTCAGCAACCGCTATGCAAATCTGGATGAGCTGCCGCAAGGCGCGGTGGTGGGCACCGCCAGCATGCGCCGCCAAAGCCAACTGGCGGCGCGCCGGCCCGACCTCAAGATCGAGACCCTGCGCGGCAACGTCAACACCCGCCTGGCCAAGCTCGATGCCGGCCAGTACGACGCCATTATTCTCGCTACCTCCGGTCTCAAGCGTTTGGGCTTCCAGGAGCGTATCCGCTGCGAAATGACGCCGGAGACGAGTCTGCCCGCTGTGGGCCAGGGCGCGCTGGGCATCGAGTGCAAGTTGGATAATGCCGAGCTGCTGGAACTGCTGGCGCCGCTGTCTCATGCGGACAGTGAAGTCTGTGTGCGGGCCGAGCGGGCCATGAACAAGCGCCTCCAAGGTGGCTGCCAGGTGCCGATTGGCGGCTATGCCACGTTGAACGGTGATCAGCTGCATCTGCGGGGACTGGTCGGCGCCATCGATGGCCAGACCATCGTGCGTGGCGAGGTCTCGGGTTCGCGTCAGGATGCGGAAACGCTGGGCGTGCAACTGGCGGAAGATCTGCTGGCTCAAGGTGCGGATCGCATCCTGGCCGAAGTCTATGGCGAGCAGCGCTAGACCGGGCGCCGCTGGAGCTTGGTCATGGCACATCCTCCTCTGCAGGGGCTGCGGGTACTCTTAACGCGGCCTCATCCCCATAATGACAACTTACAGGCGGCGCTTACGGCCAACGGGGCCGAGACGCGCTGCCTGCCTCTGCTGGCGATTGAGCCGGTGGCCGAAACGCCGGCGCTGCGCCAGAGCCTGATGAATCTGGATCTATACCAGGCCATCGTCGTGGTCAGTCCCAATGCGGCGCGCATCGGTCTTGAGCTGATCGAGCAGTATTGGCCGCAGCTGCCGGTGGGCCTCGAATGGCTGGCGGTGGGCAAGGGTACCGCCAACCAACTGGCTCAAGCGGGCATCCGGGCCCTGGTGCCGGATGATGGCCACGATAGCGAGGCGCTGCTGCGCCTGCCGCGCTTGCAGGAGGTCGCCGGTCAGCGGGTGTTGATCCTGCGCGGGCAGGGCGGTCGTGAGTTGTTGTCCGAAACCCTGCGGGAACGCGGGGCGCGGGTGGATTATGCCGAGCTGTATCGGCGCGCGGCGCCGGATCATCCACCGGTACAGGTGCAGGCGCTGTTCGATGAGTTCCAGCCACGGGTGACGCTGTTGTTCAGCGGCGAGACCTTCGATTTTCTGTGGCAGTTCGCCCAGGCGGCGGGGCCGGCGCTGCAGGAGGCGCTGCAGCGCACGGAACTCTGGCTGCCCAGTACTCGGGCGGTGGACAAGGCGCGGAGCTACGGCCTGCAGCGCGTCCATCTGATGACGGGACTGGATGATACCAGTGTGGTTCGGGATCTTGCTGCGCTGCATGTGCAGGAATAAGTGTTTTGCAGGAATAGGTGCTTTGCAGGCATAAGTGCTTTACAGGAATAAGCGCTTTACAGGAATAAGCGCTTGGCAGGCATCAATACACCATCGGCGTAAAGCGGGATCGAAAAAAACGAGAGTAACTGTTAAATAGAACAAATAAAAACGGCGCCCTTGTGAAAAGCTGTGCTAAAACAGCCTTTATAAAAATAGTGACGACTAACTGGCAGGATCGCGAGTGACTCAGGAAACCCCAGCGCAATTACCTCCGCAACCAGCTCCGGCTTCGTCAGTGGCGCCTACGCCGCCTTCATCTCCGCCGCCCCCACCGAAAGCCCGACCCAGCCGCTCGCCACGCCTTTGGCCCCTGTGGTTGCTGTGTCTGCTCATCATTGCCGGCGTGGCGGCACTGGCCTGGCTGGGCTGGCAGCAGTTGCAACAGCGCCAGGCCGCACTCGCGGACATGCAGGCGGCCACGCAACAACAACAGTCGCGGATTGCGGAGTTGGAGGCACGTTACCAGGAACGTCTGAATACCCTGGACCGTCGCGCGCAGCAGGCCTCCACGGAAGTGGAGCGGCTGGAACAGCAAATGGTTCGGACGGCACAGCAGGTGCTGGCCATGGGCGCCAAGACCCGCACCGACTGGCTGCTGGCCGAGGCCGAATACCTGCTGCGGCTGGCCAATCAGCGTCTGTTGATGGAGCGTGACCCGCAAGGCGCCCTGGCCATCCTGCAGGCCGCGGACGAGGTGCTGCGGGAGACCGAGGAAACGGCGGTCTATCCCGTCCGACGCCAGATCGCCCAGGAAATCGTGGCTCTGCAAAACGTGGCGGAGTTGGATCGCACCGGCATCTTTCTGAAACTGGATGCCCTGGCTGGCGGCATTGGGCAATTGCAGCAGCGCATGGAGCAGGAGCTACCCGAGGTTGACCTGGAAGGTGTGCAGCAAGACATATCCGTCTCCGACTGGCGCGGCGCGCTGGCGGAACTCTGGGGGGAAGTGAAACAACTGGTGGTGGTGCGACGCACCAATGAACCGGTGGAGCCTTTACTGCCGCCCAAGGATATCTTCTTTTTGCAGCAGAACCTGCGGCTGATGCTGGAGCAGGCTCAGTTGGCCCTGCTGGAGAAGAATCAGGAACTGTACGACAGCAGCCTGCGCAAGGCGCAAGACTGGGTTCGTCGCTTCTTCGTAGCCTCCGAGCCCGGCGATAACGCCCGTGCCCAACGCTTTCTCGATAACCTGGCCAGCCTGCAGCAGGTGAAGGTGGACCCGGACCTGCCCGATATCTCCGCCTCGCTGCGCCAGCTGAAAACCCTGGTGGACTCGCTGTATGAGTCCGGCGCCGTGTCCAGATCGTCCAATGCGCCCAATGCCGGCAACCCACAACCGGCGCCTGCTGATCAGAACGAGGGTGCCGAATGAAGAAGGCACTCCTGATCGCCCTGCTGGTGCTGGTGTGCGGCGCCCTGGTGGGGATGGCGATGAAAATGGACCCGGGCTATGTGCGGGCGTCCTATGGCAATTACCTGGTGGAAACCAGCATTTGGATGGCGCTGGTTGGGCTGCTGCTGTTGCTGGTGCTGTTCTGGCTGGCGGTTCGGCTGCTGGCGTTTGTCGTCACCAGCCTGACCGGCCACAACCCCTGGATTTCCAACTACAGCCACCTGCGGGCGCAACGCAAGACCACGCGGGGCCTGCTGCAATACGCCGAGGGCAACTGGGGCAAGGCCCAGCGCTATCTGACCTCGGCCGCGCCCAACTCCGATCTCAAGCTGATCAACTACCTGGCGGCGGCCCAGGCTGCGTCCGAGCAGGGCAACGAGAAGGACAGCGACCGGCTGCTGAAGAAGGCTTATGAAAGCACGCCCGGTTCCGAAATGGCGGTGGGCATCACCCAGGCCCAGCTTCAACTTGCGCGCAATGAGCTGGAGCCTGCGCTGGCGACCCTGGTGCACCTGCGCAAGCGGGCGCCCCATCATCCCTTCGTGCTGAAACTGCTGCATCAGGTGTACCTGCGTCTGCAGGACTGGCCGCAGCTTGCCCAGCTATTGCCGGAACTGAAAAAGCAGCAGACCCTCAAGCCCGAAGAGCTGAAAAGCCTGGAGCGGGTGACCTGGCTGCATCTGCTGCAACAAGCGGCGGACGAGTGCTACAAGCAAGGCAAGGGTGGCCTGGTCGATGTGGAGAACCTGAATCGGGTCTGGGACCGGCTACCCCGTTCCATGCGCGAAGACGATACGGTGATCGGCGCCTATGCCGAGCATCTGGCGCGTCTCGGGCATGAGCCCCTGGCGGAGACGGTGCTGCGCAAGGTGCTGCGCAACCACTGGAGTGATCTGCTGGCCAATCTCTATGGCCGGGTGCAGGGGCAGAATGTGTCGGAGCAATTGCAGACGGCCGAAGGCTGGCTCAAGAATCAGGCGGAGAACCCGGTGCTACTGCTGACGCTGGGGCGGCTGAGTCTGCGTAACGAACTCTGGGGCAAGGCACGGGACTACTTCGAGGCCAGCCTTAAGCTGCGCAAGACCCGCGAAACCTATGCCGAGCTATGCCGGTTGATGGCCCACCTGGGTTATCACGAGCGCAGCACCGAGTATTTCATTCAGGGGTTGCTGGAAGAAAGCGGCCTGCCGAATCTGCCCATGCCGCGTGAGCGCCCTGACCCGATCGCCCTCGGCGGCTAGTTCCGGTTTGGCCGATTCCTTTTAAGACTAGCCCTGTTAAGACTAGCCCCGCGGCGCATACTCCAGCACATCCGAATAGAAGTGGGCCTGGTTCAGGCCCTTCTCCGCTAAGCAGTCATACAGCGTATACACCATGGTGGGTGAGCCGCTGACGAACACCCGGCAGTTGCTCACATCCTCATGGCGGCTGCTGACCGCGTTGCACAGCTCTTCGTGATGCCCCTGCCAGTCGCTGTCGGCATTGTCCGCCGCAATGGGCACAAAGAAGACGTTGGCGTGCTGCAGTTGCCACTGCTCCGGCAGTTCCCGCATGTACATCTCACTTAAGGTCCGGGTTCCCCAATAGATATGCAAGGGTGCGCTGAAGCCTTGGGCCAGCAGTTGCTCGGCAATGCTTTTGATCTGGGCGAAGCCGGTGCCGGCGGCTACCAGGATCACGGGTTCGTTGGGAATCTCGGTCAGGCAGGCGCGGCCAAAGGGCAGTTCGACCCGCACCGTCGAGTTCTCCTGTAGATAGCGCAGAATCTCGATCGCATTGCCGCGTCCGGCCGGCGCTTCCACGTGCAACTCCAGCTGCCGCCCGTCCGGGGCATTGGCGATGGAGAAGAAGGCTCCCTCCACGCCGGGGATTTCCAGCACCAGATATTGGCCGGCGTTGAATTCCAGCTTGCGCCCCGCTGGCGCCAGTAAACGAACTCGGTAGATATCGGCGCCAAGCGCTTCGATGGAACTGACTTGGCAGGCAAGACGGCGCACAGCATATTCTCCGGGAGCGAGCAGGGTGTGAATTTCAATCGTACAGTCAGACTCCGCCTCGGCTAAGCAGAGCAGCAGTTCGTCGGCCGGCGCCTCGCCCGCCTGGACGCGGGTGGCGCGGTTGCGAAGCTGGCAGGAGCCGGCCAGCAGCCGCACCTGGCACACCTCGCAGACGCCGTTGTCGCAGCTGTGCAGCATCTTGAAGCCAAGTCGCTGACCGGCTTCCAACATCGTTTCCCCGGGACGTGCCTCGATGGTCAGACCACGGGGCTGCAAAAGGATCTTGTGGTTCATCAGTCGATGCCGAGCTCCGACCAGATGCTGTCCACATGGGCCTTGACCGCCGGGTCCATCTCAATGGGCCGGCCCCATTCCCGCTGGGTTTCGCCGGGCCATTTGTTGGTGGCATCCAGGCCCATTTTCGAGCCCAGGCCGGAGACCGGCGAGGCGAAATCCAGATAGTCAATCGGCGTGTTGTCGATCATCACCGTGTCGCGACTCGGGTCCATGCGGGTGGTGATGGCCCAGATGACGTCCTTCCAGTCCCGCGCGTTGATGTCGTCGTCGGTGACGATCACGAACTTGGTGTACATGAACTGGCGCAGGAACGACCAGACCCCGAGCATGACCCGCTTGGCGTGGCCCGGGTACTGCTTTTTGATGGTGACCACGGCCAGCCGGTAGGAGCAGCCTTCCGGCGGCAGGTAGAAATCCACGATCTCCGGGAACTGCTTCTGCAGGATCGGCACGAACACTTCGTTGAGCGCCACGCCCAGCAC
>JAEZAA010000191.1 GCA_023430625.1 Pseudomonadota bacterium
CCTCTCCCCCCAGACCATTCGGATTCAGCCCGTTAATGTGGGTCAATATAGCCTGACCTTTCTCAACGGTCCGACGGAACGTTATACGAGCATTGCGCAACAACTCGAGGACGCGGTTTCCAAACTACCCGCCAAGTAAGCAATTAGGGGCTTTAAGGTGGCAAGGCACGATCAGGGAAACTCTCTTCGCCTGTCTTTTTTGTAACGTTTTGTTTAAAAAAAACAAAAACGCTATACAATGCGCCCGCCGATGACCTCGGACTGCAGGACGTAGCTCATTCTGCCTGGGTGACGAAAGAAAACTCCAAAACCCATCAATACACAGGTATTACTTCGTCAGGGTTGGCTTTTTGCCAAAGAAGCCCGGCAGACGCTCAATCTACAACCAGCACTTAGATCCTTTCGGATACAACCACCCATGCGGAACGGCTAGTTTCGTTTGTCGGTACAAATCTCAAATTGCACAGCCTCAAGGATAGGGCACAAGCCATGCACACCGTCTTTTTTTCACGTCGCCAAAGGTTCCCGCTCGCGCCCAATCTACTTCTCCTCGCGACTTTCCTGGCGCTAAGCGGATGCACCAACGACAGCCCGAGCAAATCCCTCGCACCCGCCGCGACTGGACAGGACGCACGAGCCCCTGCCTTGACGGCTAATCCCGAAGGAGTCCCCAAGGTAGATGCTGGTGCCAACCAGCTCGCCGATCCCCAAGTCATTGTGACGCTATCCGGCAGCGCATCCGCAGCCGACGATGCCAGCGTAGAAGATATTCACTGGACCCAGATCAGCGGACCAGCCGTTACCTTGGCCCATACGGATCAATTGACCACAAGCTTCAGCACACCCGTTACGGAAATGTCTGAGCAGTTGGTGTTCCGCCTATCGGTTTTCGACAACCTGGGCCGAGCCAACGCCGATCAAACTTTCGTGACCATCCAGCCCTTCGATAGTGCCCTGCGGGTGGAAGGAGAAACGGTTCCAGAAGGCGAAGGTAGGGGCATTTTTCTCCTGACGCTCACGCAAACCCATCAGTACCCGGTCACCCTGCACTATCGCACCGTGGATGGAAGCGCCAAAGCTGGAGAAGACTATATTGCGGCATCCGGAGCAGTCACCATACCCGCCGGAGAGACAGAAGCACGGGTGCCTGTCAGCATCCTGACCGACGACATCCCCGAGTCGGACGAAACTCTCTATCTCGTAGTGGCCGCCGACGGCATTGGGACAAGTGCCGCATCCGTGGGCACGCTTGTCATCACAGGCTCATCCGACGCCACTGACGGCGCTGGAGACCAGGACGACTTAGTTGGCCAGCGTGGAATCGTCCGGGTCAATCTTGAATGGCCAGACGACGAAAACGATCTCGACATTCATGTTTTCGACCCCTGTGGCAACCAAATCTATTACGGTTCTCGTGAAGCAACCTGCCAAGATACCGTCGGTACGTTGGATGTGGACAACATCGACGAAGGAGTAACTGATCCCGTTGAGAACATTTACTGGAATCCTTCAGCTCCCCAGGGCGAGTTCAGGATCGTGCTCAGCTATGCTGGCGGCAATGGGCCCTCCGACTATGTAATCACTGCCTTTTACGGCGACCAAAGCCGGGTCTTCAGCGGAACAATTGAGGTCGGCGAAAGCAGGGAAATTTTTTCCTTTACCTATTGAACGCGACAGCCGTCAATCATAGCAGCGTCTCTCCAGCGGCGGGACCTCTCTGAGGTTCCGCAGGGGCAGTTGGATGCGATTAGCCAGGATGACTATGGGTATCAGGAAACCCGGCGGTGCGACACCTGCACAGTGGTGTGACTCCCAGGGAGAGATCTGGACCACTTCCCGTTTCATCCCCCTCTAATCATTTCCCCACCTTCCAAGCCATAGGCGAATGTCTGCCTTAACGATCAGGCCAGCAATTTCTCCAGATAGAGCCACAACCACGCCTCATGCATCCGGGAAAATCATGATTGGCATACGTTTGTCAAAGTCTCTTAATAGACAAAAATAATTTATTTGTTTATGCTAAGACCCAAATGACACAAACAAAGCCGAGTGAGATGTCCGCCATGATCACCGCCTCCACGCAGGATCCGAAGCACCAGAAGCAGGTTGCGAGCATCGGTCTCAAGGCGGTGTTCAACATTCTGGAAAAATGGGGCTGCCAGCCGGAGCAGGTGCAGGCCATCCTGCAGATTTCCCGGCCTGCCTATTACAAGTACCGCAAGGCGCCCGAGACGGCGAGTCTGACCCATGATCAGGTGGAGCGCCTGAGTTATCTGCTGAATATCCATGCCAGCCTACGCATCCTGTTCGAGAATCCGGACAACGTTTACGGCTTCATGGGCATGCAGAACGACAACCCCTTCTTCAACGGTAAATCACCGCTGGAGCTCATCAGCAGCGGCAGTTTCGCCGCCCTCTATGAGACCTTCCGGCGGATCGATGCCTTGCGGGGCGGCCTCTGGTGACGACTCGTTCATCCCCAGCGGATCTTCCGACCCTACCCAGTGTCGCGCTGGAGGATCAGACCGGGTTTCGTCTGGTCAATTCCAAGTTTCCGCCCATCAGCCTGTTCGAGGATGTCGCGGACGAGGCAGAGTTTGACGCGCTGTACGAACTTCAAGCCCTGACCAATCCCCGCATTCAGACGGAGGTCGGTCAACTGAACCTGCTGAACCGGGAAGAGATTCCCTTTGGCATCCGGGGCTGCTCCTATGCAGTTGCCCCCTTCACCCACGTCAACCCAGACGGCAGCCGTTTCAGCAACGGCCAGTTCGGCGTGCTGTATCTGGCGGACTACATGGACACCGCCATCCGGGAGGTGGCCTACCATCAGGAGCAGTACTGGCAGAGAGTTCCCAACCTGAAATATGACCGCTTCCTGTTCCGGGGCCTGCGTGCCCGCTTTACCGATCAACCAATCCGGAACGCGCGGGTTCTGCCGGCCAATCATCCGATTTACGCCCCCACCGATTATTCCGCCGCACGCCAGTTGGGGCTTGCCCTGAAAAAATCCGGCGCGGCCGGTATTCAGTACCACTCGGTACGGCAACCTGGCGCCACCTGCTGGGGCCTCTTCTCTCCACGAGGGATAAGCAGCATCGTGCAGACCGCCCACTATGAATTTATCTGGGATGGCGCCGCGATCCGCAGCATCGGCCGCGTTGTTCTATGCGACGCCGTGAGTGACCTGTAGGCTGACGCCCCCTCTCTGACTCTGGCCCTGCATTTGCCAGCGTCGGCAGCACAAAAAGCTAACCAGAAATCACGATCCGGAATGGCATCTTGAGGCCCGGATACGCATAATTGCGGCCCAGCGTTCGGAACAGACATTCATGTTTGTGCCGGGCTTTGTCATTCATCCAGATAGGATTTAGGAGCCATGATCAATCGAGCCGCGACTCTTGCGCTTGTTAGTGCGATCGCCGTTTCGCCAGCTGTTGCCCAGGCGGAAACGCTGTTCACGAACACGAGCCTCAGTCTGCTGTACGGCAGCGACTACAAAGTGGGGGAAGACGACCGGGTTGTGATGACCCTGGAACATGTCAGCGGCCACCACTGGGGTGATCTGTTCTTCTTCGTGGACCGTCTGCAGGCCCAGGGCGGCGACAACCGAGACAGTGAAATCTACGGCGAGCTGAGCCCGCGGCTGAGCATGAGCTACCTGACCGGCAACAGCCTGAGCTACGGCCCTATCAAGGACGTATACCTGGCCGGCACCTATGAGTTCGACACGGTCGAAAACGGCACCAACTTCGACAACTACCTGTACGGGGTAGGCCTGGATTGGTCAGTGCCTGGCTTCAACTACGTCCAGACTCAACTCTACTACGCGCAAAACGATCTGACCGCTGATGACATCCAGCTCACCCTGGTGTGGGGCCTGCCTTTCGAGATCGGCGCAACCGCCTGGATGTTTGACGGCTTCATCGACTGGTCCTCAGCCGAGTCGGACCATGCCGCCGAGCTGCACTTCAACCCCCAGCTGAAACTGGACGTCGGCCACTTCTTCAACAATCCCGGCAAGTTCTATGTGGGTGTCGAGTATTCCTACTGGCACAACAAATTCGGAATTCCGGACTCGCCTGCGTTCGATACCAAGGAAAACCTGGTCAACGCACTGGTGAAAGTGCACTGGTAAGCCGTCCCATAACCCATCTCCCGGAACACAACGTCCGGGAGATGCGGTCTACTCCCCGCCCTAGATTTGCCATTTCATAAAACCAGATATATAGTGCCTTTACTTTGGTCTGCACCCACATATTGTGGGAGCGAGAGGGAATCCGGTGTAAATCCGGAACTGACGCGCAGCGGTAAAGGGGAACAAAGGCGACTGGAGCATCAGCTCAGGCACTGTTTGCATCGCAAATGGGAAGCCGTCGCCCGAGGCAGCGGAGAGATCCGGATTATTCCGTCAGAATGATCACTGCCCCTAAGTCCGAAGACCTGCCAAAGTCCTCAGTCCTGCTGAGGAGTTCATGCCTTCGCGACTTGAGGTGATGGAGAAGCATTCGAATGCCGTCCGCACGCTTGCCGTGTGGGGCGCGTGCTTGTTCATGGTCGATAGCCTTTGTCGCGAGGGATTCACTCAACGCGATTCAGGAAATTGCCATGCTTAGTCCTTCTTCTGTCGGCTCCGCTTCCTCGGACACGCCGTCCGATTCCAATCCAGCCGCCACCGCACCCTATCTGCAAGTCGTGAAACGAACCGGCCAGGCGGTCGCCTATGATGCCAAGAAAATCGCAGTCGCCATCACCAAAGCATTTCTAGCGGTGGAAGGACAGACCGCGTCCGGTTCCGCCCGGGTTCGGGACACGGTAGCGGGTTTGGCGCAGGATATTTCTGCCCGCATTCAACGCCGATTGCCGAACGGCGGCACCATACACATCGAAGAAATCCAGGACCTGGTCGAGCTGGGGCTGATGCGCCAGGGCTTCCAGAAAGTCGCCCGCGCCTACGTTCTGTATCGAGAGGAGCATGCCAAGCAGCGTCCACGAGCTCAGGACGAAACCGATCATCCCGAGATCAAGGTCGTGCAGCCAGATGGTTCCGAAACGCCACTCAACCTGTTCAGGCTGCAAATCCTCATCGAGGACGCCTGCAGTGGCTTGGACGGTGTCGATGCCAAGCGCTTGTTGGACGCAGCCCTGAAGAACCTCTACAACGGCATCAAAGCCAAGGAAGTGAATACGGCGCTCACCATGGCGGCAAGACCGCTCATCGAAGAGGAGCCGAACTACTCCTACGTCAGTGCCCGCCTGCTGCTGGACGGTCTGCGGGCCGAAGTTCTCGGCAGCCTACGATTGGCCCAGGAGGCGACTGCGCAAGACATGACGCAGCTCTACCCCGCCACATTCGTGGCGGCCATCCATCGCTGTATTGAGCTTGAACTCCTGTCACCAGCGCTCGCCCGGTTCGACCTGGACCAATTGGGCCAAGCCCTGCGGCCGGAACGGGACCGTCAGTTTACCTACCTGGGACTGCAGACACTGTACGATCGTTACTTTCTACACTGGCAGGGCACGCGACTGGAGCTGCCCCAGGTGTTCTTCATGCGGGTCGCCATGGGGTTGGCACTCGAAGAGGACAATCCCAACGAACGTGCCATCGAGTTCTACAACCTGCTCTCCTCGTTCGACTACATGTGTTCGACACCCACGCTGTTTAATGCCGGCACCCTACGGTCCCAATTATCGTCCTGCTATTTGACGACGGTGCCGGACGACTTGGAAGGAATTTACGGGGCGATCCGCGACAACGCCCTGCTCTCCAAATGGGCCGGCGGCCTCGGCAACGACTGGACGCCGGTGCGGGCCTTGGGAGCCCACATCAAGGGTACCAACGGTCAATCGCAGGGCGTGGTGCCTTTCCTGAAAGTGGTGAACGACACCGCCGTGGCGGTCAACCAGGGCGGCAAGCGCAAGGGCGCGGTGTGCGCCTATCTGGAGTGCTGGCACCTGGACGTGGAGGAATTCCTGGAGCTGCGCAAAAACACTGGGGACGAACGTCGCCGCACCCACGATATGAACAGCGCCAACTGGATTCCCGATCTATTCATGAAGCGGGTGTTCGAGGACGGCGAATGGACCCTATTCTCGCCCAACGATGTGCCGGATCTGCATGATCTGTACGGTCGCGCCTTCGAGGACCGCTATCGGCATTACGAGGCCTTGGTGGAGCGCGGCGAGCTGAAACTGTTCAAGACGGTCGAGGCCAAGGTCCTGTGGCGCAAGATGCTGTCCATGCTGTTCGAGACCGGCCACCCCTGGATCACCTTCAAGGACCCCTGCAACATCCGCTCGCCACAACAGCACGCGGGCGTGGTGCATTCCTCCAACCTCTGCACCGAGATCACCCTCAACACCAGCGCCGAGGAAATCGCAGTCTGCAATCTGGGCTCCATCAACCTGGTGAACCATATCCACAACGGCGAGCTGGACCGGGAGCGCCTGCAACGCACCATCACCACGGCGGTGCGGATGCTGGATAACGTCATCGACATCAATTATTACGCCGTGCCACAGGCCCGCCAGGCGAACCTGAAACACCGCCCGGTCGGGCTCGGCATCATGGGCTTCCAGGACGCGCTCTACCAACTGGGACTCCCCTACGCCAGCTTCGAGGCCGTCTATTTTGCCGATCAGTCCATGGAGTTGATCAGCTACTACGCACTCCAGGCATCGGCGTTGCTGGCCAAGGAACGGGGTACATACGCCTCCTACCAGGGTTCCCTGTGGGATCAGGGCCTGTTGCCGATCGACTCATTGGGTCTGCTCGCCGAGCAACGCGGTAGCAGCTACTGCGTGTTTGATACGGTGGCACAACTGGATTGGGAACCGGTGCGTCAACTGATCCGCCAACATGGCATGCGTAACTCCAACGTGATAGCCATTGCGCCCACCGCGACCATTTCCAACATCGTGGGCGTATCCCAGTCCATCGAGCCGACCTACCAGAACCTGTTCGTGAAATCCAACCTGTCCGGCGAGTTCACGGTGATCAACCCTTGGCTGGTAAACCAGTTGAAAGCACGTGGTCTGTGGGACGCAGTGATGGTGAACGACCTCAAGTACTTCGACGGCTCGGTCGCACAGATCGACCGGATTCCAGACGATTTGAAGCAGTTGTTCCAGACCGCCTTTGAGATGGACCCACGCTGGCTGGTGGAAGCGGCGGCGCGACGCCAGAAATGGATCGACCAGGCCCAGAGCCTCAACCTCTATATGGCCGAGCCCTCCGGCAAGAAGCTGGACAACCTCTACAAGCTGGCCTGGACCCGCGGCTTGAAAACCACCTACTACCTGCGCTCGCTGGGCGCGACCCAGATGGAGAAGATTTCGGTGAAGTCGTCGCAAGCGGCGGTTACACCGGATACCTCGAAGGAGGCGAGCCTGACGGATGAACCCACGGAAAAGTTCTGTTCCATTCTCGACCCTGATTGCGAGGCCTGCCAATGAGCACGACGAATCTCAATCCGCAAACCAAGGCGCTACCCAACTGGGACGATCCACTGGCGGCGGCGATTCCGCCGCTGCGGACGGCAAAGACCGAGCGTCTCGAACCACAGCCCGTGGCGGCGGAACCGGCGGATTTGCCGGTGATCGAAGAAGCCCTGAAGCCCATTAACCCCAATGACAAACGGGTGATCAACGGCCTGACTGACATCAACCAGTTGGCGCCGTTCAAATACCCATGGGCCTGGGAATTTTTCCTCAACGCCAACAAGAACCACTGGACGCCCCTGGACATCAATATGTCCCAGGACGTCCACGACTATCACCACAAGCTGACGCTGGAAGAGCGTCATGTGTACGAGAACGTGCTGGCGTACCTGACTACCTCCGACATTCTCGCCATGCGCAATATCGGGCTGGCGGTGATGGAAAAGATGAGCGCGCCGGAGTTACAGATCTACCAGGCCCGACAAGTGTACGAGGAGGCGCTGCACACCTGGACCTATCAGCACTGTATCGAGACCATCGGGCTGGATCAGAGCGAGATCTATAACCGCTACCGGGTGGTGCCTGCCATTTACCGCAAGATCAAGATGGGCAACGAGCGCCTCAACTCGATCCTCACCACGAACATCGACCTGCGTAACCGCGACGATCTGGAGCAGTTCGTCATGGCATATCTGTTCTTCGCTGGGGTGTTTGAGGGGTGTTGGTTCTACAACGGCTTCAGCCCCATCTTCGCCCTGCAGCGGCGTGGCCTGATGAAAGGTACCGGCGAGCAGTTGCAATACATCATGCGGGACGAGGTCATGCATTGCGCCTTCGGCATTCGCGTGGTGCGGCAGATCATGCAGGAAGAAGGCATCACCCTGGACCCGAAAGCGCTGGAGCGGATGTGGCAGGAAGCGGAAGCGGCGGAACAAGGCTATGCCCAATATTTGCTCAAGGAGCCGATTCTGGGCTATTCCGCTCAGGACCATATCGAGCAGTTCCGCTTTATCGCCAACCGCCGCGCCAAGCAGCTTAAGATCGAGGAGCCCTTCCCTGGCGCCACCAACGCTCTGCCCTGGCTCGATGAGCAAGCAAGCATGCGCAAGGAGAAGAACTTCTTCGAAACGCGAGTGACGGAATATCAGACCGGGGCGTCGTTGCAGTGGTAATCGGGTAAGCCAAAACCACAAAGCCGGCTCGTGTGAGCCGGCTTCCGTTGCGTCTTCCCATTAAGCCTGAGCCAAAGTTGTCCGCAACTGTTGTGCCGCCGCAATCATGTTGCGCAAAGCCGGCAGTACCTCTTCCCACTGGCGCGTCTTCAGGCCACAGTCCGGGTTGATCCACAACCGCTCCGATGGAATGCGTTCAGCAGCCTTCCGCATCAAATGAACGATCTGCTCCACGCTTGGAATGTTCGGCGAGTGGATATCGTACACTCCAGGCCCCATCTCGTTGGGATAGTTGAACCGATCGAACGCATCCAGCAACTCCATGTCCGAACGGGAGGTTTCTATGGTAATCACATCCGCGTCCATTTTGGCGATTGCTTCAATGATGTCGTTGAACTCTGAGTAACACATATGGGTATGGATCTGGGTTTCGTCGGCGACCCCATTGGCGGCGATGCGAAAGGATTCCACCGCCCAATCCAGATAATGCGTCCATTCCGATTTCCGCAGCGGCAGACCTTCCCGCAAGGCCGCTTCGTCGATCTGAATGATGGTCACCCCGGCCTGTTCCAGATCCAAGACCTCCGCGCGAATCGCCAGCGCCAGTTGCAGGCAAACAACCGATCTCGACAGGTCGTCGCGTACGAATGACCAGTTCAGAATGGTCACCGGCCCGGTCAGCATGCCTTTCATCGGCTTGTCGGTGAGCGATTGGGCGTAACGGATCCATTCGACAGTCATGGGCTTCGGCCGGCTGATGTCACCGAAAATAATGGGTGGCTTTACACAGCGGGAACCATAGGACTGTACCCAACCGAACTGGCTGAACGCATAGCCGTTCAACTGCTCGCCAAAGTATTCCACCATGTCGTTGCGCTCCGCTTCCCCGTGCACCAGCACGTCGAGGTCCAATGCCTCCTGTTCACGAACCGCGCGCTCGATCTCCTGCCGCATGAGTGTCTTGTAGCTGTCCTCGCTCAGTTCACCCTGACGGAACTGGAGGCGCGCCTGGCGGATTTCGGCTGTCTGCGGGAACGAGCCAATGGTGGTTGTGGGATAAGCCGGCAGTTTCAGCCGTTGTGCCTGCTTGGCAGCCCGCTCTGCGTAAGGGCTGCGACGTCGGCCCAGATCCGGCGTGATTTTGGCGGTCGTTTCCTGCACCGCTAAATTGTGGACTCGATTCGATAACCGTCGACCTCGTACGGCCTCGGCGTTTTCGGCGAGTTCTTTGGCAACAGCCTCGCGACCTTCGTTCAGGGCCTGCGCCAGGACGGCAAGTTCGTCCAATTTCTGCAGGGCGAACGCCAGCCAGTTTTTGACCTCCGAGTCCAGTTCAATTTCACTGGCCAAGTCGACCGGCACATGCAACAGAGAACAAGAAGGCGCCAGCCACAGACGGTCGCGCAGCCTGGCGTGCACCGGCTCCAGCCAGTCCAGAACGCCGTTGAGATCGGTTTTCCAGATATTGCGGCCGTTGATCACGCCCAGGGACAGCACCTTGTGGGCGGGCAGCCAATCCACCAGTTTGGCGACTTCCTCGCGGGCACTCACCGCGTCCAGATGCAACCCCGCAACCGGCAGTTCGCAGGCCAGTTGCAGGTTCTCCTGCAGTTGGCCGAAATAGGTGGCCAGCAGCAGTTTCACATTGCAGGCTTTCAGATCGTGATACGTCCTGACCAGTGCGTGACGCCAGGCCGCATCCAGCTCCGTCACGAGGATCGGCTCGTCGATCTGCACCCAGTCCACGCCCGCTTGTGCCAGTTTATTGAGCAGTTCGGCATACACCGGGAGCAACTGGTCCAGCAGGGCCAGACGGTCCAGGTGATCCTTCGCCTTGCCCAGCCAGAGGTAGGTCACCGGACCGATGATCACCGGCTTGGCCTTGATGCCTTGCTGCTTGGCTTCTTGCACCTGGCTCAGAATGCGGTCGGCATTCAGCGTGAAGTGGGTGGCGTCCGTGAACTCGGGCACAATGTAGTGGTAATTGGTGTCGAACCACTTGGTCATTTCGCCTGCATGGACGCAGTTGCAGCCGGAATCCCGGGCGGAACGTCCACGTGCGATCCGAAAGTAGTTGTCCAGCTCACGACCTTGCAGACCGCTCACCCGCTCCGGAACATTGCCCAGGGTAAAGCTCATGTCCAGCACCTGGTCGTACAGGGAGAAGTCCCCCACCGGCACCAGGTCCAGGCCGGCCTGATGTTGCCAGTGAGTCTGGCGCAGTTCGGCACCCAGCCGAAGCAACTCCTCCTGGGTTGATTGACCTTTCCAGAACGACTCCAGGCCAAACTTCAGCTCGCGCCGGGCGCCGATGCGGGGAAATCCTAAATTGTGGGTGGTAACCATCCTGACTCTCCTCGTGTGATTGGAGCCATGGTATGGGTTTAGAAAGATGAGTAAAAATGGTATTAATTCACCAACCCATTAATTTAATTCATGAGAATACATCATGATCGAACGTAGCCACCTGGCCATCCTGCGCGAAGTCGAGCGCCAGGGCTCGCTAACCGCCGCCGCGGATACGCTCTGCCTCACCCAGTCGGCGTTGAGCCATGCCATACGCAAGCTGGAACACCAGATTGGCACGCCTCTATGGGTCAAGGAAGGCCGTCGCCTGCGCTTCACCCAGGCGGGCAACTATCTGCTTGGGCTGGCCCAACGTTTGTTGCCCCAGTTTGAGCATGCGGAGGAACTGATGGCGGAATTCGCCCAGGGCCAGCGCGGCACCCTGCGCATCGGCATGGAATGTCACCCCTGCTATCAATGGCTGCTAAAGGTGGTGGAGCCCTATCTGCAACGCTGGCCGGTGGTGGATGTGGATGTAAAGCAGAAATTCCAGTTCGGCGGCATCGGCGCCCTGTTCGGCTATGACATCGATGTACTGGTGACGCCAGACCCGCTCTATAAACCGGGTTTGCTGTTCCAACCCGTGTTCGACTACGAACAGGTCCTGGTGGTCGCCACGGGGCATCCATTCGCCCGCCTCGACCACGTACTACCCGAACAGCTCGGGGAGGAAACCCTGATCACCTATCCCGTCGAGATCGAACGCCTCGACATCTACAACCAGTTCCTGCTGCCCGCCAACCGCAGCCCCAGGAAGCACAAGGAAATCGAAACCACGGACATCATGCTGCAAATGGTCGCCGCCGGTCGCGGTGTTGCCGCCCTTCCCCGTTGGCTGGTGGAGGAATATGCGCAGGGGTTAGCCATCAAGCCGGTGCGTCTCGGCGCAACGGGTATTCCGAAGAAGATTTATCTGGGCGTTCGGGAACGGGATCTGGGGATCGATTATCTGGCGTCTTTTCTGGAGATGGCTCGGGCATCGAGTGTCTGACCCAGACCGCGTGGAGCCAACGAAAAAGGGGTTACGATTTCTCGTAACCCCTTCTCATCAATTCTGGTAGGACCAGGCGGACTCGAACCGCCGACCTCTACCATGTCAAGGTAGCGCTCTAACCAACTGAGCTATGGTCCTGTGTAGCGGCGCGTACTTTAACAAACCACTTTAAAACGGGCAAGCAAAAATTCCGCGTCGTGACGCATTTTTCCTGCCTATTCAGTCGCCTGATCAAAACTCCAGCGAACTATACGGCAGATACTCCAGCAAGTCCCCTGCCCGCACCTCGGTTGCCGGTGGCAGAATGGCAAAACCATCGCCCCAGGACGCGGAGCACAGCACGCCGGAGCTTTGATTGGGATACGGCTCAATCGTCCAGGTGCCGGCTTCGTCGGCCTGCAGACGGCAGCGCAGATATTCCTGTCTCGGACCGGAATTCTTCCGGGCAAAGCCCGCCGGTACGCGGAAGGTCTTGGCGGACCATCGGTCCGCACCCTGGGTCTTCAGCAGAAAGGGCCGGGCCAGCACGCAAAAGGTCACGAAGACCGCTGCGGGGTTGCCGGGCAATCCAATAAAGGGAACATCCCCCACCGTACCAAAGGCCAGCGGCTTGCCGGGCTTGATAGCAAGCTTCCAGAGGTCGAGTTCACCGAGGTTTTGCAGCGCCTGTTTGACATGATCCTCCTCGCCGACGGATACGCCACCGCTGCTGAGAATGCAATCGGCCTGGCTGGCAGCCTTTAGCAGAGCCTCCTCGGTTGCCTCGAGCGTATCCGGCACCAGACCAAGATCGATCACCTCCATACCCAGCGTGCCGAGAAGGCCCAGCAAGGTGTAGCGATTGGAGTTATAGATCTGCCCCATGCCAACCGGTTCACCGGGCTCGACCAGTTCATCGCCGGTGGAGAGAATGGCGACCCGCAGCCGGCGGATCACCGGTACGCTGGCAATGCCAACGGACGCCAACAGCCCCAGGTCCTGCGGGCGCAGGCGCTGCCCGGCTGCCAGCACCAAGCCACCCTGGCGAATGTCCTGGCCACGCTCGCGAATGTTATCACCGGCCTTGGCCAGACCTCGGATCTCCACCTGCCCGTCGCGCTCCTGGCAGTCCTCCTGCATAACCACCGCATCAGCCCCGGGTGGTACCGGTGCGCCGGTAAAGATACGGGCCGCCGTGCCAGGCAATAACGGATCGCCAACGGCACCGGCCGGAATACGCTGGCTCAGGGGAAGCTCGGTCGTGCCGCTCCCTTGCAGGTCGGCGGTGCGTATGGCGTAACCATCCACGGCACTATTATCGAGCGGTGGAACATCCAGATCGGACTGAATATCGGTGGCGAGTACGCGTCCCAACGCCTGCGCCAGAGGCACAATTTCCCTGTCCGTCAGCGGACGAGCCCGTGCCAGAAGAAGCGTCAAAGCCTGATCGACCGGAAGCAATGCCGGCCGTTCGTTACCCCCGCTCACGCGCGCGGCCCACAGCTGCTTTGCTTCGGCATTGGCTGCGCAGTCTCGGACTTCTTCAGCACCTGTCCGACAAAATTACAGGGGCGATGGCGAGCATCCAACTGCTCCACCAGAATCTTGTTCCATGCGGTACGGCAGGCATTGGTGGAGCCAGGCATACAAAAGATTGCGGTGTGGTTGGCGAGACCACCAAAGGCCCGGGATTGCACGGTCGAGGTACCGATTTCTTGAAGCGATATGCTCCGGAACAGCTCCCCGAAGCCTTCGATCTGCTTGTCCAGCAGCGGCATGAGTGCCTCAGGCGTGCTGTCCCGGTCGGTAAAGCCCGTGCCGCCAGTCACCAGCACCACATGCACACGCGGGTCGGCGATCCACTGGGAAACCACGGCCCGTAACTGGTAAATGTCGTCCCGGACCAAGTGGCGGTCCGTCAGGATGTGGCCGGCCTCGGTGAGACCATCCACCAACGCCTGCCCGGAGGTATCGGTCGCTAGCGTACGGGTGTCGGAAACGGTCAGCACGGCGATATTGAGAGGAACAAACGCTACGTCAGCGGACTGATGCCCCATGGGATACTCCTTGCAACTCAGCAATGGCGCCGGAGCATGAGTCTCCGACGCCTCCGGCCCTGCCCTTGAAGGCTAAGCCCCTGCGTTCGAGGTTAGGCCAGCGGCCGGTAGTGATAAACCGGGTCCAGCTGATCCAGCGAATCAACCGTGACATTCAGATCGTTGACCAGACCATCGGTCAGCCCGTAGCACCACCCGTGTACGGCCAGACTCTGACCGCGACGCCAGGCCTGTTGCACGATGTTGGTATGGCACACGTGGCGCACCTGATGGCAGACATTCAGTTCGCAGAGGCGGTCCACCTGCGCCTCGCCCTCCAGGGCGTCCAGCTCTTCCTTGTGGACGCTGTAGATATCCTTGAGATTTCGCAGCCAGTTATCGATCAGGCCGAATTCGCGGTTCTGCAGCGCGGCCCGTACCCCACCACAGCCATAATGACCTGTGACGATGATATGGCGGACTTTGAGCACTTCCACCGCAAACTGCATGACCGACAGGCAGTTCAGATCCGTATGCACCACCACATTGGCAACGTTGCGGTGGACGAAAATCTCACCCGGCATCATGCCCACCACCTCATTGGCGGGGACCCGGCTGTCAGAGCAGCCGATCCACATATAGGTCGGCGCCTGTTGCTTGGAAAGGGTGGGGAAAAAATCGGGATCGCGCTGCCTGACCTTTTCCGACCAGGCACGATTACCGTCGATTAACTTTTGGATCTCTTCTTTCATTGGGTTCATTGTATGGGCCCTGTCACGAAAAGGGCGGTCCTTGTGGGACCGCCCTGATTTAAGAAATCATAAATATCCAACACCCTCTCGGACCTAGACCTGATAAAAGTCCCGGTACCAGCGGACGAAGTTCTCGATACCCACCTCAACCGGCGTTTCTGGCTTATAGCCCACGTCTTCGATCAGCGCATCCACATTGGCATAGGTATCCGGCACGTCACCCGGCTGCAAAGGCAGCAGATTCTTCTGTGCTTTCTTGCCCAGGCAATTTTCCAGAATCTCGATATAACGCAACAGCTCCACCGGATTGTTGCTGCCAATGTTGTAAATACGATACGGCGCCTTACTGGTACCCGGATCCGGCTGCTTGCCAGACCAGGCCGAGTTCGGCTCGGCCACATGATCCAGGGTACGGATCACGCCCTCGACGATGTCGTCGATGTAGGTGAAATCGCGGCGGTGGTGGCCATAGTTGAATACGTCGATGGGTTTGCCTTCGAGGATATTCTTGGTGAACATGAACAACGCCATGTCCGGGCGCCCCCAGGGGCCATAGACCGTGAAGAAGCGCAAGCCTGTGGTCGGTAGGTTGAACAGAGAACTGTAGGTGTGAGCCATCAGCTCATTGGCTTTCTTGGTGGCCGCGTACAGGCTCAGGGGGTGGTCGATGTTGTCATGCACGGAGAACGGCATGCTCTCATTAGCCCCGTATACGGAGCTGCTCGAGGCATAAACCAGATGTTCGACCTGATTGTGGCGGCAGCCTTCCAGGATATTGGTAAAGCCCACCAGGTTGGCGTCAATGTATGCGTGGGGATTGACCAGGGAGTACCGCACACCGGCTTGAGCAGCCAAATGCACCACCCGCTGCGGTTTGTGTTGGGCGAACAGTTCTTCCATGCCCTGGCGGTCGGCCACATCCATGCGGATATCGGTAAAGCGCTCGTTCGGCAGTAGCCGTGCAAGACGAGCCTCTTTCAGGCGTACGTCGTAATAATCGTTGAGGTTATCGACCCCAATGACCTCGTCCCCCCGTGCCAGCAGGCGCATTGCCAGGGTAGATCCGATAAATCCCGCCGTTCCCGTCACCAATATTTTCATTCTTCCTCCGAACGTTTACTGCCTGTCATCCCTGTGGGTTTTGACGGCGCAACATTGTCGCATCAGATTTGCAGATTTCCAAGACGATATGATGCCGGCGCCGTTAAGTCACTCGCATATGCTGGTAACTATACGCTTGCCAACCTAAAGAGAGGAGGTGACGAATTGTTGCGACACTGTTGTTGTGGCATAAATGCGAACGCGCCATTAAGGCGCGTTCGATTAAAGCAGAGATCAGAAATCCAGAACCAGTCCCAGGTAAGGGCCAGCTACCTTGACGTCGGCATCGAGATCGTCGATGTCGTCAAGTTTCACGTCCATCTGGCGCCATCCGGCCTCGATCCCGAGCACGGACAATTCATAACGAATCCGCGCCGACACGTCCACCAAGCGATTGTCGCTGTAGTTGATGGCGGACACTTCGCCGCCAATCGACCAGCCGGTGAACGGCAGGCTGACACTGGGGGCGACATACAGCATCGGTACCACTTCATCGATATCGGTCCGGGACGTTGCGCCCGTTACCCGCTCCGTCACCAGCAGCTCGCCATCGAAAATTCGGAGATTCACACCGACGTCGATGGATACCACGTTATCCAGTACCTCGTAGTACAGGATCACATCGCTGTGGGTCAGGTCCAGGTCGGTATCAACCGCACCGACCGGAACGCCGTCGAAGATTTCGCCCAAACTGCCTTTTGCAGTCTGGCTCAGCTCGGTGTACTGCAGCTTCAGGTTCGGCAGCAGGGGTACCGGATGCTCAAGGGCCGCATAGCCCTGCGGATACCACTCATCGCTCAGACCCAAGTCATTCTCAAGATCGACTCGCGCGGGGCCGGAACGCACATTACCGGAGTAATCCGCCTTCCAGCCCGTCACCCCTGCGGTGACGCCTACAATATCAGCCGTGGCGGCGGCAGATAACCCCAACGCCACCATGCCGGTCACTAATGAAGCACACTTCATCCTGTTCTCCCTAAAAAGATTTTGCGCCCTAAGTATAGCCTCACTTACCGAGAGTAAAGGTTAGAACGCAACGCCAAGCCTGCGACCAATCTCTTCATAGGATTCCACCACTTCTCCCAACCCCTGGCGAAAGCGATCCTTGTCGAGCTTCTTGCGTGTGGCCTTGTCCCAGATACGGCAACCATCGGGACTGAACTCGTCGCCCAGAACCACCGTGCCGTCTGCCAGACCGAACTCTAGTTTATAGTCCACCAGCAACATACCGGCGGCATCGAACAACTGCTTGAGAATCTCGTTGACCTTAAAGGTCAGGCGCTTCATCTCGTCAAGCTGAGGTTCTGTCGCCCAGCCGAAGGAGCGCACGTGGTACTCGTTGATCATCGGATCATGCAGCGCATCGTTCTTGAGGAACATTTCAAAGGTCGGCGGATTAAGAGCCAAGCCTTCTTCAACACCCAGACGGCGCACCAGACTGCCGGCCGCGAAGTTACGCACGACGCACTCCACCGGGATCATCTCCAGCTTGCGCACCAGTGATTCCTGGTCAGACAGCAGTTTTACAAAGTGCGTCGGAATGCCCTGTTCAGCCAGTTTCGTCATGATGAAGGCATTGAACTTGTTGTTCACCATTCCCTTGCGGTTCAACTGCTCGATCCTCTGGCCGTCGAACGCAGAAGTATCATCACGAAAATGCAGGACAAACAGATTGGGATCATCGGTACGGTAAACAGATTTAGCCTTACCGGAATAAAGTTCCTCAAGCTTCTGCATTGAGAGGGTCTCCAGAATAAAAAATATCGGCAGGAATGCTGCCGCCATGATGACAAATTTCGGGACGGTAATCGATCTTGAACGAGCTCCGGACTGAACCATCCGGAGCGTCGGTTAGGCAATATTCTCGAGTATCCGGTTAAGCAACTCGATCTGGCGTTTCACCTTGGTGTCGGATTCAACGGCCTCTGCCCGTACCTGGATAGCATCTCCAACCTGCTCGAACCGCAAGCGGAAGTTATATCGGTCAGCATCAGCTGTTTCGTCGTCGGAGAACCAACCGAAGAAGCCGCCGCCAGCTTCGCCATCACGCTGGAAGTTCAGCAGATAGATGCCTTCGCTGCGGTTCAGGTCCACGATCTGCACCTTGCCTTCGGCCAGGGCTTGGCCGACCGCATTCCAGGCTCGCTCGAAGCTGAGGTTGAACTGCAGGTACGGCGGTTCGGAATCTTCATGCAAGGTAACTTTGGCGCCGCCTGAAATATCCTGTGCCAGCAACGAATAGCTACGGTTTGCTTCATCCTGCATCATGAACGCCTGGATCTGCTCCAGTAGCTTTTCCTCAAGGGCAGGCTGTGCATCGGCTTTTGCCCAGCCTTGCTCCAGGGACGCACTATCGCCCGCGCTTTCCACCACCCGCACCGCGATTTCGCTGGTACGTCGCTTCAACCCCTGGTCAAGCTTGACCTGAAACTGGTATTCCCCGTTCGTGTTCAGTCCCAACTGCTCAAGCAGCTCTCGTGCACGAGCACTGGTACCGGCAAGACTGGCCTGCATCAGGCCACTTTTGGCCGTCGTCGCACTGACATCCACGCCTTGCGAGGTCCAGAACCGATTCAGAGCAGGCCAGACACGACCGGGCTCTTCCCCAACCACCAGCCAGACTTGCTCATCGGAACGGCGAATGCTGTACTCCTGAGCCAACACGTCTACCTCCGCCTCAGGTGGCGGGGGCACCTCGCCGGTACGGCTCAGCGAGCGCTGCCGCTCGACGCGAGGCACCGGATAGTCATCCTGCAGAGCGCCGGAATCAAGTTCAGCCGGCATCACAAGCGGCGCTTCACGCTTGGCATCCAGATACTTCAGAGTCTGATCCGGAAACCAGGCGCTGCAGCCAACCAGCCACAATGGTGTCGCCAGGATCAATAATGGCGCGGCCTCTCTTAGAACCTTCGCACCATACGGACGTTTGACGCCTTTACTACGGTGGCCCTTGATACTGCCAAGTTGCATCATCGGTTCAGCGCACCTGCAGCACCCAACGCATCACGCAGTGGTGCACGGAATTGCTCACTCAGAGGGGTCATGGGCAGCCGAATGCCTTCGCCAATCAGCCCCATTTCATACAGGGCCCACTTGGCGGGAATGGGATTCGCCTCAATGAACATCATTTTGTGCAACGGCACCAGTTTATCCTGAATCGCTCGCGCTTCCTCGGCGTTACCGGCCAGCGCCAGTTCGCACAGACGGGCCATGGTTGCCGGCACGACGTTGGCAGTCACGGAAATGTTGCCTTTGCCGCCCATCAGGATCAGTTCCGGTGCGGTACCATCATCGCCGGAGTAAACCGCAATCTTATTCCCCACCCGCTGGATCAGATCGCGACCGCGCTCAAGATTTCCCGTGGCATCTTTGATACCGACAATGTTCGGCACATCTACCAGGCGCTCAACGGTCTCGTTCAGCATGTCGCAGGCAGTCCGACCGGGCACGTTGTACAGGATCTGGGGGATCTCGACGGATTCGGCCAGCTTACGGAAATGCAGGTACAGGCCTTCCTGGGTCGGCTTGTTGTAATAGGGCGTGACAAGCAGACAGGCATCGGCACCGGCCGCTTTGGCGGCTTGAGTGAGTTCCAGGGCTTCCGAGGTGGAGTTGGCGCCCGTACCAGCGATAACGGGCAGTCGTCCTGCCACATGCTCGACCGCACGGCGCAGGAGCTCGCAATGTTCGTCCATATCAAGCGTCGAGGCTTCGCCCGTGGTTCCTGCAATCACAAGACCATGCGTGCCCTGTTCCACGTGCCAGTCGAGAAGCTTATACAGGGCTTCCCAATCCAACCCGCCGTCCGCGAACATCGGAGTAGCCAGAGCAACCAAGCTACCTTGAATCATAATGTACCCCGTCTGCGATATGAAAAAGCTATGTTACTTGCGCGGTATCCGCTAAACAAGCATGAAAAGGGCGCCGTATGGCGCGGGAAACAAGGAGCCGACTTGACAACGCTGGTTCCGAAACGGGACTATTTCCCTGCTTATGAATTCACCGAAGGCTGCAGGTTACCATGTCAAAGATCGTTTCGCGTGACACCCATCTTGTCATTTCTGCGCTCGGCACCGACCGCCCAGGAATTGTGAACGAACTGGCGAAGGCTTGCGCCGACTACCACTGCAACATCATCGACAGCCGCATGACGGTATTAGGCGGAGAATTCGCCATTATCATGCTGGCCAGCGGTTCCTGGGATGCGATTGCCAAACTGGAGAATGCCATTCCGAACCTGGCGCGACGGCTCGACCTCACCACGATGGTGAAGCACACCCGGCCACGCGAAGCCAAGCGTTCCTATTCCTATAATGTAAACGTAGTGGCCCTGGATAACCCGGGGATCGTTCACGAAATCGCAAGTTTCTTCTCGCGCATGAACATTAACATTGAGGACCTGGAAACAGGCACCTACAGCGCGCCCCACACCGGCACCCAGATGTTCAATCTCAACATGGTCATCAACATCCCCGCGGACACCCATCTCGCCAGCCTGCGCGACGAATTCATGATGTTCTGCGACGATCGCAACCTGGACGCCGTGATCGAGCCATTACGCAACGCTTGATCGCAACCCCTCACGCCTCTACAGACTTTCGAAGTCCGCGCGCCTGCGCGGCCAAGGAGAAGACATGGTCGAGTTAAACCAACCGGTTCCCGCTTTCACCGCAGCCGCCACCGGCGATCAAACCGTCGATCTGGCCGCCTTGCGTGGCAAAAACATCGTCCTTTATTTCTATCCCAAGGACAGCACGCCGGGCTGCACCACCGAAGGCCAGGACTTCCGTGATCTGCACAATGCGTTCGCACAGGCCAATACCCTGGTGTTCGGCGTTTCCCGTGACAGCCTCAAAAGTCACGCCAATTTCAAAACCAAGCAGTGTTTCCCGTTTGAGCTGATCAGCGATCCTGACGAGTCCCTCTGCAAGCTGTTCGATGTCATCAAGCTCAAGAAACTCTATGGCAAGGAATACTTGGGCATCGATCGCAGCACCTTTTTAATTGACCGTGACGGCGTGCTGCGTCGTGAATGGCGCACCGTGAAGGTCAAGGGCCACGCCCAGGAAGTCCTGGAGGCGGCCCAGGCACTGAGTTGACGCCCCCGCTTAACCCGGATGGGCTATCGCTGAGCCGCGCCTTCCAGCTCCGTGCTGGTGCGCGGCCAGGCTGTAAAGATGGCCTTGAACATGGTCGCCAAGGGAATGGCAAAGAATATCCCCCAAAACCCCCAGATCCCGCCAAACACCAACACCGCAATGATGATGCTGACCGGGTGCAGGTTCACCACCTCGGAAAAGAGCAAGGGCACCAGGACGTTGCCGTCAATTGCCTGGATGATGCCGTACACCGCCATCATCGTGATGAATTCAGAACCCCAGCCCCACTGGAAGAACCCCACCATCGCCACCGGCACCGTCACGGCCACCGCCCCAATGTAGGGGATCACCACGGACAACCCGACCAGGATCGCCAACAGCGCCGCATAGTTCAGCCCGAGGATGACAAAGGCGACATAGGTAACCGCACCCACGATGATGATCTCCATCACCTTGCCGCGTATATAGTTGGCGAATTGCTGGTTCATATCGTTCCAGATCTGCGTCATCAGACGCCGCTCGGCGGGCAGCATGGACGAAAGGGACTGAAGGATCTGCGCGCGATCTTTCAGCAGAAAGAACACCAGGATCGGCATCAACACCAGATAGATCAGCAAGCCGATGAGATTGGGAATCTTCGACAGGGAAACGGACACCAGCCACTGGCCAAACGTCGACGCCTCCAACGCTGCCTGCTGAAACAGCTGCTGGGACAATTCCTTGGAGAAAAACTGGGGATAGGCTTGCGGCAGCAGCTCAATATACGCCTGCAGGTCTGCAACCATCCGGGGAAACTCTGCCACCAGGCCAGTCAACTGCCGCCACAACACTGGTACCAGACCGAACAGGGTCGCCACCAGCGCCCCCAAAAACAGGGTAAAGACGATCGCGACCGCCAGATTATGATGAAGCCCCCGCCGTACCAATGCCGCCACCGGCCCTTGCAGCACGAAGGCAATCACGATACTGGCGAACACCGGCGTGAGCATGGCGCCGAGGAACACAATGATCGCCAGTCCCGCCAGCAGCAGGACCAGAAGTATTACGGCCTGCTCATCGGAAAAATAGCGGTTAAACCAGCCATGCAGCACTTTCAGCATTTATTACTCCAACAACGATGTTGAATCTGACCACTCTTTTCCCTGAGACCTTGTTTCCCTGAGACCTTGTTTCCCTGAGACCTTTAATCCGGTGATATTGAATCCGATGCTCCACATCACCCACCTCCAATTGATTCCGCCCTTGCGTGGCGCGGCGGTTTTCGCCACCATGATCGAACAGGATCCGGACCTAGCCAGGACGTTGAAAACAATCACCCCGTTTTCCTGAAGCGGTTTGAAACCCATTCAGGATAGGCGTTCAGGTGTCACCTTTCCGGATAAGATAATGAAACGTGCCGTTTTCCTCATAGCTCTCCAGCAGCTCATGCGGCGTTAACTTAATGAACGACGCGATATCGCGAACGGAGCCGGGATCCGTGGCAATCAGTCTCAGCCTTTCGCCAGCCGAGATCTGATTGAGCTTCTGTTTCGCCTTGAGCAACGGCATGGGACAGGTAAGACCACTTGCATCGAGAAAATGTTCGTTTGGCATGTCATTCTTCCGGCTTTTTCGGACCCGACCCACAGGCCGTGCCCGCTATCGATATCCTGCGCACCAGGCACACAGGCAAGTGATCGGTAGACTCTCTTGTCACAGGGAACCTATCCATGGCTGCTGAACTCCAACACTTTATCCTAAACGGCGGAGATCCCCAATGCCGCCAGGGCCGCCACCTCCACCTCGGGCGCCCTACCCCAAATCAACAGAGGCTGTTGACGGACTCGGAGTCGTCGAATCGGATTATCCATGACCAATGTTTGTAGTGATCCACAGGCTCAGAATCGGCCGGTTCGTAGCGCGTTTGCCGTGTACGCTGCGCTTGGATTGATTCTGACCCTGATCGCACTGTGCATCCCCACCCAGGCTGCCCACGCCGAACTACCGGATCTTGGCGACAGCGTCTCTGGCATGGTCTCGACGGAACAGGAATATGACATTGGCCGGGCCTGGCTGCGCTCCCTCCGCCGCCAGTTGCCGGTCCTGGATGACCCTCTTATTCAGGATTACGTCCGCGATCTGGCTTATCGACTGGTGCCGAACAGTGAATTGACCGACCGACGACTGCAAATCGTGATCATCGACAGCAGTGCACTCAATGCGTTTGCCGTGCCTGGCGGCATCATCGGCGTGAACGGCGGCCTGTTCCTCAATGCACACACCGAAGAAGAGTTTGCCTCGGTCCTCGCCCACGAGATCGCGCACCTTAGCCAACGCCATTTTGCCCGGCGCATGGAGCGGGCCCAACGCAATCAGCCGTTAGCGCTTGCCGGCTTGTTGGCCAGTATCGTGGTGGCCGCGGCCGCCGGCGGCGACGCTGGCATGGCGGCCCTGGCGACAACCCAGGCCTACAACATCCAGCAGCAATTGAACTATAGCCGGGAAAACGAACAGGAAGCCGATCGCATCGGCCTGACCACGCTGGCGCGCTCCGGCATGGATCCACGCGCCATGGCCGCCATGTTCGAGCGCATGATGCGCAACAACCGCTATGGTCAGCAGGTGCCCGAATACCTGCGGACCCACCCCTTGAACGAATCACGGGTCGCGGACGCCCGAAACCGCGCCGAATCCTATCCTCGGCAACAGGCAAGGGAGGACATCGAGTATTACTTCATGAAAAACCGCCTCCTGGTGCATTACGCGGAATCCGCCGATGCAGCACGACACCGGTTTGAAGACATGATCAAGCAGGAAAAAGGGTTACAGCAAAAAGCCGCCCACTACGGACTGGCCATTGCGGCCATTAAGGCGGGGCGTTTCACAGAAGCGGAAAACGCTCTGAAGCCACTGCTGGAGGCGTATCCGAATCGAATCTCCGTCCTACTGGCCCAGGCGGAGCTGCTGACGGCTCAAGGCAAGCATGAAGATAGCGAGGCGTTGCTGGCCAAGCATTACGGCCGCAACCCCGGCAACCAGGCGCTGGGGCGCGCCTACGCGCAAAGCCTGGTAAAGCTAGGCCGCGATCATGCGGCCGAGCCGGTACTTCAACAACTGCTGCAGACCTACGACAACGATCCAAGCCTCTGGCGTGCGCTGGCCGAAGTACAAGGACGGCTCGGCAACATCGCCGCCGTGCACCAGGCCCAGGCGGAGTATCTGTTTCTCACCGATGACATCGATGGCGCCATTGCGCAGCTTCACCATACGATAAAGCGTAGCCAGGGCAACTTCCGGCTCAGCGCGTTAGCCGAGAAGCGCCTCCAGGACTTTCACACCGCGAAGGAAGGGATCCGCTTTTAGAGACGGGACATCCTCCCTCCTCACCTCGCTCTATCCCCTGCTCTATGCGTTTCCACGCACGGTCAGCTTGTTGCTCGCGGAGAAATTCAGCATCCGGGTCAGTGGGATCAGCGCTTTCTCGCGCAGTTCAGGATCTACAAAGATTTCCTGATCACCACGTTCCAGCACATGCGCCAAGTTCTCCAGGCCGTTCATCGCCATCCAGGGACAATGGGCACAGCTGCGACAGGTCGCACCATTGCCCGCGGTAGGAGCCTCGATCAGGACTTTATTGGGGGCTGCCTGCTGCATCTTGTAGAAGATGCCATTGTCGGTGGCGACAATGAAGCGCTCCCGATCCATGGTTTGGGCGGCCTTGATCAACTGTGAGGTCGACCCGACCACGTCCGCCAGCTCCACAACCGATTCGGGAGATTCCGGGTGCACCAGCACCGCCGCATCGGGATACATCCGCTTGAGGTCGATCAAAGCCTTGGCCTTGAACTCCTCGTGTACGATACAGGAGCCGTCCCACAGCAGAATATCGGCGCCGCTTTCCTTCTGGACATACCGCCCCAGATGCTTGTCAGGCGCCCAGATGATTTTCTCGCCTTGCGCGGCCAGATGCTCGACCACGTCCAGCGCAATGCTGGATGTCACCACCCAATCCGCGCGCGCCTTCACCGCCGCCGACGTATTGGCGTAGACCACCACCGTCCGATCCGGGTGCTGATCGCAGAACTGGGAAAACTCCTCAATGGGACAACCAATATCCAGTGAACAGGTGGCATCGAGCGTGGGCATCAACACCCGCTTTTCGGGATTGAGGATTTTGGCGGTTTCGCCCATGAATTTGACACCGGCCACCACCAAGGTCTGTGCAGGATGGCGGTTACCGAAACGCGCCATTTCCAGAGAGTCGGAAACGCAGCCGCCGGTTTCTTCCGCCAACTCCTGTAGAACCGGGTCGGTGTAGTAATGCGCCACCAAAACTGCGTCCTTTTCCTTCAGCAGTTGCTTGATACGATTCTTAAACGCGCGAGTTTCCTCGGCGCTTAGTTCGGGGGCCTGCTGTTCACGTGCTAGGTGTTCCTGCACCAGAATGCGATCTGCAATACTTGTCATCGTACGACTCTCAGTAAGTTCAAGCGCCAATACGCCTGCCGTCACGGCTTAGACCACGGATCCTGGCGTCAATTCCGCCCAGATCCCGGTTCCTGGCCGGCTATTATACATAAGGTGGAATCTGACAGGCGTGATAAAAGAAGTAGCCGATACCCCAGACGGGGCAAAAAGCCTAGGCGAAAAAAAAGAGAGTCCGAAGACTCTCTTTATTCATGGTGGGTCGTGCGTGACTCGAACACGCGACCAATTGGTTAAAAGCCAACTGCTCTACCGACTGAGCTAACGACCCAGAAACGCTTCGCCATCTACTCCAAAATGCCAGAAACCGGCTTGATCTAGATG
>JAEZAA010000205.1 GCA_023430625.1 Pseudomonadota bacterium
CCTGAGCACCCTGAGCACCCTGAGCACCCTGAGCACCCTGAGCACAACAATCAATCATTTCTTGCTACCAAAATCAAAAGTCCCTTCTATACTTGTGGTAATTAGTCGCTAGCCCCGTACGCCTGAGCGGATGCCTCCTCCAGTCGACTTGCCTCAAGAAGCACAGAAATAATTAAGCCCTAGACCACCCCAGCGGCTATCCCCTTAGCCTCGGACGCCAATCAGCGCAAGAACAGGCCCCTGGACCCGGCTTCAGCCATCGGCCCGGTAGCTGGCCATGAGCAAAAACAAACCGTAGTGGAAGCAGTAAAAGATGAACTTGAATAGCATTCGAATAAAAATGTTGCTGGTTGTAATGGTCGCGGCCATTCTCGGCTTCGGGGCAACGGTTGCAATCGTAACCTTACGCGCCAGCGACATGCAGCAAGAGGCCTCCTTCGCCATGGTGGACGAACTGGCCCGCCGCAACGGCGCTGAAGCAAAAGCTTATCTGGAGGATGCCATGGGCGCGGCGCGCATCATGGCCAGTACTCTCAAGGGCATGAAGCTTGCTGGTGTAGCCCAGCGTCAAGCCGCCGACGGCATGCTGCGCCAGGTGCTCGAGGACCATCCCGCGCTGGTTGGTGCCTGGACCGCCTGGGAACCCAATGCCTTCGATGGCAAGGACGGTGCTCACATCAACAAGCCAGGTCACGATGCCACCGGTCGCTATGTGCCCTACTGGAACCGGGGCAGTGGCCGCATCGGCGTTGAACCACTGGTCGACTATGACCTGTCGGGCGCGGGCGATTTCTACCAACTCGCCAAGAGAACCGGCAAGGAAACCATCCTCGACCCCTATACCTATCCATTGGGGGGCAAGCAGGTCTGGATCACCAGCCTGGTGGTTCCGATTCACATCGATGGCAAGTTTGTCGGCGTGGCGGGCGTGGATGTCGCTCTCTCCGACTTGCAGGATTCCATCGGTCGCATCAAGCCGCTGGGAACGGGCTACGCCAGCCTGATCTCCCACAGCGGCAACTATGTCGCGGACGCCGACGCCAACCTCACGGGCAAGGACATCGGCAATACAGCGGCGCTGAGCCAGGTCAAAGCCGCCATTCGCGAAGGCGAAACCCTGCAGCTGATCGAGCCGGAGTCACGTTTCGAAGGCAACGGTTATCGAGTCTACCAAGCGATCCAGATCGGCGAGAGCACAACGCCCTGGTCGCTGCTAGTCTCCGTGCCGGTGGATGTGGTATTGGCTGGCGTGGTGACCCTGCGCAACCTGGCGATTCTCATCGGCGTGATTTCGGTGCTGGTGCTGTCGGCGGCTATCTATGCGTTTCTGTACAAGCTGGTCGCGGCACCGCTGGTGGAGGCGACCAAGGCGGCCGAGCGCGTCGCCGAAGGGGATCTGACCGTGCAGATCGAAACGAATTCCCGTGACGAAGTTGGCCAGTTGCTGCTGTCGCTAAAAACCATGATCAGCAAGCTCTCTCAGGTCGTCACCGACGTGAACAGCGGTGCCGAAGCCCTGGCCGGCGCCTCCGAAGAGGTCAGTGCAACGGCCCAGTCGTTGTCCCAGGCCTCCAGCGAGCAGGCCGCCGGCGTGGAGGAAACCAGCGCCTCAATCGAGCAGATGACCGCGTCTATTTCCCAGAATGCCGAGAATTCCAAGGTCACGGACACGATTGCCACCAAGGCGGCACAGGAGGCCAGCGAGGGTGGTGACGCGGTCAAGGAAACGGTTGCCGCCATGAAGCGGATTGCCGATCAGATTGGCATCATCGACGACATCGCCTACCAGACCAACCTGCTGGCCTTGAACGCGGCCATCGAGGCGGCCCGGGCCGGCGAACACGGCAAGGGCTTCGCGGTTGTCGCCGCCGAGGTCAGAAAGCTGGCGGAGCGCAGCCAGGTCGCGGCTCGTGAAATCAGTCAGGTTGCCGGCAGCAGCGTGGAGCTTGCCGAGCGCGCCGGTCAATTGCTTGACCAGATGGTACCCAACATCAAGAAAACCTCCGACCTGGTGCAGGAAATCACCGCCGCCTCGGAAGAGCAGTCGTCCGGCGTCGGCCAGATCAATGCCGCCATCGGTCAACTGAGCCAGATTACCCAGCAAAACGCCTCCGCCTCGGAGGAGCTGGCGGCCACCGCCGAGGAAATGAGTAGCCAGGCCGAGCAACTGCAGCAAAGCATGAGCTTTTTCCGGTTGTCCGGCGAAGCGCGCCGAGCGGGCAAGCCAACCACAGGCACCGCCACAAGAGCTGCGTCATCGATAAGATCGACCCAGAACACAGATGGTAATCCGGGCGACTTCGTTCGATTTTAAGGAGACGACTATGGCTAACGAATTAGCAACCAGGGCTGCAACTCGGGGCATTGACAACGAGGAACAGCGTCAATATTTGACGTTCCTGCTGGGTAGCGAAACATTCGGAGTCAGCATCCTGCGCATCAAGGAGATCATCGAGTACGGCAAGCTGACCAGCGTGCCAATGATGCCCGATTTCATCCGCGGCGTGATCAACCTGCGGGGCTGCGTGGTGCCTGTGATCGACTTGGCGTCGCGGTTTTGGCGGCGTGCCACTGAGCTCAATAAACGCACCTGTATCGTCATCATCGAGGTCGGCCACGCAGGTGAGGAGCAGGATGTAGGCATCATGGTCGATGCGGTGAATGAAGTGCTGGAAATCGCACCCCACGATATCGAACCGGCACCGACCTTCGGCGCCAGGGTGCGCACCGACTTCATTAGCGGAATGGGCAAGGTGGCGGGCAATTTTGTCATCCTGCTGGACCTTGACCGGGTGCTATCCATCGACGACATGGCGGCGCTGGCGCATCTGACCGCTGCCGAATCCGCTCCCGCCAAGGACCAGGAGCGGCCATAGATTAGCCATTGGATGGAACCCTCGCCGGCTGCGGGCGATGGAAAGGTTATGCGATAGTTACTAAGCCTGTGGCGCTCCCATGCTTAGCCAGGCGTCGCCAGTTGCCAAGTCGAAGATGAGCTTGCGGGATACACGGCCGCCAACGCTTTCCCGCAGAATCCGGAAGCCATGATCCCGCAGCAGCTGGTGTGCCGCCACCACGTTTTGAACCGATACATGGTTTCGCGATGTGCCGTTCTGCACCTCGGGAAAGAACGACGCTCCACCAAACAGCTTGACCTCGTATTCGTCCGGACGGGTGTGGTGCTGATGGATCTCCCGGAGGAACAGCGCCATGGCCTCGCCCGCGGTCCGGCCACTGTGCTGGGGTGAAATACGCAGGCGCGTCTCCGGCAACATGTAATGGCACATGCCACCAATCTTGCGCTCTGGATGCCACAAGGTGATGGCGATACAAGAGCCCAGGATAGTCTGGAGTCGCACGGGCGCCTTCCCAAACCAGAATTCGCCGGGCTTGAGGAAAATGCAATCGGCGGGGTTGAGCCCTTGTGGACGCATGGTATCGCTCTCATGGGGTCTAACAGGGCCCGGCCTCCCGCCATTTTGGCGAGTCCAATCCGTTCCGGTTCAACAGGCCTGGCTTTAACCTTCAAGTTTGGCTGCACTGACAGCGCGATCATATATAGCGGAAAATGGCCTGTTAAACCTTGACGCAACTCAAACGATTCACACGGCTTGAGCATGGAGCTCGATCCTCGCGCCCGGATGCCGTTGTAACCTGAGGCATCATCGCCTGTTAGTGGCAAATTCCGACACATCAAGGTCGCCAACCTTAAAGAACTGCAGCAGCTCTTGCAGATGGCCCGCGTGGCGACTCAACTCCTGGGACGTCGCCGCCAACTCTTCCGAGGCCGCCGCCGAGTCGGATGCCACCAGATTGAGTTGGTCGGTTGCCGCGGTGACCTGTTCGACCCCGCGCGCCTGTTCGGCGGACGCGGCGGTGATTTCCTGCACCAGATCCGCGGTTTTACGGATATTGGGCAACATTTGGTTCAGAATATCGCCGGCTCGCTGGGCGATGGAAACGCTGCTATCGGCCTCCGCGACAATTTCCTTGGCCGAGGCCTGACTGCGCTCGGCCAGCTTACGAACCTCGTCGGCCACCACGGCAAAGCCCTTGCCCTGCTCACCCGCGCGGGCCGCCTCGATGGCCGCGTTCAAGGCCAGCAGGTTGGTCTGGTAGGCAATGTCCTCAATAATCTGGATCTTGTTGGCGATCCGTCGCATGGCCGCAAGGGTTTCCTCCACCGCTTGTCCACCCTCTTCCGCTTCCTGCGCCGAGCGGCTGGCGATCCTGTCGGTGATGCTGGCGTTCTCCGAGTTCTGCTGGATGGATGCGGTCATCTGCTCCATGGCCGAGCTGGTTTCCTCGACACTGGCGGCCTGCTCGGAAGCCCCCTCGCTCAGGGTCTGCGCCGAGGCACTGACATGGTCGGCGGCCTGTGACATGCTGCTGGACGTTGTCAGGATATTGGCCACCGTATGACCCAGTCGTTCTACCAGTTGCTTCAGGCCCTCGAGCATGCGACCAAATTCGTCGTGCTGGTCGGTATCGATCCGCACACTGAGATCCCCACCGGAAACCCGCTCCACGACGGTCATGGCCTGGCGCAGAGCCGTCAGGATGTTGCGCACGATGATCCAGGCGAACACCGCTACCAGTCCCGTCAACAGCGTGGCGATCAAGAGGGCCGACAGGAACTGGTTCCAGGCCGCGCCATAGGCATCACTTGCCAGGGTCAGGACATGTTTAGCCTGGTCCTCTTCGATTGATTTCAACAGGTCGATCTTTTGCGATTGCAGGCGAAACCAATCGGCGGGCTCAATACCGAAGCTACCGCTGTCGGCCCGGTCCAGCACCACTTGCCGCAGGTTCTCGGTTTCGCTCACGGCTTCGCCGACCAAGCGCTGGTTCAGACTCCGAACCAAATCTGGATCGGCGTACATTTCATAGGTTCTGCGATAGCGCTCCTGTCCCACCATCAAGCCGACGAATTGGCGATAAGCGCCGGGGTTGATCCTGTTCTGGGCGAAGGCGCTATTCAGGACCGCCCGCTCCTGACCCGCCAGCTCTTTCATGCGCAGGAACGTAATGTAGGATACGAGATCGACGGTTAGCCGGGCATCCGTTGACTTGATCGCCATCAGATCAATGCCATCCAGCAGCTCGGCGATCACATCGGTGTAGAACGCCGTTGCGTCGGGCACGGTCACGGTCTGTTGACTCACGGCCCGGCGCCTATCCGGCAGCCGCGCCAACTGCCCCAGGCGGGCGGTCAGATGATCCCGGAGTCCGATGGCTTCAAGCCGCTCTTCGTGCTCCGCCACAAACATACGCAGTTGTTCCAGCGCACCATCCAGCTGGCTTTGCGCGCGGCTCAGATCCCCAGCGAACGCCATCCCCTTGGAACCGAGAAACCCCGCGGTCAAACCGCGTTCCACCTGCGCCAGATGGATCAACTCCCCCGCCAGGGAGCTGGCCTGGATGCCCGCTTCGACCTGGTGCATTGATCGGGCCGTCTGGTAGTTCTCAATGACTGAACTCATCGCGAAGTACAACAGTCCCGTCACGGGAATTAGCACAATCAATGTGATTTTAACGGTCACACTCAGGTTGCGAATGAACTTCATCCTTTCCGCCTCTTGTATTTATTTTTCTGTCCCTTTTCAGCCTATATTCATCATCGCCTCTCCAGGCTCTGATATGCCTCTGCGTATGAACTGGACATGCCAGTCAGACGCCCCAAGGAAAAGCCGGGACAATGTATTAGCTTAGACAGGATTCATAGGGGGTCAATGAAGCCAGCATAGCCGAGGCAAGTATGTATTCGCCTACGAAAGCCTGGCGCTTGTTACTGCCCTCGACCCAAACCAGGCGACGCCTGTGAACCAGCGAGGGGATTGGAAGAACCGGCCATGATAGTCTGGAGGCCCTGGACCGACCTCCCTTGCGCCCTGGACCAAACCCATGCTTGTTTCTTCCTCCACCGCACTTCCGTCGCAGCCGCTGAACCCGGGCCTTCGGCACACATTAAGTCGCTGTGGATTAGCCTTGGCATCAGGCATCCTGCTGTTTCTACCCTTCCTCGACCCCAGCCTCTTTATCCTGACCTGGATTGCCTTGATCCCCCTGCTGTTTGCCCTGCAAGGCGCCGGCTTGCGTCAGGCTTATGTGCTGGGCATGTTCAGCGGCACGATACTCTGGGGTGGCGGGGCGTACTGGATGATTGACTTTATCCAGCTCTTCAAAAGCTATCCTTACCCACAGAGTGCGTTGCTGGCTGGCTTCTTTTGGCTCTATGCGGGCCAGTCGCTGGGCCTGGTCGCGCTCCTATGGCAGTGGCTGGGCCGCGGCCGGCTGCCGCCGGTGCTGGTGGTGCCTCTGGTGTTTGTGGTGGTGTTTTCCCTCTATCCGGTGGTCTTCAATTTCCGCCTGGCGGAGTCCCAAAGCCAGTTCCTGCTGGCGCTCCAGGGTACGGACCTGGTCGGTGCCCTTGGCTTGGACTTGGTGATTCTGGCCGTCAATGTCCTGCTGTTTCAACTTTGCTGTGCGGCCCGCCATCGCCAGCTCGACGTGCCCGCTCTGGGCGGCCTGGTCTTGCTGCTCGGCCTCTGGTTTGGCTATGGTCTGGAACGCCTGCAGGCGTGGGAAGCGATCCAGGATGCGGCCTCGTCGCGACGGATTGGGTTGGTGCAACCCAATGATCCGGTCAGCGTTGCGATCCCGCTGCCCGCGCCTGGCTATAGCCGGCAATCACCGCGGGAAATGGAGATCAGTGCGCGTTTGGTCGAGGCCGGTGCAGACATCCTGTTCTGGCCCGAGGCACGCTTCAAAGGCTATTTCTATCAGCGCAGCGTTCGGGAGGCCTACCGCCAGCGTATCAAAGCCCTGGGCGTGCCATTGGTATTCCATGATATCGAACGGGAGGGCCGGGGTGCCGCGCGCCGTTACTATAACGCCGCCGTAGCGTTGGATGACGAGGGCGAACTTGAGGGTACCTATCGTAAGATCAAGCGCATGCCGTTTGGGGAATACCTGCCGGCCTTCCTGGCAATGCCGTTGTTGCAGGATTATCTCGGCGATTTCCTGCGGGAGATCAGCCCTGGAACCAATCATGCCGCCTTTAGCCTTGCCGGCATGCGGGTGGTGCCGAAGATCTGCTACGAAAGCAATGATCCGGTGCTGATGGCTGATGCCATCGGTGCCGACGGCCGAGGAAAAGTGCTGAGCGTGCTGTCCCAGGACGGCTGGTTTGGCACCAGCCTGCAGCCGTATCAACATCTCTACAGTTCAGTGCTGCGCGCGGTGGAAAACCGGGTGCCGCTGATTCACGTCATCAACAACGGTCCTTCGGCCGTGGTATTGCCCAGTGGCCGTTTACTCTATCAGAGCCCAGCCTTTGAAGCAGTCGAGATGGTGGTGGATCTGCCCTATGATCCCGAGCGGGGCGGCAGTTTCTACAGCCGTCACCCGTCCTGGCTCGCCTGGGGGAGCGCCCTGCTCCTTGGCATGCTGATCCTGTTACGGCTGTTGCCCCAGCGAAAGCCTGCACCGGCAGCTGAGGTGCCGCGCCGAATGGCATAAACCATCCGATTAGGACAGCCCTAAAACCGTGAGCGGCTAATACACTGCATGGATTCCGAACCATCCCTGTTACAGGGACGTCGACACGCGACTCCGTGGTGTTCCTCGTAAACCGTCAGAAAATCAGACGATCAGATTAAGACGGTTAAAGATAAGCAATTGGGCTTGCTGTTTGAGCAGTGCAGTTAGCACATACTTTCTAAGCCCTCGAAGCTCGTCAAAGTATTTTACGAGCCTTACCGGCAACCCCTCCAAAAAGTAACAAACATTTATATTTTTCATCGCCTTACGTCCGTGGTCCGCTTGTTGCACTTGTTAGTTTGCAACCACTGTCAGTGAAGACGTGCTGTTGCGCCCTCAAACAAGTCTCTTTCAAATCAAGGACAGAACAATGAAAAAGAGCCATTTAGCGACCGCCTTAGCCGTATTACTGGGTGCCAACGCAGCTCAGGCTGCTACTTATGAGTTTGAAGACCTGATCGATGACTGGTCAATCCTGGGCTTTCCTTCCGGTACCGCGGTCATTACCGAAGGCCACCCCTTCACCTACACCCACGATATCAACCAGGAAGTAAACTTTGCGGCCGGCGATCAGGTTGTCGAAGCATTCCTCGAACTGGACTTCACCAACGATCTGACGGATGACCACGGCAGCTTCCTGAAGCTCAAGTGGGACTTCCGCGAATACGTCACGGTTGGCTTCAATGGCACTACCTGGGAAAATCTGGGCGAAGTGGACAACGGCCAGTATGAGCTCGTGCTGAACGTCGACTGGCTCAACGATGACGGATTGCTGGATGTCACCATCAATGTGGAGGGCGGCAGTGACATGATGAGTGCCCAAGCGATTCTGGGCAAAGCCAGTGTTGGAGGTGGCCATGGCCACCATGGTAAGAAGGAAATTCCTGCCATCGCCTGGCTGGATCATTCCCGTCTTTACGGAACGGCCAAAACGCCTGAAGTCTCCGTGCCAGAGCCAAGCTCCGTTGCACTGCTGGGTCTGGGCCTGTTAGGTTTGGGCATGGCTCGCCGTCGTAAGCAAGCCTAATCCTGTTGCCGGGACCGCCGGGGAATGTCGCCCTCCCCGCGCGGTCCCGCGCAGTTTCTTGCTCTATCAGGCCTATCTTGCTCATCCCGCCTGTCTCCCTCGTCCCTACCTCCGATCTACGTCTCTCTGTTGATAAGCACTAGCCTCCCTCACGTTGGTCGTTTCGACTTTGGACACTACAACAACTCTGGAATCGACGAATCCAGCTACTTACCAGGGAGACCATTGCCGGTCATGAGGATTTCATCCGCATCGGAAACCGCCCTGCTCGCGTTGGGCCGGGCGCTGCAGGCAGAGAACTACAGCTTTACTACTGTGACGCCCGCCACCCATGCCAGGGTGAATGGCCGCGCCGGCAACGAGTGGGCCCGCGACCTGGCCGGTGTGTTTGGCTGGAGCCGTCCATTTCGCCAGGAGCTGCTGCCGCCCAGCCTGTTCGAACTGATGACACAAGCGGAGGTGCTGATTCCCCAGGAATATGGCTGGCGCAGTCGGGTACGCGCCTCCACCCTCAACGGCATGCTGTTCTTTCATTCGGCCTTTCCCACCGAGGCGGCCGATGCCGTGTTCTTTGGGCCGGATACCTACCGCTTCGCTCAGACTATTCAGCGTCATCTGGCCCAACAGACGCAACCACTCGGGCGCGCCGTCGACATCGGCTGCGGGGCCGGACCCGGCGCCATCCTGATCAGTGCCGCGCAGCCCGCCACCGAGGTACTGGCGGTGGATATCAATGACCAGGCCCTGCAACTGACCCGCGTTAACGCCGCCCTTGCCTATCGGGACGCCGTCCACACCTGTCATAGCAATCTGCTGCATGATGTTCCCGGCGAGTTCGACCTCATTGTGGCTAACCCGCCCTATCTGAACGATCCCGCCGAACGCGCCTACCGCCATGGCGGGGGCGCCTTGGGCGCGGCACTGTCGCTGGCGATCGTCGATACCGCCCTGGAACGCCTGGCGCCCGGTGGCAGTTTGCTCCTCTACACCGGTGTTGCCATGAAAGATGGCCAGGATCCTTTCTGGCAGGCGGTACGACCAAGCCTGACGCCAGCCCGCTTCAGTTGTCACTATCAGGAACTGGATCCGGATGTGTTTGGCGAAGAACTGCTGGAGCCGGCCTACGCAGACGCTGACCGGATTGCCGCGGTGGAACTGAAAGTCACCCGTGCGCCCGCCGCATTCGCCTGACGACAGCCGGAAGGCTTAGGTCGTAGGGCCTGCCGCTTCGCCCTAAAGGCTGGCCGATGACCAGAAGAAGAAAAAAGAGGGAGTCGGACACAAAGATCGCGTCGGGGTGTTCGCGAACTCCCTAAAGGACCGGGGACTACCACCGGTTTCCGGATGCCGAACGGACAGGAAGATCCGACCCGTTCGGCTGCAGTGCAGCGCCCGCTTGCCTGCCGTTAACCGCCAGGCGGGTGCCAGAACCTCTAGGATTTTTCGACACTGAAGTTGATACCGATCCGGGCCGCTTCCTCTGCCGCGCGTCGTCTGCGCTCCTGGGGATCAGGAACAAGATCGGTGAGCAGCGACATCTGCATCTGTTGCGCATAGGCGGCATCAAGCTCCCGGTTGGCAACGCGCTGCGGAATCTCGTCGAGCAGCTGCTGGGCCAAGGCTTCCCGTTGTGTGGCCTGGGCGGCATCCGCCTCTTTCCACAACTCCCATTGCTTGGCGAACCGCAGATGGTTCACCAGCCGCACCAGCTCCTGGTCGGGATCCGGATGCTGACTCGCCGCCTGCTTCAGCACATTCCACTCGATGAGCGAGACAAAAACCGGCCGCTCCGTCAGCGGCGCGGTAATGGGCGGCACACCCAGCTCGCGCGCGGCAGCCTGATTGGCGGCCAGCTGATCCTCTGCCAGCGCTTCGGTATCCAGCTCCTCGAGTTCAGCGCCGGCCATCGATTGCGCGGACGCCGGAGCAGATTCCGGCGCTGTCGGCTGCGGCGCTGGCGATCCACGCCACCAGAGGGACAGGCCGCCCGCGACCACCACAACAGCTAGAATGGCGATCCATGTTTTACCTTGCATCGTTGAATACTCCCTTCGCCTTGATCAAGCTTTGGTCAGAATTCCGTGCCAAAGGCCCCTCCGCGCACCCGGACTGGATGACGGAGGCGCCTTTAAAGCGCGGCACTTACCAGCTGGTCGGCGCCGGCGGCTTCACGGTGAACGAATAGGTCTGACCCGCGCCGGACATCAGCGTGGTGAACAGGCCGGTAAACAGGCCACAGCCTGACATGGGCGGGAACGCGGTGGTGCCGTTGAAGCGCAGGTTGCCGTTACCCAGCGAGGAGACGGGACCGTCGAAACTGAGCGGGAAGACCACGGGGCTTTCGGTTTTGCAGCCGAACGGGATCTGCAGCGCGCCAAACCCGGCCGATGCCACCGTCAGGTCGGTGTAGACCGTGCCATTGACCTGCAATTGGCCATCGTTATCCAGACTTGCGCTGCCGCTGACCGGTTGTGTCGCCTCCACGGCAATTTTGACATCCAGCGGCAGGATAATGTTCAGCTTCTGCAGGAAGGCCGGCACCGTCAGGTTGCCATCCAGGGTCTGCGCCGTCATGTCGGTATCCGCCGAGAAGCGAGACTCCGGCGGCAGGGTGACATCCTGTCTCAGGGTCTTCAGACCAATGGTGGCATCCAGCAGCCAGTCGGTCAGCGACACGACAAAGTTGCCGCCACCGGGGTTGGCGGTCGACTCGGGCCGCGGCTTGTTGGTGTTACAGCTGCCAACCGCGCGCTTGCCGGAGAAGCGGTCATCGAGCCAGGACAGCACATAAGGCGCCGCCTGGAACTGGGTGACGATGTGCTCGCTGGGAAAGACATCGAAGGTGACGTTGCTGTAGGTCTGGCAGTACTGCTCTTTCAGTGCCAGGTGCTGTTCCAGCGGGATGAATTCATCCGCTTGCCCGTGATACTGATACAGCGGGACCTGAATCGGCCCACCGCCCAGGTTCTGCTCCGTGACCCGCTGGTTCACGGATGGAATGGTCAGCAGCTCCGGCATGGACTGATGAGCCAAGGTGTAATCCGCAATCCGTTCGTTCATCACATCGAACAGCGCCTCAAACACGCACTGCTGCTTGGCGGTTGCCATCATGGTAAGACCACGGGCATTGGCCAGCTCGTTGATGGGGATATCGTCCGGATACTGCGTGCTCAGACCGATGATCGCCTGCATCAGGAAGGACGCGCCGGTGTTGCCGTCGAGGAAGTTGGCGATGGACGGGAAATCTGCTGGCGTGCCCCCGGCGGCAATGCCGACCAGGTTGAGGTTTGGCGCGTAGCTCTTTTGCAGCTCACCGGCCCAGGCGGCGGTTTGTCCGCCTTGGGAGTAGCCCCAGATGGCCGCCTTGGCGTTGGAGCGGATGCCGACGCCCGGAATTTGGCTGGCCGCCGTGAAAATATCCAGCACCGCATGGCCCTGGGCCTTGCCCGCCAGGTAGGTCGGCGTGTCGCCGTTGGTATAACCCGGGTTATCGGAAACCAGCACCGCATAACCTTCCTTCAGGGCGGCGGCAATGTTGGCGCTTTCGTAATCGGTGCCGTTACTGAGCTGAACCGAGGGTGCACAGTCCTGTGCCAGACCGTGGGTGCCCACCGCATAGGAGATCACCGGACGCGGCGTCCAGCCGATCCAGAGGGCGGTCGGTACCATCACGGTGCCGGTCACCACGTTCGGTGCGCCAAGCGCGTCGGTGGAGCGGTACATCACATGCCAGGCATTCACCTTGGGCGCGTCCGGCCCCAGATCGACAGTAGCCTTGCGGTACCAGATCAGATCGCCATGATCTCCTTCCAGCTGAGCTGGCGGCGTATAGAAAGAAGAATTGCCAGGACCGACGACCGGAGCGGCCTGGACCAGAATTGGGGAAAGAGCCAGAGCAGCGGCGAGCCCGGCTGTCACCAAGGTTGAAGTTTTCATCACAATAAACCCTTTGAGGAGGTGTTGTTGTTATGCATACCCCGGCCACGCCTCCGTCCATGAGCGGGCTTCGCGCAACCAGGGGAATATCCAGTCTAAAAGCGGATGGAAGCAGAGTGCAGGATGTTTCCGGACATTGTTCGGTTAGATCTGGCCATCCGCTGGCAGGTAACCGGAGACAGTGCTGCCCGCGTCAGCCCATGGAGGCCGAAGGATCAGACAGAAGCTCCTCCGATCGATAAGCCGGCGCAGCCGGTTGCAGTTGGGCCTGCACCTGCTCCTGAAATGCCTTGGGCGACAATCCCGTCCAGCGGCGAAAGGCCTTGGCAAAGGCCGAGGAATCCGCGTACCCCAACAACAGCGACACTTCTGTCACCGAATTGCCTCCGCGCAGGAAATACTCCCGCGCCAGTTTGTGGCGCACCGCGTCCAGTTCCTTCTGATAGGAAGTGCCGTCCTCGGCCAGTTTGCGGCGCATGGTCCGGCTGCTCATACCCAGCTCGCTGGCGGCATTTTCCAGGGAGGGAAAGGCGCCATAGTAGCGCAGCAGCAGGCGGCGAAGGCGCAGCGGCAACAGCCGCATGGCACGGGTGGGAATATTCTCGAACAGGGTCCGCTCGGCCGACATGGCCATCAGCCGGTTGGCCAGGGGCAATTCATAGTCCGCCAGGGCGCGGTTGCCCACGATGCGGGTTTCAGCCTGATTGAAGCGCACCGGACAACGGAAATAACGCCGGTAAATGTGTCCCCAGGCGGGCTCCGGGTAGCTGAAATCGACACTGTAGGGCTGGTTCTCGCCGCCCACCAGATGCAGAAAGATGTTGTAGAAGCTGACCATGTTCAGCTCAAAGAAGAAGTGCGTGTAGGGCGCGAGGGACACGTTTTCGTCGAAGGTCAGCATGCCCAGGTCGCCTTCCTCCCGGATGCTCATCTCCAGCGGAGGAAACAGCTCGGCACAGTAGCGGCACACGGTTTCCAGGCATTGGCGGAGCGTCGGCTGGGTGACGGCCGCCACCCCGGCCATGCCGTGGTGGGAGATCGTCATGAGATTGCCCATGGCGAGCCCCAGGTAGGGCATCTTCAGGGTCTGCACCGCCTGGTCCACCAGTGCCAGGCACTGGCGGGTGCTGATAAAGCGCCCTTCGGCCCCGGGCCGGTAATCGATCTTGGCATTGCGATAGAACGCCTGCTGGTCGATGCCGATGATCACTTCAATGATTTCATGGGGATTGTGCAGACTGAACTGGCTGCGCTGGTTCAACCAATCCGCTTCCAGGATGATGCCCTTGCGGAGATCGAAGTAGGTCTGCATATGTCCCAAGGGAATGCATTCGGTATCAAGATCCATTGGCTACCTCACACTATTGCACCAGGCGCGGCAGCAACTGGTCCCGATGCCGCGGCATGCAAGCTCGGCGCAGTTACCCCTTCTGCGCTCCGGCCTCTATCCCAGGGAATCTACCATTGACCAATGTCACAATGTGTGATGATTTGCTCAAAGATCACACTTGGTATGCCCCCGCTCCCGGTGAAGCGGATTGTAAGAAGTAACGAGTCACACCGGCCGGTCCGATCTGGCCAAGCTGCGGTTAATTCTGTCCAGCCTCGCCCAAAGCCCTGATCTGCGGCGACATCTGCCTATGGTGTCCACTCCCTTCCGACCACCGATGATTCACTCTTGCGGCTTGACCGATGTCCGACACCCAGGTTCTAGACTCGAGGCTTTCCCAATCGAATGGATGCCCCCATGACCCAACATCTCCTGCGACCCAGCTACGAGCAAACAACCTACTGGCGGCACTACCAGCCCTTCATGCCTGCCAGTCTTTGCAGTGAAAAGAGCGAGCCGCCCCGGGAAACTTGGTGGACTTGGCGCGGCGCGTCCATTCATTTGGATCATTACCCGCGTGCGGACGCGCCGCTCACCGTCATTATCCTCCACGGCGGCGGAGGCTACGGGCGACTCTTCGCGCCCTATGCACAAATGCTGCACCAGCAGGGCTTCGAAGTGATCGCGCCGGACCTGCCAGGCTACGGCCTGACCCAGACGCCGGCTGATCTCATCGACCACGACCGTTGGGTCGATTGCGTGGTGGATCTGGTCCAAGAGGTGAAACGCTCGCCGGATCATCCGGTGGTTCTGCTGGGCTGCAGCTTGGGCGGCTATCTGGCGTATCTGGTGGCGGCCCGCAGCCGATACGTATCCGGCGTGATCGCCACCACGCTGGCGGATCCGCGCCGACCAGACGTTCAGCGGCGATTCACCCGTTTTCCAGGATTGCTGCCACTGGCCCGCCCACTGCTACCGCTGGTTGACCGGTTGTTCGGCCGGCTGCGGCTGCCGATCAAGTGGTTTGCCAATATGCGAGCCATCGCCAATGATCCGGCGCTCAGTGCAATTTTCTGCAAAGACCGCTGCGGCGGTGGTCGCCGCGTGCCCTTGCACTTCCTGGCTTCCTTGCTGAAGGCGACGCCCGCGGTGGAACCGGAACACTTCAGCCACTGCCCGGTTCTGCTGGTTCATCCGGCGGACGATCGCTGGACGCCGTTAGGCATCAGCGAGCCCTTCTTCAGACTGATCCAGGCGCCGAAACAACTGATCCTGCTGGAGAACGCCGGGCATTTCCCGGTAGAGGAACCGGGCGTGAACCAGATGCTCGATGCGGTCGTGGCATTTCTGAAGGAGCAGGAAACCAGAAGCGGCAGCGCACCTGTCGCTGCCGGTGGCTAACTCCTACGCTCGCTTGCCTGGCTCACAGCCGAGCATCAGGCGGAGCGGCACTCAATGTGCCGCTTCCGCCACCCGCCGGGTTCGCGCCTCGGTCAGTGCCTGTCCCAGCGCCTCGCCCAAACGCTGGGACGACGCCGGATTCTGGCCAGACAACAGCCGCTCGCCGGTCACGACAAAGGGCTGCCAGGATTCTCCCTGAACAAACTTGGCGCCCCGTTCTCTCAACCGGTCCTCCAGCAGAATGGGGACGACCTCGTCCAGCTTCAGTGCACGCTCTTCCTCGGTGGAAAAGGCGGTGATTTTCTTGCCCTCAATCAGGTACTTGCCGTTGGACAGGCGGGCGTTGAGCAATCCAGCGGCGCCCTGGCCGATGGTCGCCACCAGGCCACCTTTTTCATAGACGCGCACGGCCAGATCCGCCAGCGGCTCGCAGTCGGGAAAATCCCAGAGGGCACCGTGACCGCCGACCAGATACAAGGCGCGGTATTGGTCGGCATCCAGATCCGAGACAGCGCGGGTTTGCGCCAGTGCGGCCTGGACTTCCTGATCAAACAGGAAGCGGGCGTTGATCGGGTCGTCATAGTTCTCACTGTAGGGGGACATGGGCGCCCTGCCACCAGCGGGGCTGGCAAAGTCGACCTCAAGACCGGCCGCCCGCAGGATCTGGAGGGGACGCCCAATCTCCACACTGTGCCAACCCGTCCTGCCCGTACCACCCAGATCGTCATGGTTGGTTACGACGAAGAGAATCTTGCTGCTCATAATGTGCCTCCTCACGCAAAGGGGGGGCATGCCGGCAGCGCACTTGTGAGACCCACGCCAAACGCGCAAAGCCTCCGCTCTGTAATTCCGCCACGCCCGCCTGTAAAAATTACAGCCGCCCCGGTTGCGGCCATCTTTTTCTTGCTCAATTCGTTCGGCGCGGTCAGGACATGCGCACCGAGCCGGAGATGCCCAGCCCGCGCGCCACTTCGCCCGAATTCTGATACTGCTTCTCCGGCATTTTTTCCAGCGCATCGATCAGCTCATCAGGCGCATTGTGGCTTTCAGCGTAGGCCACCAGCTCGTCTCGGTTACAGGGATAGTCCACCAGATCAATGAATTTCGCGATGGTGTCGATATCCGTCGTCAAGCGTGCCATAGAACCTCCCGTGTGGCGCCGGTGTGAAAACGTCGGATCGAATGAAAAAACTGACTAAAACGAAGCGCCACCCTCAAACATAAGCAGTTTGCCTGCCAAGGTGAGTTCGGTCGGTCATCGGGAGGGCGCCATTGCTCTGACGCCAGGGGACGGTTAAGCCAGAGCAGACATGCCCGCTTGGGACGGAGGCGACTCGCTCCAGCGGTACTGCTGGTTCAGCCGTCCCTGATGGAGCAGGGAATGACGGGGTTTTTGCGGCAACACCAGAATGGGGATGGAATCGCCCACCTTCAGTTTCCGGTAGAGCTCAATATCCGTTTCACCCAGGGCACAGGACCCGCGATACCGGCGCCCGCCCAGCTCGTAGGCATAACGCAAGTGACCGATCTGGACCTGACGTATTCCGTCACCGGCATGAATCCTGATTTCCTTCAGATCGGCGGACTGAACCTGCGCGCTGTGAATGATGCCATGATGCTCGACCAGGTAATGGCGATAGCTCTGGCGTACGCAGAACAGGCCGAGGCACAGGGCGAACAGACCCGCGACTACAAAGAACGCCCCCACGCCGCGCCAGAATCCGGGCGTCAGGCTATCGAGCCAGTGCATCTTGACGAGCCAGGGCATGGAGGAGAGTTGCGCCGGGCCGGCGGCGAACAGGGACAGCAGGAAGATGCCGAATCCGATCAGGAACAACGCCATCAGGGCCACGGTGGCATTCTCACGGGCCGCTCGGTTGAACAAGGCTTTGTCGATCATAGGGCGCCCTCCCTGGGCATTCATGGATCCCGCCATTTTCGCGGCGCCGCAGGGGACTGGCCTCTTGCCGTCCCGGTCGCGCCGCTAATCCTGCTTAGTCGGCGTAGATCATTTTACGGGTCATTCCACCATCAATGATGAAGTTTTGTCCAGTTACAAACGAGGATTCCGCTGAGATCAGGTAATGCACCAACGCCGCCACATCCTGCGGCTCGCCGACCCGTCCCGCGGGATGCTGGGAATGGTCGAGTTGCCGCAAGGGTTCTGGTTGAGAGGGCGCGTCCGCCTGCCAGGCTCGCACATCGATCCAGCCGGGACTGATGCAGTTGACCCGAATGTTGGGCCCCAGGCTGATGGCCAAGGCATGGGTCAGCGCCACCAGCCCGCCCTTGGCGGCGGCATAGGCTTCACTGTCAGGCTCCGACTGCAGGGCACGGGTCGAGGCGATGTTGACGATGGCACCGCGTGCCTCGCGTAGGGCGGGCACCGCATGTTTGGTCATCAGGAAGGGGCCGGTGAGGTTGACGTCCAGCTTGCGCTGCCAGTCCTTGAGATCCAACTGCTCCACGGGGCCGTTGTGGGCCTGGGCGATTCCAGCGTTATTGATCAAGGCATCCAGGCAACCGCCCCAGGTGCGGGCTTCCTCGATCAACCGCTCCACATCGGGCTCCCATGCCACATCCGCCGGAATAAAACGCAAGCCGCTGTTGGGGCCCAGTTCAGCCACACACTGCTCGCCGGCCTCCTGGTCGATGTCGGCAATCACCACACGCCAGTCATGCTGCAACAGGTAGGCGGCAATGCCTTTGCCGATGCCCTGGGCGCCGCCCGTCACCAGCGCTACTTTGCCCGTCCCTCGCATGGCTGCTCTCCCGGATTGAAGGTTCTCCCTGTGGCTAGGAGCGAATCGCCTGGTAGGCCAGCCACAGGTTTCCTGCATTATGGGGAGCCCGGAAGAATCCGGCCAGACGCCCGGCGGAGTCAAACAGGGCAATCTGGTTGCTGTGCATGACATCCGCGTGATCATGGCCATGGCTCTCGCCTTGCTCGAACGCCACGTGCAGTTGGTGCGCCAGGGACTGGATCACGTCCAGGTCGCCGGTGACACCCACGAACGAGGGGTCGAACTGCCGGACGTAAGCACCCATCCGCTCCGGTGTGTCGTACGCCGGATCCAGGCTGATCAGCACCACCTGGGTAC
>JAEZAA010000243.1 GCA_023430625.1 Pseudomonadota bacterium
GGATCAGGGACTGACGGGGCATCATGCACTTCCTTTCGCAAAGAATCTTGAACCGAATCAGCCAGGCGTCCGGAAGCTGCGTATAGCGGCGTAAAATTTAAAATGCCAGACACCCGTGACAACTACCTATTCGGGCGCAAACATTATAGAGTCTCATGTCTGTATAACCTCGCCGATGGCCGAAACGGACCCCATAATAACTGGGGCCGCCAATGCCCCCGACAACGGAAGACTACGAAGCCCCCATTTATCTGGAAGAGAAATGCCCAATGAGTCTACTTCAGGAATTTAAAGCTTTTGCGGTGCGCGGGAATGTCATCGACCTCGCCGTCGGCGTTGTCATTGGCACTGCCTTTGGAAAAATTGTTTCGTCCCTGGTTGGGGACATCGTGATGCCACCAATCGGCATGCTCGTCGGCGGGGTCGACTTTACGAGTCTCGTCATTGTGCTGCAGTCCGCCACCGCGACGGAACCTGAAGTCACCATCAATATCGGCAAGTTCCTGCAAACCTTGTTCGACTTTCTCATCGTTGCCGGCGCAGTGTTCATGGCGGTGAAAGCTATCAACAAACTGAAGCGCAAGGAAGCCGTAGCGCCCTCAGCGCCACCTGCCCCTGGTCCTGAGGAAGTCTTGCTAATGGAAATCCGGGATCTGCTCAAGGCGCGCCAAAACTGACGGAAGAGCAAGGCCCCTGCCCTTTAAGAGCTTACAGGAAGGGGCCTGGTCCGCAGTTACTTGACCATGATGGTAATGGTGTCGGACAGCACCGGCTTGTGATGGGGAACGTGGAACTGGTTACCCAACAACAGCTGCAGCTTGTGGGTTCCTGGCGGCAGCGTTAATTCGGTTTCCGTCTGTCCGGCGCCAAAGTGCTTGATCTGATCGGTCGCTGGCAACGGTTGATCCATGGCGGGCAGCTCCACTGCATTGATCAACAAATGGTGATGCCCCGTATTCGGCTTATCCACGCCGGCCGGTGCCACCCCCATTCCCTTCAGCCCAAACTTGATCGAAACAGGATTGGTCAGGGTCTCGCCGTCAGCCGGGCTGATGAAGTAGACCTTCGCGTCATCGGGGGCGGTTGATACCAACGACTCAGCCGCAGCAACGCTGACCGGTAACAACAGACACAGGACACCAAACCAGGACAATGTGTTTTTCATAGCATTCCTTTTCCAACAAAGAATTTTCACCATGTACGCGCAACCCACCAAACCAGTGGGAGATTACCGCAAGGCGCATATTGATACCGGAAACAGGATTACTTGTCACCTCCAGACCAGTACGCCTCGCCCCTCCAAACCAAGCCGACTATCCAGGTCAGGCAAAATTTTCAGGCACAAAAAAAGCCGCCAGAGGCGGCTTTTTCCAGAACCGTAACTTAGGCTACGGCCTTGGGGAACACCGGACGAGTGACACCGGCCAGTTGGTTCACGATGCGCACAACCTGGGCGCTGTAACCTGCCTCGTTGTCATACCACACGTACAGAACCACACGGCTGCCATTTACGATGGTTGCCTGAGCATCGACGATACCCGCGTGACGGGAACCCACGAAGTCGGTGGAAACCACTTCCGGAGAATTCACGTAATCGATCTGCTTTTGCAGGTCGGAATACAGGGCCGCCTTGCGCAGGAAGTCGTTCACTTCCTCGACGCTGGTTTCGCGCTCCAGGTTCAGGTTCAGGATCGCCATGGACACGTTCGGGGTCGGTACGCGGATGGCGTTGCCGGTCAGCTTGCCAGCCATTTCCGGCAGGGCCTTGGCAACCGCCTTCGCCGCACCAGTTTCGGTGATCACCATGTTCAGGGGCGCACTGCGACCACGACGGCTACCTTTGTGGTAGTTGTCGATCAGGTTTTGGTCGTTGGTATAGGAGTGAACGGTTTCCACGTGGCCGGAGGTGATCTTGAACTCGTCGTTGATCGCCTTAATCACCGGAGTGATGGCGTTAGTGGTACAGGAAGCCGCCGACAGGATCTTGTCTTCGTCGCTGATCAGCTTGTTGTTCACACCGTAAACGATGTTCTTGATGTTGCCCTTGCCCGGTGCAGTCAATACGACACGGCTCACGCCTTTGCACTTCAAGTGCTGGCTGAGGCCGGCTTCGTCACGCCATACGCCGGTGTTGTCGACAAGGATCGCGTTGTTAATGCCGTACTGGGTGTAATCCACATCGGAGGGATCGTTGGAGTAGATCACCTTGATGTAATTGCCATTGGCAATGATCGCGCCTTCTTTCTCGTCACAGGTGATGGTGCCCTGGAAGGAGCCGTGTACGGAGTCGCGACGCAGCAGGCTGGCGCGCTTTTCCAAGTCGTTCTCGGCCTTGCCTTTACGCACCACGATGGCACGCAGACGCAGGTTGGTACCGCCACCGGCCTTTTCGACCAGAATCCGAGCCAGCAGACGACCAATCCGGCCGAAACCATACAGGACGACGTCCTTGGTGGTCTCCATGGCGGCTTTTTGCTTATCGGCGTCGTACTTGCCAACGATTTCCGCCACTTCCTCGCGCAGGAAGTCTTCGACGGAGCGACCGGCGCCTTCATTGCGGTATTTGATCGCGAGCTTACCGATGTCGATGCTGGCGGGGCCAACATTCAGTTGATCAAGCGCTTGCAGGAAAGGATAGGTGTGAGTGACCTGCAGTTCGTTGCCTTCAACCTGACGGACAAAACGGTGAGCCTTCATGATGCCGATCACGGACCGATTGATGATGGCGCGTCCGTAGATGGAAGTAACGACGTTGTTTTGGCGATAGAGACGGCCAATAAGCGGAATCATCGCCTCCGCAATCGATTCACGTTCCTTCCAGTCTGCAAAGCAGGCATCCATTTTGACTTGACTCACGACAGGTCACCTCTCAAGTAGAGCAAATTGGGGGGCGCATATTATCGCCGTTCAGTGCTCGGGAGGCAACGAATCTGCGTAAACTTTGGCAACCAGGTTGCATGTCTTAAGACCATTACCTGGACTCAAGCCTTCACAACCCAATGCAGCCCTGGTCACTCCGTGTTCGGAGTCGCCCCTCCCTGGCCTTGCTAGCATACAGTTAAGGGGAGCTTACGTGGTAATCATTTACCTGCACCGGTACAATTTCCTGATCCTGATTCCCGGCCAGCTTGACGGCTGTTGAATCGAACCTGACAAGCACGTTGCTTCGAGCGCCAGATCGAAACCGGCCGGCGCTTACTAAGCCAGAAACCGCGAGCCGTAAGCTGCACAATCGATGAATATACTGACACCCGACTTCCCGACTCAGGCCAACGACCGCCGCATCTGGGGCAATCTTGCCGGAGGCGCCCGTGCACTAGCCATTCGCCAGGCCGCGAGACGGTTCGACGGATTGCTGCTGGTGATTGCCCACGACAGCAACGAAAGCCTACAACTGGAACAGGAGCTCACCTTCTTCGGCAGTGGTGAGCAGCTAAATATCCTGGCCTTTCCAGACTGGGAAACCTTGCCCTACGACAGCTTTTCACCCCATCAGGACATCATTTCCCAGCGCTTGCGGACATTGGCTGAATTGCCGGTTACGGAGCGCGGCGTGCTGATCGTGCCCACCGGCACCCTATTTCAGCGCCTGCCACCGCGCAGCTATCTGGCACTCGCGGCGCTCCAGCTCAAGGTAGGCCAGCGCGTCAAGATCGATGACTATCGCCGGGTACTGGTGGATGCTGGCTATCGCGCCACCGAAACCGTTTACGAGCACGGCGAATTCACGGTGCGCGGCGCCATCCTCGACGTGTTCCCCATGGGCAGCCAACACCCCTTTCGGATCGAACTGTTCGATAACGAAGTTGAAACCATCCGCACGTTCGATACCGACAGCCAGCGCTCGATCGACAAGGTGGAAAGCATCAAGCTGCTTCCCGCCCATGAATTCCCGTTGGATAAAGAATCCATTCGCGGGTTTCGCGACCGCTGGCACGAAAACTTCCCGAATGCCCCGCGCGACAATCCGGTTTATCAGGATGTCAGCCAAGGCGTGGCGCCACCGGGAATCGAGTATTATCTGCCGCTCTTCTTTGACCAGACGGCGAGTCTGTTCGACTATCTCCCGCCGAAGACGCTGGTGTTCAACACCGCGCAGCTGCAGGACGCGAGCGAAAATTTCTGGCGTGAAGTGCTCATCCGGTATGAAGACCGGCGCCACGATATCCGCAATCCGATTCTGCCGCCAGGTAATCTCTTCCTGCGCCAGGAAGATCTGTTCTCCCGGCTCAAGCAATATCCGCGCGTTGACCTCCAATCCGGTACTGCGCCGACTCAAGCCGGCGCGCTTAATTTTCAGGTGGAAGCGCTCCCGGATATCTCCGTGGACTCCCGCTTCAGCGATCCCCTCACCCGCCTTAAGGCCTATCAGCAGACCAGCGGGCGACGCGTCCTGATTGGGGCCGACACCGCCGGTCGCCGGGAGGTTCTGCGGGACCTGTTCAAGGAGCAAGGCGTCACCTTGGCCGATGTGGAGACCTGGGACGATTTCCTGCAAAGCCAAGCCACTTACAGTGTCACCCTCGCTGCCATGGAGGCCGGCTTCACGCTGCCGGAGGCCAACGTCGCCCTGGTGACCGAGCCGCAACTGTTCGGTGGCAAGGTCTTGCAACGCAGACGTCGCGGCAAGAAACAGGACAGTAATGCCCAGATCATCAACAACCTGAGCGAGCTGCGAATCGGCGCGCCCGTTGTCCATATCGAGCACGGCGTCGGGCGCTATGAAGGCCTGCAAACGCTGGAAGTGGATGGTCAGAAGGCGGAGTTTCTGTCCCTGGAATACGCTGGCGGCGCCAAGCTCTACGTGCCGGTCTCCAACCTGCACATGATTTCCCGCTACTCCGGCGCCGATGACGAAAATGCGCCTCTGCATAAGCTCGGCACCGATAAATGGAGCCAGGCCAAGCAGAAAGCGGCCGAGAAGATTCGCGATACCGCCGCAGAATTGCTGGACATCTACGCCCGGCGCGATGCGGAACAGGGCTTCGCCTATCCAAAACCGGATACCAGCTATCAAGCCTTCGCCGCGGCCTTTCCGTTCGAGGAAACACCGGACCAGCAGATTGCCATCGAAGCCGTCATTCAGGATATGACACGCACCAAGCCGATGGATCGCCTGGTGTGTGGCGACGTGGGCTTCGGCAAGACGGAAGTTGCCATGCGCGCGGCCTTCCTGGCGACCCAGGGCGGCAAACAGGTCGCGGTACTGGTGCCCACAACCCTGCTCGCGCAGCAGCACTTCGAGTCATTCCAGGACCGATTCGCAGACACCCCAGTACAAGTGGAACTCATCTCCCGCTTTCGCTCCGGCAAGGAAACCCAAGGCATTCTCGATAAGCTGGATCGGGGGGTCGTGGACATTGTGGTCGGCACCCATAAGTTGTTGAGCAAGGAGCTCAAGTTCAAGAACCTGGGGCTGTTGATCATCGACGAGGAGCATCGCTTCGGTGTGGAACAAAAGGAGCGTCTCAAGGCGCTACGGGCCCAGGTGGATATCCTCACCCTGACCGCCACCCCGATTCCCCGCACCTTGAACCTGGCCATGAACGGCGTGCGCGACCTGTCGATTATCGCCACGCCACCGGCGCGACGCCTGTCGGTGAAGACCTTTGTCCGGCGCCGGGACCCGAATCTCATGAAGGAAGCGTTGCTACGGGAGATCCTGCGGGGTGGCCAGGTTTACTTCCTGCACAACGAAGTGAAAACCATCGACAAGGCCGCCGCTGAGATTTCTCAGTTGGTGCCCGAGGCGCGGGTCGGCGTGGCCCATGGCCAGATGCGCGAGCGCGAACTGGAGCGGGTGATGTCCGACTTCTACCACAAGCGCTTTAATGTGCTGGTGTGCAGTACCATCATCGAAACCGGCATCGACGTACCGAGCGCCAACACCATCATCATCGAACGGGCCGACAAGTTTGGCCTTGCCCAGTTGCACCAGTTGCGCGGGCGCGTCGGTCGTTCCCACCATCAGGCCTACGCCTATTTGCTGACACCGGAGCATGGCACCGTCACGCCCGACGCGGAAAAGCGGCTGGAAGCAATCGCCGCGTCACAGGATTTAGGCGCGGGCTTCGTGCTGGCGTCTCATGACCTGGAGATTCGCGGCGCTGGCGAACTCCTGGGTGCCGAACAGAGTGGGCATATCCACAGCATTGGCTTTGCGTTGTATCTGGAAATGCTCGAAGAAGCGGTACAGGCCATGCGCGAGGGACGCCATCCGGATCTGACCAAACCGCTACACCGCGGCGCGGAAATTGAACTGCGGATTCCCGCGCTCATTCCCGACGACTATCTGCCTGATGTTCATACCCGGCTGATTCTGTACAAGCGCATTGCCAATGCCCGCCACGACGAGGATCTCAAGGATATTCAGGTGGAGATGATCGACCGGTTCGGCCTGCTGCCCGACCCCGCCAAGTTTCTCCTGCGTCAAACCCAGCTGAAGCTGAAAGCAGAGGCATTGGGTATCGGCAAGATCACCATGGGTGCACAAAACGGCCGAATTGAATTTAACCCCTCGACCCAGGTCGACCCCTATACGCTCATTAAATTAATCCAGGCGCAGCCGGATCGCTTCAAGCTTGAGAACGGAACTCAGCTAAAATTTAATCACAAGGCCGCCACGCCGGAGGAGCGCCTGCAACAAGTTGATGCGATACTCGCCCTGCTGGCCCCAGCTCCCGCCAATAACACGAAGAAGGCAAGCGCATGATTCCTAGAAGGCCACCCGCAACTCTGACTGCAGCCATGCAACATTCACCGGTTCCGCCTGTGCGTCCCATACGTGGACTCGCTCGCTGGTGTGGTCTGGTGCTGGGATTGTCCTTGGGTTCAACAGCCGGAGCCGAAACCTGGTATGAACTGGAAATGGTGGCCTTCCTGCGCTCGGCGGATCAGGTTAAAACCGTTGAACAGCCCACTCCCGCGCAGGCCCTGGTTATGCCGCAACAGTTCTGGGCATTTTCGCTCGATGGCTTAACCGGCGACAGTTCCGGCCTGGCCGACGGATCTGTTGGAGTAATGGGTGGAAGTCAGCTGCGGTCCGAACCGCTAAATTATCTGGCAAGCGCTCACAGCCGTCTCAAGCGTTCCAGCAAATATCGGGTGTTATTTGCAGCGGCGTGGAAACAGGCTCTCGGTACCAAATCCTTGCCGATCGTACTGCAAACCGCCGAAGCGGCTCCCGGAGTGTACGGGCTGGAAGGCACCCTGACCCTTCAGCATCATCGTTTTCTGCAAGCCAATCTGAACCTGGGCTACAGCGAATTTATGCAAATCCGCCCGCTGGACGTGAATGAGGTAACGGGAACGCCCGCCGATTCCATCTCGGAACAGGAACTACAGACGAACTCGATTGGCCCAGTTATCGCCGAGGCTATTGAGTCGCACATTCGGGTATCACGGGATGGTACGAGCAAATGGCAGGTTGATCGCTCCTACCGCATGGCTGGTGAGCACCGACTCAAGGTCTCAGCGGTGAACTACATTGACCACCCGCAGATCGGCGTACTGTTGTATGCCAAGCCAGTTGACGCGCCAGCCAATGTGGCGGAAGACCCAGCGCTCCCGGACTATACGGAAGATGAAGCCGCAGACGCGGCGACCGGCGAGCTAGCCGATTAGTCCCAACATCAGAGCCCGCGCCGCAAACCACGGCGCCAGGCTCTACGTCTAAACGGCTACTTAGTACTGACGAATAAACTGCGCCAGAATCTGCTTTACCGATGTCATGCCGACCCGGATCGCTTCGTAGATCTCGTCCATGGTAATGATGTGGTCACTCTTGCCGGCGGCCCAATTCACCACCAGCGCCAGGCTTGCATAGCGGATCTGGGCTTCGGCGGCCAAGGCAGCTTCCGGCATGCCGGTCATGCCCACCGTGTCGCACCCGTCCCGCTCCATCCGCGCGATCTCGGCAGCGGTTTCCAGACGCGGCCCTTGGGTACAGCCATAAACTCCAGCCGTCGTAACCGACACACCAGCAGCTTGCGCGGCAGCAATGAGTTGCGCACGTAATTCCCGCTCGTACGGATAGGTAAAGTCGATGTGGGTCACTTCCGTCAGGTCACCTTCAAAGAAGGTATGAGCGCGCCCAGAGGTGTAGTCGATCACCTGGTCGGGAATATTCACATGCGCTGGCCCCATACTGGGATGAATCCCGCCCACGGCGTTCACGGCAAGAATGTCGGTCGCTCCTACATCCCGCAGCATCTGGATGTTCGCGCGATAGTTGACCTGATGGGGCGGAATCCGGTGGGGATTGCCATGACGGGCCAGAAACACAATACGGCGGCCTTCGTATTCGCCGAACAACAGGGGTGCTGAAGGTTGTCCCCACTTCGTATCCAACGCCCGCTCTTCAACAATTTTCAGGCCTTCGAGCTCCGTCAGCCCCGTGCCACCAATCACCGCCAATAGTTTTTCTGTCATGCACCAGTTCCTGCAAGAGAATCGACGCCGGCACCGCCCAGAGGCTCAGGCTGTCAAAACGCGACATGATACGCGGCGGCCGCACTGAGGTCGATATCAGCGGGCGCTGTAACGCGCCCTGGCCTGGCGACTGCCGTCAACAGATACAGGCATCCACGCGCTGGCGGTGCTGAAGCCAGGCATCGCTTTGTCGTAAGCTGTCCCAGTCCCAATCCTGGCGTCCACGCATCCGCGCCAGCCGTGGGTTTTCCGCCACGTTCAGAGACTTCAGTGTTTGCAGCGCTTCTAGTGCACCGGGGCGATTATTGCAGACGAGCGCCATGTCGCAACCGGCTTTGAGTGCAGCCTCCGCGCGCGCGCCATAAGAGCCTGCCACACCGGCGCCTTCCATGTTCAGATCATCACTGAAAATGACACCGTCAAAGCCAAGCCGTCCCCGCAACACCGTCTGCAGCCAATAACGGGAAAAGCCAGCTGGAACCGGATCAACCTGCTCATAGATCACATGGGCAGGCATGATGGCGTCCACCAGCTTCTGCCCCATAAGTGCCGAGAAAATCGACATATCGTCCTGAACAATGACCTCTTCTTCCCGGGCGTCCCGCGGAATGTCCACATGGGAGTCTGCTTCCACCCAGCCATGACCGGGGAAATGCTTGCCCACCGTCGCCATCCCCGCAGCATGCATGCCTTTCATAAGC
>JAEZAA010000298.1 GCA_023430625.1 Pseudomonadota bacterium
CCCCCCCCCCCCCGCCCCCCCCCCCCGGGGGCCCCCCCGTCCGCAAAGGACTACGACTCTGGAAGACACAGGGACAGGTGGACCCGTCCCGGTTGAACGAAGGAGAGATCTATTTAGTTAACCAGGCCAAGTCCTTCGGCAAGCTTATCAGCGGGCACGTAACCAGGTATGACCCGGCCATCTTCCAGAAAAATGGAGGGGGTACCCGTCACCCCGAGACGCGCCCCCAACTTGAACTGGTCCACCACTGGGTTCTTGCACTCCTTATTGGGCACGGCCTGGCCATTCTTGGCGAGGGTCATCGCCTGCTTTTGATCATCGGCACACCACACGCCAACCATCTGGCGATAGGTCTGAGACCCTACACCCGCTCGAGGATAGGCCATGTAGTTCACCTGAATGCCGAGCTCATTCAGGCGCGGAACCTCCTGATGCAATTTGCGGCAGTAGCCACAATCCACGTCGGTAAACACGGTGATGGTCGCCTTGGTCTGCTTGGGCTTGAATACCACCATGTCGGATTCTTTCAGCGAAGCCAGCACCTGTGCCCGTTCCTTCTGCTTATTCACTTCGCTCAGGTTCACCAGCCCTTCCGGTTTCACCTGATACAGCTCGCCCACCACGAAGTACTGACCATCCGCGCTGACAAACAAGGTTTCCTGATGATTGCTGCGGACCTCATAAACACCCTTGATAACACTGGGCTCCACCGACTGAATCTCCAGCCCCGGCACACGCTGGCTCAGAAGCTGCCTGATCTGCGCCTCCTCCTTGGCCGGCTCGGCGATAACAGCAGCAGACAGGAACAAAGGAAGCCAGCAAAGAAGCGAACGCATTTTCATTAGGAAAATCCAAATCAAGAGATCAATGATCGACGGGCTGCGACAGTCCTGCTCAAAACAACCGATCGGGTTAATGGCATAGACTGCCAACGCTACACCAAAGTTCCCACGCACTCCAGCGCTCGGGCCCACCGGTGTTCACCGCCACCCACTATCCGCGCGGGTGGTGTTGCTTGTACAACGTCTGCAGGCGTACTTGGGCAACGTGGGTATAGATCTGAGTCGTCGACAAATCACTGTGGCCGAGTAGCAACTGAACCACTCGCAGATCCGCACCATGATTTAGCAGATGAGTCGCGAACGCATGGCGCAAGGTGTGGGGCGACAGTGGCTTATTGATACCGGCGTTCAGTGCATGCAACTTGATACGGTGCCAAAACGTCTGCCGCGTCATCATTTGGGCGCGCATGCTGGGAAAGAGCACGTCACTGACCTGCCCCTCCATGAGCTCCAGGCGAGCCGCTGCCATATAGCGTTCGAGCCAGGCCTGAGCTTCTTCACCCATGGGCACCAACCGTTCTTTATTGCCCTTACCGACAATACGCACTACCCCCTGCCGCAGATTGACCTGATGCAACTGGAGCGACACCAACTCGGTTACCCGCAAGCCACAAGCGTACAACAGCTCCAGCATGGCGCGATCCCGCAAGCCAATTGCCTCGGACAAATCAGGGCTACGTAGGAGGGATTCAACTTCGGACTCGGTGAGAGTGCCGGGCAGTCGCTTGGCCTGCTTGGGATTGTCGACCCGTAAGGTCGGATCAGTGGCAATGAGCGATTCGCGCAGCAGGTAACGGTAAAAGCGACGCAGACAGGACAGCGTGCGCGCTGTGGAGGCGGGCTTATAGCCTTCGCCCATGCGAAACGCCAGATACCCGAGAACCTGGCCCCTGCGCACTTGGACCAGACCTTCGAATCCCGCCTGTTGACGAAGCCAGCCGAGAAAGATCTGCAGATCCCGCCGATAGGACATCAGCGTATTGTCGCTCAACCCGCTTTCCATCCAGGCAGCGTCGAGAAAACGCTCTAACAACTGCTCGTCCAGATTGTCCGACATCGCCAGAAGTTCTTGATGGCTCTAAACGCAAAACGGGCAGCCGAAGCTACCCGTTCCTCGCAGCGGAATGCGGCAATTAAGCCAACTTTTCCTTGATGCGCGCAGCCTTACCACTGAGTTCACGCAGGTGGTACAGCTTGGCTTTGCGGACGTCACCGCGACGCTTCACCTGAATCGACTCAATCTGCTTGCTGAAGGTCTGGAACGTACGCTCCACGCCCACGCCGTAGGAGACTTTGCGCACGGTAAAGGCGGAGTTCAGTCCACGGTTGCGACGACCAATCACCACGCCTTCGAATGCCTGCAGACGCTCGCGCTGGCCTTCAATAACCTTAACCTGAATCACGACCGTATCGCCGGTGCTGAACTCCGGGATTTCCTTGGTCATCTGTTCAGCTTCAATTTCTCTGATAATGTTGCACTTGTTGCTCATCGCTCGCTCCTAAAACCTTAAACCGTCTAACGAAAACTATGGGCGTGACGCCTCATATTCTCGAATGAACTCCGCCAACAGCAGCTGCTGCTCTTGGCCTAATTCCAACTTGGCCAGGAGATCCGGCCGCCTCAGCCAAGTACGCCCCAGCGACTGTTTTAAGCGCCAGCGTCGAACCTGTTCATGATGCCCCTGCAATAACACCGGCGGGACCAACCGGCCTTCGAAATCTTCTGGCCGCGTATAGTGCGGGCAATCCAGCAATCCGCTTTCAAAGGAGTCCTGGGCTGCCGACAAATCATGCCCGAGCACTCCGGGAATCAAGCGAATAACCGCATCCATGATCGCCATGGCCGCTAATTCGCCCCCACTCAGGACAAAATCCCCTAGCGACCACTCCTCATCGATTTCAGTCTCGATGATGCGCTCATCAATTCCTTCATAACGCCCGCAGACAAAGATCAAACTTTCCTGCTGCGCCATCTGCCGCACAGCAGCCTGGTCGACCCGGCGCCCCTGTGGCGACATATATAACACTTTAGCCTGAGGCCCTGCCTCGCGCCGCGCCGCATGGATGGCATCGCGCAATGGCTGAACCTTCATCAGCATACCGGGCCCGCCCCCATAAGGACGATCGTCCACGGTACGATGCCGGTCATGGGTAAAGTCCCGCGGATTCCAACTATGGAAACTTACCAGCCCCTGCTGAAATGCCCGTCCCGTGACCCCGACATCGGTCAACGTTCGAAACATATCGGGAAACAGGCTGACAACCCCAAGTTTCACCGATCAGAACTCCGGATCCCAATCCACCCGAATCACGCCTTCGGCCAGATCAACGCCCATAACGACCTGATCCGGCAAATAGGGTATCAGGCGCTCGCGCTGATCCAGGCTGCTCGCGATGCCTCGCACCACCAGCACATCATTGGCACCGGTTTCCAGCAAGTGGTCAACCACGCCCAGCTCTTCGCCAGCCATCGTCATTACCTTCAGGCCCTCGAGCTGGTGCCAGTAATACTCACCATCTTCCAGCTCGGGAAACTGCTCCACATCCACCGCCAGCAAACTGCCGCACAGCGGACGCACAGACTCGGGATCGTCGTAACCCTTGAGCTTGACGATTAATCCCTTGCCATGCAGCTTGCCACCTTCGACCAAAACCCTCTTCAGGCTTTGACCACCCGGCAGCGCACCTGCTTGTGCCGATGCCACCAGATCCACCTGCCGATAACCCAGCAGATTCTCCAGCGGATCGGTATAGGACAACACCTTCACCCAGCCTTTGATACCGTATACCGACGTGATCTTACCGATCACCGTCTGCTTAGGCTGGTTCTGCGTCATGACCGGTCCCGACCTTTCTAGCAAATGCTATTAGGCGGTTTTGTCTTTCAACAGCTGCTGAACCCGCTCAGACATCTGGGCGCCAGTACCAACCCAGTAGCTCACGCGCTCACGATCAACGTGCAGACGCACTTCCTGACCGCGGGCAATCGGGTTGAAGAAACCAACTCGCTCGATGAAACCGCCATCGCGCGCATTACGCGAATCAGTAACGTTCAAGTGGTAAAAGGGGCGCTTTTTAGAGCCGCCACGGGACAAGCGGATAGTTACCATGCTGATTCTAATCCTGTAAGCCTATAAAACTCGTATGAGCGTTTGAAAAAATCAATGCCACTCGAAAGGGCGCATATTCTAAGCAAAAAATAAGACAAAGAAAACAGGCACCGCATGTTTTCTCTACAACACCGGGATTAAGCCGCCAAACCGGCGCATCCAGCGCCATGTAAACAGGCATCATACGCCCATTTAGCGGCCAAATATCGAAAGCTTAACGGCCAAATGGCGGAAACCCGCCACCGGGGGGCATCATCCCCTTCATACCCCGCATCATATTTGCCATGCCTCCTTTCTGGGAGAACTTCTTCATCATCTTCTGCATTTGCTTGTGCTGCTTCAGCAGACGATTGATCTCCTGGATATCCGTTCCCGAGCCACCAGCGATGCGCCGCTTGCGGGAATTATTGATAACGTCCGGATAGCGGCGCTCGTGCGGCGTCATCGAGTTGATGATGGCCTCAAGGCGCCCCATGGACTTGTCATTGACCTGCTGCTGCGCCAGTTGCCCCAACTGCCCCATGCCAGGCAGCTTGTCGAGCAGACCACCAATACCACCCATATTCTTCATTTGCTGGAGCTGATCGCGAAAATCCTCAAGATCGAAGGATTTCCCCTTCTTCAACTTCTTGGTCAGCTTCTCGGCCTTGTCGCGATCCAGCTTACGCTCCGCCTCCTCGATCAGCGACAGCACATCGCCCATTCCCAGGATCCGAGACGCCATCCGGTCCGGATGGAAAGGCTCCAGCGCATCGGACTTCTCGCCCATACCCAGGAACTTGATCGGCTTGCCGGTGATATGACGCACCGACAGCGCCGCCCCACCCCGCGCATCGGCGTCGGCCTTGGTAAGCACCACACCCGTCAATGGCAGGGCTTCATTAAATGCCTTCGCCGTATTGGCGGCGTCCTGGCCGGTCATGGCATCGACCACGAACAGCGTCTCGATCGGCTGAACCGCACCGTGCAGGCGCTTGATTTCGTCCATCATGCCGCTGTCGATGTGCAGGCGGCCGGCGGTATCGACAATCACCACATCGACAAACTTGCGCTTGGCCGCGTCGATCGCACCCCGTGCGATTTCGACCGGATCCTGATCGGCAGTGCTGGGGAAGAACTCGACACCCACCTGCTGCGCCAATGTCTCCAACTGCTTGATGGCAGCGGGACGGTAGACGTCGGCACTCACCACCAGCACGGATTTTTTCTTGCGCTCTTTCAGAAAACGAGCCAGCTTGCCCACTGTGGTGGTCTTACCCGCACCCTGCAGACCGGCCATCAGCACCACGGCCGGAGGTTGCGCCGCCAGGTTGAGCTCGCTGTTCGCCTGACCCATGACCCGCTCCAGCTCACCACGCACAATGCGGATGAACTCCTGACCAGGCGTCAGACTGCGCATGACCTCCTGCCCCAGCGACCGCAGACGCACACCTTCGATGAAATCCTTCACGACAGGCAGTGCCACATCCGCTTCCAGCAACGCCATCCGCACTTCACGCAGTGCGTCGCTGATATTATCCTCAGTCAGCTTGGCTTGGCCGGTTACTTTCCTGAGCGCGTCCGACAGCCGATCGGTAAGGTTTTCAAACATGAACGGGTACCTCGAAGGTGTTCGAAGGAATTAATGCAGCGCGGGATTATAATCAGATCCCGGCGGGAGTCATATAAATCAGCAAGCAGATTCACGACACCCAATCGGCCCTACCATATACAAGATCGCCGAATACTCCTATTATTAGGCCCAAAACTGATGCCCTCTGGCAGCGTCTTTTGCGCCCGCGCCGCGCGCGATTCGCGCATCAGGCCCTTGGCCCGAGATTTTAGCAGGACAGCTCGAGCCCATATGATCCTCTTCGTCACCAGTCTGATCGCACTCATCAGTTATGGGCTCGGCACAGTCCGCCAATCCCAAGTCTATCTTGGCCGGGCCGAGCAGCACCCTTTTTTCACGCTGACAGTTGGACTGGCCGCCGCCACGCTTCATTTTGCCGCCAACCTACTGATGCTCGACACCAGACAAGGGTTCAGCCTGGATCTGCTGGACAGCATGTCGTTCATCACCAACCTGATCGTGGCAGTCCTGCTCTTCCTGAGCCGGCGCAAGCCTGTCCAAAACCTGCTTCTTGTCGGCTACCCGCTGGCCATGGTCGCCCTGCTGCTAGCCCTCTTCCTTGAGCCGCCCAGCCATCGAGTGCAACAGGCACAAGCCGGTATCCTGCTGCACGCCAGCCTCTCGATTGTCGCCTACAGCATCTTTTCGGTAGCAGCCTTGCAGGCGCTACTTCTCTTTATCCAGAACAAGCAACTCAAGACTCATATCTCCAGCCGCCTGATCAAAGCGCTGCCCCCACTGCAAACCATGGAGTCCATGCTGTTCGAGACATTTGGGCCGGCATGCTCCTGCTGACTCTGTCTATTTTGACGGGCGCGCTGTTCATCGAGGACCTGTTCGCCCAACACCTAGTACACAAGACTGCGTTCTCCCTCATTGCATGGGTTATCTTTTCAATTCTGCTCCTGGGGCGCCACATATACGGCTGGCGTGGCCCAACGGCCAGCCGCTGGACACTTGGCGGCACCATCGTTCTCATGCTGGGATACCTGGGCAGCAAGCTGGTGCTGGAGCTGATCCTGCAGCGCTAGCCCCATGCTTGACAGCACCCCGAAACCCCCTAAGATACGGGGTCCCATACCGCAGAAGGTTCTGCTCCGTTGAACGACACGCCAACTGGCCTGCTACTTTCCTTACTGGCATTTCTCATTTTGCTCTCGGCGTTCTTCTCAAGCTCCGAGACAGGCATGATGTCCCTCAACCGCTATCGGCTTAAACACCTCGCCAAGCAGGGCAATCGGGGCGCACGTCTTGCCGGCCATCTTTTGCAGCGGACCGATCGCCTCATCGGCGTCATTCTGATTGGCAACAACTTCGTCAACATTCTTGCATCGGCGCTCGCCACCCTGCTGGCCGTCCGGATCTGGGGCGAAGCCGGGATTGCCATTGCCACCGTGGGACTGACCATCATTCTGCTGATCTTTGGCGAGGTCACACCAAAAACCGTGGCAGCGACCTACCCTGAGAAAATCGCGTTTCCGGCGAGTTTCATCCTGACGCCGCTGCTGAAAATACTTCACCCCCTGGTCTGGCTCGTCAATCTTTTCTCAACAGGGATCATGCGCCTGATCGGCATACCCGTTGGCGAAACGAACAATGACCACCTTAGCCGCGAAGAACTGCGCACCCTGGTGCATGAGGCTGGCGTGCGCATTCCCAAGCGCCACAAGGACATGCTGCTGAGTATTCTCGACCTGGAAAAGGTCACGGTGAACGACATCATGGTGCCTCGTAGTGAAATCGTCGGCATTGATATCGAAGATGACCTGGACGATATCATCACCCAGATCCGGTCCATGCAACACACCCGCATTCCCGTCTTCAAAGGCAATATCAACAACATCATTGGCATCCTCCACCTGCGCAATGCCACCCGGTTCCTGACACGGGACGAACCATCCAAGGCCATGATCCTCCAGACCTGCCGGGAACCTTATTTCATTCCCGAAGGCACGTCACTCCACGTTCAGTTGCTGAACTTCCAACAGGAGAAACGCCGGCTTGGGATCGTGGTGGATGAATATGGTGACGTCATGGGACTGGCAACGCTGGAAGACATCCTGGAAGAGATTGTTGGCGAGTTCACGACCGATATGGCCGCCAGCAGCCCCACCATCACACCCCAACCGGACGGGAACTTTCTCATCGACGGCGCCACCTCACTGCGCTCGATCAACAAAGTCCTGGGCTGGAAACTGCCGACGGACGGTCCTAAGACGCTTAACGGCCTGATTACCGAAGCGCTGGAGGCCATCCCTGAAGGCAATATCTGCCTGAAACTGCACGGACACAAAGTCGAGATCAAGCAAATCAAGGACAACATGGTAAAAACCGCCCTGGTTTCGCCACGCCCCCGTAAGAAAAAGAAGAGCAATTAATTCTTCATTTATTAGACGCAACCGCAGTATTACCGCGCCTGCTGATCGCTTGCCTACTCACCTATATAACCGAACCGTATAACTGTGCGAACGACAAAAGGTAACGATCTAACTGAGACCTTGACCCAACTAAAAATAAACCCTAAAAGTCAATATAGGGTTTAAATAAAAATAACTCAGGAGATCGCCATGATTCTCAACCATACCCTTGGCCTAATGACCCACCCTGATCAGGAATGGGAATCCATCCGCAGTGAACAGCCGTCCGTCGGCAAACTCTACTTGCAACACACCCTCTTGCTCGCACTCATTCCCGCTGTCGCAGCCTACTATGGAACCACCCAGGTTGGCTGGCAGGTTGGTAGCGGCGAAATCGTAAAGCTGACCAGCAGCAGCGCCCTCCAGCTCTGCAGCCTGTTCTATCTCGCCATGTTGTGTGGTGTGTTTGTACTTGGAAAATTCATTGACCTTTTTGCCGCCACCTACGGCGTGGACAACAGAACGCCTCGCGGTATCGTCCTGGCAGCCTATACCGCCACCCCGCTTTTCATTGTGGGGGTAATCGCCGCGTATCCCAGCATCTGGCTGGGCATGGCCGCCGGCCTGGCTGCAACTGCTTATGCCGTCTACCTGTTATATGAGGGCCTGCCGATCCTCATGAAAATTCCGCCTGAGCGTGGCTTTCTTTTCGCATCAAGCGTCCTCACCGTGGGACTGGTCATGCTCGTTGGTCTGCTCGCAATCAGCGTGGTTATCTGGAGCATGGGCATCGGTCCCGTTTATACCAGCTAAACGTCAGGCCCTACGTCACCTGTAGTGCACGTAGGGCCCCTCTCCTTCCCCGCAGCATCCTCCCGCCTCACGAATATTTTTTGTAACCAACGTGAGAATCGTTAACATTGTTGTAGATTTTTGTATCAATCGCCGTAATATCTAGACTGTTACTGCGCCTCTGTGTTTGGAAGCGATTGCTGCCCATTCCAGCAGGTACATCCAGGATTAATGCGGGTGATAGCGTGCACAACTGCATGCGCGGGAGAGTCAGATGAAACAAGGTAGCGGCGTTAGCTACATCCACGGCTCATCAGAGGACGGCCACCCCAACCCTTTTGCTGCGGTCCTGTCAAACATCCAGGACAGCGCGACGCTCGGCATCATGCGCCTGATGCACGGCATGTTCGATGGCATTGACGACTCATTTTTCGAATTGGCAAACGGCGCCAGAAACAACAATGAGCAAAACCGCTACTTCGAAGCCATGCGAGAAGTCCGCATCAAGCGCAAAGGCATCGAAACCTTACTTCAGCAGGAATTAGCCCGACTCTTCACCAGCCCGCCTGAACTTAGAGCGACAACTGCACGGGCTGCACAGGAAGAACCCAGTCTTGAATCGCTGACGTTGGTTCAGAACGATGCCCTGGAGGAGTCGGTTGCAATTACCAGCATGATCTCCAAGGCTCGAGCCAACTGCATGGGCTCGTTGCTGCAGTTCCAGACCCGCTTCTCGTACGCGCTCAAATTGCCGGCGGAAGCCCCCCGGGTTAATCCCCTGGAACCAGAATCACTCTGCAAGGCCTTTGCCAGCGCGTGCGGCAACCTGGACGTTGATATCCGCGAAAAGCTGATCATCTATAAGCAGTTCGATCGCTACGTACTGGGGAATTTCAATCAGGTGCTGGAGGAAGGCAATCGCCTCCTCGTGCACGCGGGTGTACTGCCTCATCTGAAATACAGCGCAACCAAGGCCCCGGTCACGCCGAAAACGAGCGCGCCACCGACCGAGCGGCCAGTTGAGCCTGCAATAGCGGCCCCCTCAGGCACCGAACAGGAAAACCTGTTCCCCCAGATTCAGGAACTACTGGGCGCACTTCGCGCAACCAGCCCCGCAAGTGCGCATCACGGCTATAGCATACCGGTCGCCGCCCAGCCAATCAGCGACCAGGATCTCTTGAGCCTCCTGTCCCAACTGCAACCCGCGCGCCCGGTCGACAACCTGGCGGAAGGGCCCGTGCAGGCTATTGATCTACGCTCGGCCATCACACATTTGCTGGAGGACCAGGCCAAGAAAAGCGGCACCACGCCCACACTGAATGAAGCAGACGAAGACCTGATCAACCTGGTATCGATGTTGTTCGACTTCATCCTGGACGACTACAACCTGTCCGCTCCGGTTCAGGTCCTGATCAGCCGGCTGCAGATTCCCATTCTCAAGGTGGTGATCAAGGACAAGCACTTCTTCAGCAAGGCCACCCACCCGGCGCGCAAGTTGCTCAACAGCCTGGCCAAAGCTGGTATCGGCTGGAGCGATATCTCCGAGCAGAAGCGCGACAAACTGTACGAGCAGATGCACAGCATCGTCCTGCGTATTCTGGATGAGTTCCACGGCGATATTTCCCTGTTCGAGGAACTGCACCAGCAGTTCTCCGATTTCCTGGCGCGCGAAGAACGCAAAGCAAGTCTTGTGGAACAACGGACGCGGGAAGCCGAGGAAGGCCGAGTCAGATCGCAACGAGCACAACTGCTGGTTGATCAGATCCTGAACGAGAGGACCCAGGCTCATCCATTGCCCGCCATCGCCGTCGACCTGTTACGCAATGGCTGGAGCCGCGTCATGTTCCTCGCCTACCTACGCGACGACGCGACCCATCAATGGGAGGATACGGTGCGGGTGGTCGATGACCTGATCTGGTGCCTGCAACCCCACTGCGATCAGGAACATCGCCAGCGCTGGGTCCAACTGGTGCCGCAACTGCTGAAAACCCTGCGAGCAGGCCTGCAGGAGGTTTCCTATAGCAGCAGCCGTCTTGACCAGATGCTCCTTGACCTCAAGAAGGCATTGACCGAGGCA
>JAEZAA010000307.1 GCA_023430625.1 Pseudomonadota bacterium
GGCTGGACCATCGGTCAGACCTACTCCACCTTCACCGATCTCAGCGTGATGCCGGAAATCCTGAACCAGGGCAAGCAGGCCGCCTTCATGCACGTGCGTCAGCCGCTGGTGCGTTACACCATGGCCGCACCCGGCGGTAGCTTGATGATGGCGTTGGAGAACCCGGAAGATGGCGGCAACGACCAGTCCATCCCGGATGTGGCCTTGCGCTACAACCTGAAAACAGGTCACGGCCATTACTCGCTGGCCCTGCTGGGCCGTCAGTTGGAAACCGACGAAGACAAGAAGGTGGCCGGTGCAGTGTCTGTCAGTGCATTGATCAAAACCTTCGGCAAGGATGACCTGCGTCTGCAGTATTCCTATGGCGCGATCGGTCGCTACATGGGCCTGTATGCCTATCCGGACGTTAACGCCAGCCCGGCGGACGAGGTGGAAGAGTTCAACGCACAAGGTCTGACCGCGGCCTACCGCCACCACTGGTCATCCAGCCTGCGTAGCAACCTGGTCCTGTCCCACACCGAGGCGGTGGACGATGCCTTCGCGGCACCCGGCACCCGGGGTGATCTGGATTCCGCGACCTCGACCCAGGTGAACCTGCTGTGGCAGGCCGCGCCGAAAGTCACCTACGGCATCGAATATGCCTACTGGGACTTCGACCACGCCCAAATCAAAGGCAGTGATCAATACCAGCAAGTGATGCTGTCCGCGAAGTTCGATTTCTAAACGAACCGAGCTGCGGCTTAACGAAAAACTCCGCCTTCGGACGGAGTTTTTTTATGGGCGGGAAACGCTGGCTTCCGGTCGGGCGCCGAAGTGGCCCGTGTCTAACCCGCTGCCTGATCTTCCTGCCATTCAACCCGGTCCCGGCCGTTCTCCTTGGCGCGGTACAGCCGGTGATCGGCCAGCCGCAGCAGCTCTTCATGCGCGTTGAGGGTGTCGGGAACCAGGCTGGCAACGCCGATGCTCACCGTCATCCGTGCTCGCTTGTCGCCATCCTCCACCACCGTTTGCCGGAAGGCATCGCGGATGCTGTGCGCCACGACCACCGCCCCGGCCATATCGGTGTTGGGGAGCAGCATCACGAACTCCTCGCCGCCATAACGCGCCGCGGTATCCAGGGAACGCTGTGTGTCGGCCTCGATCAGCCGGGCGGCTCGGATCAGGCACAGATCGCCAAACAGGTGGCCGTGGGTGTCGTTGAGCTTCTTGAAAAAGTCGATATCGAAGATCAGCACCGAGATGGGCAGCCCCTCGCGGTAGGCACGGCTGTACTCGCGGGCCAGCACCTCGTCGAAGTAGCGGCGGTTGCGCAGTCCGGTCAGGCCGTCGGTCGAGCTCATTTCCTCCAGCTTGATGTTGGCGGCCTGCAGCTCCTCGGTGCGTGCCCGCACCATGCGGTCGAGATCCTCGTTGAGGTGGATCTGAGCCTCCAGCAGTTGGTGCTGGGCGGCGGCCGATTCGCGCTGGGCGGCTTCCCGCAGGCGCCGTTCCTGGGTAATGCGGTAGGCGAGGGCAAAGGACAGCAGCAGCACCTCGGCGGCCGCGCCGATTTGGGAGCTGTGCTCGAACAGGCTGACCGCCGGCAGCAGGCCGTATTTGTTGAGCGCCAGCGCCGTGTTGCCGAACACCAGCAGCAGCCAGGCCAACGTGAAAAGGCGCGCCAGGACGTCACCGCGCCACCAGCAGTAAATGCCGATCAGCGTCACGGTCGGGGCGAAGATCGCCACCAGGATGATGTCGACCTTGATGACGATGGCGTAGTCCAGCATAAACGCCAGGATAAACAGAACTCCGCCTACCGTGGCGAAGCCGCGCATGAGGTAGTGCAGAGGGAGGGCGACTGTACGGAGCTTGAGCACCGTGTCGGTGAACATCGCCACCGTCATCAGATTTAAGGCGATGGCGGCCGACACCACTACGGCGTTGATGAGTGGCCACTCAGGCCACAGGAACTGAAAGGTCAGACCCTGCAGGCTCATCTGGAAGATGCTGTAGGACACGACGTTCAGCACGTACCAGATGTAGCTCTGTTCGCGCACCACCAAAAGGATCAGGAGATTGTAGATGGCCATGGAGAGCATCAAGCCGGCGAACAGCATCTGCAGGCTTAGCTGCCGCTGATCCTGCTCCATGAAGATCCGAGACTCCCAGAGCGTGGCCGGCACTTGCAGGGAGCCTTCGCTTTGCACCTGCAGGAACAGATCAATGGTCCCGTTCGGAGGCACTTCAAGTTCAAACAGGAAATGGCGGTTATCCAGGGGGCGGACGTGAAAGGGCCGACGGTCACCGGCTTTGTAGTGCGCAAGCACCCGTTGGTCGTGGACCAGGTACAGGTCCACGTAATCCAGCACCGGGTAGGAAATCTCCAGCAGCCGGGTGATGTGTCGAGACGAACTATTGGTGAGGCGGCCTTTGAACCAGTAGGTATCCGGTGTCAGGCCAAAGTTTGGCACGTCTTCCTGGCTGGGTTGCCAGCTGACAAGTTCCGGCTCGAGCAGATCGGCCAGCGTCAGGTCGTTTTGCGGCGCGACGGTATAAAGGAAATAGCGTCCGAGCGGGATCTGGTGCTCGACCATTGCCGCGACATCGATGGCGGGTACCGATACATCGGTCGCACCTTCCGCCATGGCACGCACGGGCGACAGGCACAACAGCAGGAACAGGGTATGCAAGAAAAACGCGGCAACGCGCGCAAGGCGGATACGGCCGTACAACATCATCTCAAGCTCTCAACCGCTTATCGCTCGCAAACGTACCGTGAGCGTATCAGCGAAGTATAGTCGACCATTTCCTCCTGTGCCCGAGCACTCGGCGACAAAAAAGGGAGCCGAAGCTCCCTTTTTTCAGATGGCGACTCAGGCCTTAATAGAAAGCCTGAATACCGGTCTGTCCCTTGCCCAGGATCAGCGCGTGAACGTCGTGGGTGCCTTCATAGGTGTTGACGGCTTCCAGGTTCATCACGTGACGGATCACATGGTACTCGTCGCAGATGCCGTTGCCGCCGTGCATGTCGCGGGCAACACGAGCGATCTCCAGCGCCTTGCCACAGTTGTTGCGCTTGAGCAGGGAGATGGCATCCGGCGCGGCCTGACCCGCATCCATCAGACGACCCAGCTGAAGCACGCCCTGCAGACCCAGGGTGATTTCCGTCTGCATGTCGGCCAGTTTCTTCTGGATCAGCTGGTTGGCGGCCAGGGGGCGGCCGAACTGCTTGCGCTCCAGGGTGTAGCCACGGGCAGCGTGCCAGCAGAACTCGGCGGCGCCCAGCGCGCCCCAGGCGATGCCGTAGCGGGCCTTGTTGAGGCAGCTCAGGGGGCCTTTCAGACCTTCCACCTGCAGGCGGTTTTCGTCTGGCACGAAGACTTCGTCCATAAAGATGGAGCCGGTATCAGAGGCGCGCAGGGAGAACTTGCCTTCGATCTTCGGCGTTTCCAGACCCTTGGCGCCGCGCTCGATGACAAAGCCGTTCACCACGCCGTCGAGCTTGGCCCAGACCACGCAGATGTCGGCGATGGGGGAGTTGGTGATCCAGGTCTTGGAGCCGCTCAGCAGGTAGCCGCCGTCCACTTTCTTGGCGCGGGTTTCCATGTGGCTGGGGTCGGAGCCGTGGTTGGGCTCGGTCAGGCCGAAGCAGCCCACGAATTCACCGGAGGCCAGCTTGGGCAGGATCCGCTTCTTCAGGGGCTCCTGGCCATAGGCGTGGATCGGGAACATGACCAGCGAAGACTGCACGCTCAGCGCGGAACGGTAGGCGGAATCCACCCGCTCCACTTCACGGGCGATCAGGCCGTAGCACACGTAGTTCAAGCCCGGGCCGCCGTACTCTTCCGGCAGGGTGGCGCCCAGCATGCCCAGTTCGCCCATGGCGGGGAACAGGTCACGGTCGAATTTTTCGTTGCGGTTGGCGTCGCGGATGCCGGGCATCAGGCGATCGTCACAGAAGGCGCGAATGCTGTCGCGCACCTGGCGCTCGGTTTCGTCGAGCTGTTGTTCCAGAAGGAGCAGGTCGGTCCAGGGGGCAGTAGCCATTGTTATTCTCCTGAGTAAAGTCTGTTCAAGTTAATCTGCAGTAAATGTTCAGCGGATGCTGTTTCGCTTATGGTTTCGCTGGTTCCGATCAGCGGGGCAGGCGTTCGATGACCGCCGCGATGCCCTGGCCGACGCCAATGCACATGGTGACCAGCGCGTAACGGCCACCGGTCCGCTCCAGCTGACGCAGGGCGGTGAGGGTGATCCGTGCGCCGGACGCACCCAGCGGGTGACCCACGGCGATGGCGCCACCGTTCGGATTCAGGCGCGAATCCGAGGCGGAAAGCCCCATTTGGGTGGTGCAGCCGAGAACCTGGGCGGCAAAGGCTTCGTTGATCTCGATCACATCCATATCCTTCAGGGTCAGGCCGGCGCGCTCCAGCGCCTTGGCGCTGGCCGGTACCGGGCCCAGGCCCATGACGCGGGGCGCAACCCCGGCAATGGCCGCGGCGACGATGCGCGCGCGCGGCTGGATGCCAAATTTTTCGCCGATGCTGGCAGAACCCACCAGCATGGCACCGGCGCCGTCGTTGATGCCGGAGGCATTGCCCGCGGTTACCACGCCGTCGGCAAACAAGGGCTTGAGACCGGCCAGCACCTCATAGGTGGAGTCAGCGCGGGGATGTTCGTCGGCGGAGACGATCACCGGTGGCTTCTTGCGGCCTTGCGCCACCTCGATGGACAAAATTTCCTCGTCGAAGAACCCGCTCTGGCGGGCCGCTTCATAACGGGCCTGGCTTTGCGCGGCGTAACGGTCCACCGCCTCGCGCGACAGGTTCAGGTCCCGCGCCACGTTATCCGCGGTTTCCGGCATGGTGTCGGCGCCGAACTCTGATTCAATGCGCGGGTTGGGAAAGCGGGCGCCGATGGTGCTGTCGAAGGCGGTGAACTGACGGCTGAAGGGCGACTCGCTCTTGGCGATCACGAACGGCGCGCGGCTCATGCTCTCCACGCCGCCGGCGACGAACAGCTCGCCTTCATGACAGTGAACGGCCCGCGCCGCGTCGATAATGGCAGCCAGTCCCGAGCCACAGAGGCGGTTGACGGTCTGGCCACCGGTGGTAATGGGCAGGCCGGCCAGCAGGCCCGCGTGACGGGCGACGTTGCGGGCATCTTCGCCGGCCTGGTTGGTACAGCCCGCGATCACATCTTCATAGGCGTCCAGGGCAAACGGATTGCGCTTGATCAAGGCCCGGATGACGTCGCTCAGCAGGTCGTCGGGACGTACCTTGGCCAGGCCACCGGCGTGGCGCCCGAAGGGAGTACGGAGGCCGTCGTAGATATAAGCGTTCATGTAAAACCTCGTCACAGCATTGGAAAGTTCCGTCCTGGAACCGGTGTCGATATTGGAATGCTTGCTAAAATGATAGTACAGTTTCGTTCAGCGAAATATAGTTTTATATTTCGCCAACGTAAAGGGTCGCTTGATTGAAAGCAAGCGGTTGTTGCTGTCCTTAGACCTGTGCTGGGATGTCCTTGCCCTATGAAACGACTTTGGCTGCCTTTGGGAGTGCTGTGTGAGCTGTTGGCGATCGCTAGCGGTTGGGTTGGGCTGAGTTACCTGGCCTGTGGGTTATTCCTGATCTACTTCACACTCGCTTTCTCCAGCCTGGAAGGTTACGCCCGTCTGCTGGCAGCGGCGACGGTGCTCACCATCCTGGGCGTGACCCTGGCGGGGGCCATGACGCCTGAGCGCCTGGCGGATGCGGCAGAGTCCGCGGCCTTCTATGCCTCGTTTCTCGGTAGCCTGGGGCTGATGAACTTTCTGGTGCGGCGGCTGGAAGTCCTGCGCCGTATCCATGATCTGCTGCTGGGCGGTCGCCCGGAGCTTTTATATCCCAAGTACGTGCTGACCAGCTGCGGTGTGTCCTCGGTGCTGAACTTCGGCGTGATGCACGTGCTGTGCGGCAGTTTGTCCGAGACTTTGGATCAGCGCGGCATTCAGGGTGAGGCCCGGGTGACCTGGGTGCGCAGCCTGCTGATTGCGACCTTGCGGGGCTTTGCCTTGGTGCCATTGATTGCACCGACCAGCATCGCACTGGCGATCCTGGCGCGGGAGGTGCCGGACCTGGCTTGGAGCGCGCTACTTCCTTATACCGCCTGTGCCGCCGTGCTGTTCATGATTGCCGGCTCGTTGCTGGAACGTCATCGCTTCAAGGCTATCAGCAGCCAGCGGGTGCAGTTGGACGGTGTTCCCCAGGGCGCGGGAACGCTGGTGGTTTTCGTGGGCCTGTTGCTGACGGGCATGGGGCTTCTGGTGGGGCTGACCGAGCTGAACGTCTCCCGCGCGGCAATCCTGCTGGTGCCGACCATGACCCTGGCGTATGTCCTTTATAAAGAGCGCAAACCCAAGGCCTTGCTGCGGGAAGTGGCCAACAACATGATCGGCCAGCGCAACGAGATGAGTATCTTCGCCAGTTCCGCCGCGCTCGGCGGCATCCTGGCTTCTCTTGTGCCCACCGACCTGATCTCTCCCGACCTGCTCACGCCCCAATGGGAGCTGGCGGTGGCCACCGCGGGCTTGTTGCTGCTGCCGCTGGGCGCGGCGATTGGAATCGCGCCCATTGCCGTGATGAGTTTTCTGGCCGGGGTGCTGGCGCAGTTGCAAACGATGGGATTGTCGCCGCTGACCACGGGCGTGGCCCTGGCCATCGGCTTCTCGCTGGCGATGATGCTGTCACCCTTCGGCCCCTCGGTGATGATCCTGTCGCGGATGGGGCAGGTGTCCAAGTACATCGTGGCATTTCACTGGAATGGCTTGTTTACGTTGGCGTCCCTGCCGCTGATGCTGGGGTTGTTGGCGTATTTGACGTGGTAGGAAGGCGAGGAAGGACGTTCGAAAATTCCCTCTCCCCTTGCGGGAGAGGGCTAGGG
>JAEZAA010000313.1 GCA_023430625.1 Pseudomonadota bacterium
GGCTGGACATCATTCCTGACGTGGAGGTTGCGCCATTGTACCAGCCGGCGGCGGATGGCGCACAAACCCCGGCGCTCGCGGCGGGCGGATGTTGCCAGTATGACGTGGTTCCTTTACTCCTCGGGGCAATTTTATTAAAAAGACGATTCTGATTGACGACAGGGAAGATTCACCATGAAAACCCGCCTTGCCAGTGTTCTGTGGTCTGGCACTCTCGCGCTTGTGCTGGCCGGCTGTAGCTCGCCGCAAGCCCGTACCGACGTAACCCGGGTTAGTGCTCCCACCAGTTTGATGCAGGCGGCGGGGCAGGGCGATCTGGCCCGTGTGCAGCAGTTGATGAACCAGGGCGAATCCGTGAATGCCGTCAGCGACAGCGGGACGGCCCTGACCGAAGCGGCGGCCAATGGTAAGCGCGAAACCATGCTGGCCCTGCTGCGCGCAGGTGCCAACCCTAATTTGGGCGTGGCCGAAGGACAATCCTCCCCGCTGCATCACGCGGCCGCCGCCGGTGATGTGCCGGCTCTGCGGGTGCTGATCGCGGCCGGCGCGAATCTGGAACATCGCGATGGCGAGGGACTGACGCCCGTGGCCGTGGCGGTACGCGGCGGTAGCCTGCCCACCATCAATGCCTTGATTCAGGCCGGCGCCGACATCAATGCGGTGATGGACGGACGCTCCCTGCTGATGCAGGCGGTGGAGCTGAACTCATTGCTGATGGCGCAGATCCTGATCCGGGCCGGTGCCGACGTGAACTTTCGCAGCCAGACCGGCATGACCGCGCTGACCATTGCCCGGGACCGCCAGCTGGGGGATCTGGAAATGCTGCTGGTGCAGTCCGGCGCGCGCTCCTAGAGCTCTCCTGGATTTCTCCTAGAATATTCCCGTTTCCAGAGATTCTTCTCCTCGACATCCAGCCTGTCTAGAGATCCGCCGTTCTAGAGATCTAGCAGGGGATGCTCGTGGAGGGGCCAGGGGCTGGTGAAGAATCGTTCCACTAGCGCCGCCGGCACCTCCTCAATTCCTGCAAACTGCCAGTGTGGCTGACGGTCCTTGTCCACCAGCAAGGCCCGGATGCCTTCCCGCAGGTCCGGGAACTCCATGCAATGCACCGCCAGTCCCAGCTCCTGCCGCAAGGCCTGCCCCAGGCTCCAGTGTTTGCCCCGTCGCAGTTGCTCCCACACCAGATGCGCGGTCAGGGGAGAACCCTGGCGCAGCATGTCCTGGCCGGTGCGCAGCCAGTGGTCGTCGGTGTCCTGATTCAAGACGGCCTGCACGACTTCTGCGAGCGTATCCGCGCCGGTCAGAGTCTGGATGAGCGGCAGGCGCGGTTCCACCTGCGGCGCGGGCTGCGCCTCGGCGGGGAGTTCGAGTTGGTGCAGCCGTTCGGTCAACAGCGTCCGGTCCGCATCGGCATTGGACGTCCAGGGCAGAGCTGCGAGCTGCTCCAGAACCTGGGCTTTTTGTTCCTGGGCGATGCAGTGATCGGCCAGCCCCAGATAGCGGGCGTCCGCGGCATTGAGGGAGTTGCCGGTCAGGCCCAGATACAGGCCACAGCCGGCCGGCATCTGATTCAAGAACCAGCTGGCGCCCACGTCCGGGAACAGGCCGATGCTGATCTCCGGCATGGCGATGCGGGAGGTTTCGGTGACGATCCGGTGGCTGGCGCCGACCATCAGCCCCAGGCCGCCACCCATGACAATGCCGTTGCCCCAGCACAGAATCGGCTTGCCGTAGCGGTGGATGCCGTAGTCCAGGCGGTATTCCTGGCTGAAATAGCGGGTTGCCAGCTGCGCGGCCGCATCCGGCTCGGCCTGAACCGCCCGATACAGCCCCACCACGTCGCCGCCGGCACAGAATGCGCGGTCACCCGCCCCTTCCAGCCAGACCGCCACGATGCGCGAGTCCATCTCCCATTGCGCCAGTTGCTGGCTGAGCTGGCCGATCATGGCCAGGTTCAGGGCATTGAGCGAACGGGGCTGGTTGAGGGTGGCGATCCCGATCAGATGGCCACTGGCGGTGGCTTGTTCGCGAAACAGCACGGGCGAGTCAACAGTCATGGAATCAACTCCTTGGACAAATCTTCAGGCGAGGTAAAGGCAATTCCCTCTCCCACGGGGAGAGGGTTAGGGTGAGGGGTCTCTCAGGCTGGCTTGTGGCCCAAACTTGATTCCGCTCTTACAGCTTCCTTGATCCATCCCTGCAGATGGGTCAAAGCCAGTTCTTCCAGCAGGTCGATATGGCTGGCCTGGGCGTTGAGCGCCTCGATGTAATGGAAGTCCTTCCCGCCCGCGTGTTCGAAGTATTCCTTGTTCTCTTCCTTGATTTCCTCCAGCGTTTCCAGGCAGTCGGCGGCAAAGCCCGGGCAGATCACATCCAGCCCCGTCAGGCCCTGCTTGCCCAGTTCCTTCATGGTCTCGTCGGTGTAGGGCGTGAGCCATTCCGCCCGGCCCACGCGGGACTGATAGGTGATTTTCCATTGCTCCGGCGCCAGTCCCAAGGTCGTGGCGACGGCCTGGGCCGTTTCCTGGCACTCCCGCTGATAGGGATCGCCCTTGTCGATGTTGGCTTTGGGGATGCCGTGGAACGAGAACAGCAGAAATCCCTGGCGTCCGGTGTGGCGCCAGTGGCTGCGAATGCTTTCGACTAGCGCTTCGATGTAGCGCGGGTGCAGGTGGTAGCGCTTGAGAAAGCGGATCTCCGGAATGTCGCGGCGCGTGGCCAATGAGCGGTGGAGCGAGTCCCAGACTGCGGCCGTGGTGGTGGAGGAATACTGGGGATAGAGCGGCATCACCAGGATGCGCTCGACGCCGTTCTGGATAAAGGCGTCGACTGCGCTGGCAATGGACGGATTGCCATAGGTCATGGCGTGGCGCACCTCCACCTGATCGCCGGCGCGTGCCTGCAGGCGCTGGGACAGGCTGAAGCTTTGCTGCTCGGTAATCACCTTGATGGGCGAGCCGCCCTTGAGCCAGATCTGCTTGTACTTGTCGACCAGGCCCCGGGGCCGCAGGGGGAGGATGATCAGGTTCAGAATCAGCCACCAGATCGGGCGCGGTATTTCCACCACCCGGGGATCGCCCAGGAACTGCTTGAGATAGCGCCGGATCGCGCCCTGCTCCGGGGCGTCTGGGGTTCCCAGGTTGACCAGCAGAACACCGGCCTTGCCAGGGGCCGGATGAGGAACGGGCAGGGGAGTCTGATTCACAGCCATGTCTGGCTCCAATGTACGCGTCATAAGTGGGGTTCATTGTACAGGACTGCTTCAAATGCTCCAGCGCCCAGGGCGCGTCCGGCGCCGGTCAGTCGTTCGTATCGGGGCTCCTCAGACTGTACCTTATCGACGGTATTGGCGATCGTCGCCAGCTGTCACATGACGAGCGATCACATGATGAACTGCCACCTGATGATTGAGGCTGAGGAGTCACCATAATGAAATCACTGAACATTCCTCTGTTACTGGGCGCATGCACCATCGTATTGCCCCTAACCACGTCGGCTGCGGACGTAGAGGCGGGTAAAAAAATTGCAAACACCGTGTGCGTTGCCTGTCACGGTGCCAATGGCATGGCGGCAATTCCCATGTATCCGCATTTGGCGGGGCAAAACGAGCAGTATCTGGTGTCTGCTCTGCAGGCGTATAAGACCAAGCAGCGCACAGGGGCGCAAGCGACCTTGATGCAGGGGCAGGCGGCGGCTCTGAGTGATGCGGACATTGCCAACGTGGCGGCCTACTATGCCAACCTGAAAAAGCCGGCGGGTTCCACGGCGCCGAGTGCGGGCGGTGCTGCGACGGGTGGAGCGACGACTGGTGGAGCCGCGACCGGTGGGGCGGCAACGGGTGGCGCGGCAACGGGTGCAGGAACCGGCACCGGAACACCGGGCGCCGGGCAAACCCGCTGAGAACGCGCACAGGGATAACGCTCAAGGCCGGGTCGGTCCCGGCCTCGCGTTAGCTCGATTTCACATCGCCTCAGGACACGATGCGATAGCTGGGCCGGTAGTGGCTGCCCGGCAGCTTCATGCGGTTCTGCTGCACGAAGGCGGTGAGCAGACCTTCCAGCGGCTCCAGGATTTCCTTGTCGCCACGGATCTCGAACGGGCCGTACTTGTCCACCAACTGGATGCCGTCGGCCTTGACGTTGCCCGCCACGATGCCGGAGAACGCCCGGCGCAGCGCCGCAGCCAGCATGTGCACTGGCTGGTTCTTGTGGAGCGGCAGCGCCAGCATATTCTCGTGGGTGGGCTTGAAGGGCACCTGGAATTCCTTCTCGATCTTCAGCAGCCAGTTGAAGTAATAGGCGTCGCTGCGGTCCTTGCGGAACTGGGTGACCTGACGGATGCCCTGCTTCATCTGGCGCGCCACTTCCGCCGGATCGTCGATGATGATCTGGTAGCGGCTGCGGGCTTCGTCGCCCAGGGTCAGGGCAATGAAGTCATCGATCATCTTGAAGTAGCCTTCCTGCTCCTTGGCGCCGGTAAAGATCACCGGGAACGGCAGGTCGCGGTTTTCCGGGTGCAGCAGGATACCCAGCAGATACAGGATTTCCTCCGCCGTGCCCACGCCACCGGGGAACACGATGATGCCGTGACCCAGGCGCACGAAGGCCTCCAGCCGCTTCTCGATATCCGGCATGATCACCAGTTCGTTGACGATGGGGTTCGGCGCCTCGGCAGCAATAATGCCGGGCTCGGTCAGGCCGATGTAGCGCCCGTGCTCGATGCGCTGCTTGGCGTGGGCGATGGTGGCGCCCTTCATGGGGCCTTTCATGGCGCCCGGGCCGCAGCCGGTGCAGACGTTGAGGCTGCGCAGGCCCAGCTGGGGGCCCACTTCCTTGGTGTACTCGTATTCCTCGCGGCTGATGGAG